>CAMDLK010000022.1 GCA_945901725.1 Bifidobacterium breve | reverse complement strand
TATCAAGATTTCAGTTGGTCAATCAGTGGCGTTCGTCGCTAGTTCGTCACATGATGTTACGTGGCGAAACGGAGATCCTGGTCGAGACGCGACTGGCGCTGCTTATTCACGGACGTTTTCAACCGCAGGCAGCTATTCGTTCTTTTGCTCAATTCATGAGGAAATGACAGGCACCATCACCGTTGGTTAGAGTACATTTGGTGCTAGCCCTTTGAGGTGTAGTCCAACCAACCTCTTCTCATCTCGCTCACCTAGTGTTCATGTGTTCGATAGGGGAATCACATGGACACCATCAAGCAGCCGCGTATGTCGCGCCCGTACCAAGTACTCAGCATCACTGCAATTGCAATTTTCTTGGTCTCACTTGATACCAGCATCGTTGTAGTTGCTAGCCGGTCAATTGAAGAAGACCTCGGGCACCCAACACTTCTTACTTGGGTATTTTCGGGCTACAACATTGCGTACGCAGCAGGTTTGTTAACTGCTGGTCGTTTCGCTGATGTGAATGGCCGTAAGCGTTCATTCTTACGCGGTCTTGCGCTTTTCAGTATTGGTTCTATCTTGTGCGGTTTCGCGCCAACTTCGTTGTTGCTTGTTCTTGCCCGCTTGGTGCAAGCAGTAGGCGGCGCAATGCTCACACCAGCATCACTTGCGCTAGTTCTTCCCGAGTTCCCAGTTGAGAAGCGCACCGTCGCTATCGGCATCTGGGGAGCTGTCGGCGGATTAGCTGCAGCAGCTGGGCCATGCATCGGTGGCGTGCTCGTTGACTGGTTAGATTGGCGTTCACTCTTTTTCATCAACGTGCCGTTCTGTGCCGTCACTCTGTACTTAGGTAACAAAATTCTTCATGAGAGCAAAGACCCCTCCGCTACAAAGCATGTTGATCTCGTTGGCACTGCTCTCGGTTTGCCAGGCGTCGCACTTGTGACACTTTCTGTTGTGCAAAGTGGCGACTGGGGTTACATCGATCAGCGCACCATCGCCGCGATGGCGGTTGGTTGCATACTTCTCGGTTTCTTTGTGAAGCGTTGCAGCACAGTCGATGACCCACTTCTCGATCTCTCGTTATTCAAGATGCCATTTGTCGTCGCTGCAAACTTGTCCGGGTTCTTCTTCTCCATTGGCTTCCTTGGCATGTGGCTGATGCAAATTCAGTGGCTACAAGTCGTATGGCAATACAGCCCTACTAGGTCTGGCCTTGCAACAGCAGCTGGTCCATTGACTGCGGCAATTCTTGCTGCGCCAATGGGACGTCTCGCTGGCAAGTGGGGACACGGACGCGTTCTGTTTCTTGGTTCAGCACTTCTTACAACTGGCACCATTGGTTTCAGTTTGTTCCTCGGACCAACACCACAATTCCTCACGGTCTACCTACCACTCATGATTATCTGTGGTTCCGGTGTCGGTTGCAGCATGTCAGTGCTCTCCAGTAGCGCGACTGCATTCTTGCCACCTGCCAAATTTGCGATGGGTTCAGCTCTAAACACCACAGGACGTCAAATTGGTTCAGCACTCGGTGCTGCACTTGCGGTGTCCCTCACTGCACCAACAATTAGCAAGCTCGCAGCTGGTTACTCAAGCAACCCACCGCGCTTTCCATCATCCTCAGATTTAACGTCTTACCTCACCGCATGGCGTGTGATGGGTGCGATTTATCTCTTCGCAGGAGTCGTCATGATCGTTCTATACAAGAAGCCAACAGAGCAACAGATGATTGAAGCTGGTGCAGTTCAATTTGTGGATTAAAGAATCCCGATTGAACAACTAACGCCTGTGCCACCAATACCGCAGTAACCGTTCGGGTTCTTACCGAGGTACTGCTGGTGATACGGCTCTGCAAAGTAATAGTCAGTCAACGGAGCAATCTCGGTTGTGATCTCACCAAAGCCAGCAGCAGTTAGTAATTCTTGATACGCGTCACGCGATTCTTCAGCTGCAATGCGCTGTTCATCATTCGCATAATAAATTGCACTGCGATATTGCGTGCCCATGTCATTACCTTGGCGCATGCCTTGTGTTGGGTTGTGGTTTTCCCAGAACACACGCAACATGTCCATCAGCGACAAGTTCCATGAGTCGTACACAACAGTCAAAACTTCTGTATGACCAGTAAGGCCCGAACACACTTCTTCATATGTTGGGTTCGGTGTGTAGCCACCTGCGTATCCAACACTTGTTGAATGCACGCCAGGCTGCTGCCAAAAAATACGCTCAGCTCCCCAGAAGCAACCCATGCCAACAACAAGTGTCTGCATGTTCTCTGCCCACGGGCCCGTCAGCGACGTGCCCTTTTCAAAGTGTGCCTCTGGCACTGGCATCGTTTGATCTGTGCGCCCTGGCAAGGCTTGTGCTGGTGTAATCATCCCTGGAGTCTTTCGTCCGAACATAATGGTCACGCTACTGAATGAAACCCCGAGTTATGACACCGCAGTTTGGCTTCATCCTGGAGAGCCAATAGTTCCTCGTGTCCTGGTAACACCCGTAGGCCCGCAGTTATAGCGATTTCAAATGCAGTGGAATCCCCGGCGGTCAATGCCCAAGACGCAACCTCCAGTGCAGCGGTTATCGCCAATATCACCAACCGTGTGGTGGTGCCATCAAGATCTGCCCAGGAATATGAAGTGCCAGCAAACGGCACATCACGCACATGTGAAAGGGCTCTCACGATCTCAGCGGAATTTTCTGAATCCCTTCGGAAATTCTCCAATGCACATGTCATCAAGACATCATCAGTAATGATCCGCGGAGAAAGCGGTATCTCATCGGAGTACGTAGTCGGTACCCAGTCAGATCGCGAGGATTGCTGATGAATTTCTGCAAGGCCCCTTCTCATGTCCGACACAATTGTTGAGAAAGTTGAATCAGCAATATCTAGATCCCACATTGCAGTGCGAGCAGCTGAACGCCGTGATCTGTCTCGGTTCAACGCAAGCCAGGTCAGCAGTTCTAAGGCACGACGTTTTCGAAACGATGCAACATCTCCAGCTTCGTTTTCGACTACCGGATATCCAAACAGTTTGACCACTAAAGCCCATTCCGTTACTGCTACATCTTGAGTTACTTGTTCCGGTAATTCTCTGTCAATGGCTCTCAAGATCTGAACCACATCTGAGTTACTCACTAGGTCAACCATTTCGGAACATTCAACTTTTGCATCATGTGCGCATCGTCGAATCCGTTCCATGGTCTCAAGCTCGTCTTCCGTCAAGCGATCTGGCGGTGTCATTTGTTGAATCTGTTCTCTGCGTCTGCGTAGGACATGAGCCAGTGCTCCGGCTGCAATCGACGGCGATAGCAGTCCACTAGCTGGGATGCCTTCAGATTGATGGGCCACCACGATGGAAGAACTTTGTGAAGACGGAGCAAACACCAAGGACGCGCCAATCCAAGTTATTGGCTGATGAAATAAACGTAAAAGATTCTGAAACGTCGAGTGGGAGTGGCCAACTGTTAGGTACCGGAGAATAATAAGGGACGTTATTAGTACGAGTACATGCAAAAGAAGAAGCAACTCAACTGAGCTGACATTTGCGTCAAGTAAGGCGCCATTGATGTGGTCTTGGCTGACCATATAAAAGATCTGATAGAGCGACCAGATTGGGATTGCAATAAGTCCACAAAAAGTTACGGCACGCCGGATGTAATTCATCAGCCATCCACCACATCAACAGTTCGATTCACCCGAATCGTGCGCTCACCAACGCCGATGATCCCAAGTATCCGCATCGGTACCTTCGTTGAAACAACGACAGTTGCCCTAGTCCCCTGAATGTCAAAACTTCCAGTTAGCCCACGGGCCACTAAATATGCTCGCATTGCTGATGTGGCTAAGTCTTCATCGATATGAGGATGCCCATTACGAATACCAACTAATTGTTGTCCCCCTAATCGGGCAGCATTTTGAGCAGCATCAGACATTTGCATATATGTAGAAACGACGCGACCTCCGTCGTATGCCAAACCGGCTAAGGACATAGTCGCCATGACAAGGCATACAACCATCGCCGACATCGACCCGCGATTCCTTACGTTCATCGTCGACCCGAGAAATAATCGACTACCTCGGTGGATGTTGCACTCACGGTCCGTGGCGGTAGGGACAAGAGCCCAAGCCCAGAGAATGAAACAACACACTTGATTGAGGTTGTCACTGTTTGGATGCGCCCAATTTGGCCCCTCGTAATCGATACATCTACCTGTTCACAGGCGGAGGCACTCCCCGCCAAGTCTTTATATGCAGCCGAAACTCCGTACACAATCATCGAATTGAAGTTCGATTGAGATGCGATTCGTGCGCTTACATCAGCCGCCCGATGAACTCGGAAAGAGGCATCAGTTAACCGTCCAACATGCACGATGAGAAGAAACATCATCATCAATACAGGAACCAGAAGGAGAACCTCCACAGTTAACGAACCACGTGAAGATTTTCCCTTCATCTGTTTTGCTCCATGAGAAACTGCTCGCGACTTACGGTGGCCGAACGAGTCACAGATGTAGGGAGAAAAGGGACTACGGACTGAATAGCTACTTTTACTGTGACTTGTACGGACTTGCTTCCAATACTTAGTGACGGAGCTGAATACATATGAGATCCCAAGTCAGAGACCACTTGTTCCATTTCATTCAGTGCTCTCACAACATCGTTTCCTTCACTGTTTGAAAATGCTGCAATTTGCGCTCCGCGAATGGCTGCTGCATTTGCAACATTGGCACCATGAACTAGCGCTGTTACATGAACACCGACGAAGAAGATTCCGAGAACCGCCGGGACGAGAAGCACCGCTTGGATGCTGGTCTCGCCCCGGTTTTGCCTCGCCTCGGAGGGCAGCATCATCCGAGGTTCAGCGAATTTGCCTTGTCGCGCACTCGCGAACTGATAATTCCACCAACGGTGATGGCAAGGGCAATCAGTGCGGCTGCCATGACGACAGTGGTTGCACTCACTTCTCCTCGTTCAATGTCTCTCTCGTGAGAAGCGTCGAACCGAATGCGGTAGTACTGATATAGCTGTCGTGAAATTGACATGTTTTTCTCCTTATTTTTTAGATCTAGATAGTGCGCTACAGCGCACCCAAGGTTCCGACAAATGCCGGATAGCCGACGAGCAATATGAAGCCGAGAAAGAGAAGCACTATTGGCAGTCCCATATGTTCAGTGCGTTCTTCAGCTTCGTGTTCAATACGTGCCAAGTTTCTGCCACGTAATGCCGTGGCCTTCGCCGCTAAGGACTGGCGTATACGTGCGCCATGTTCTCCAGCTAATTGCACACTGTGAGCAACGTCTTCAAGGGATTCAACACCGGTACGTTCACCAAGTTCTCTTAGAGAGTCCCAATATGACCCACGTGAACTCTGAGCACGTACGAGTGCAAGACGTATTTGTTCGAAACTGAATCCATCACCAGCACCTGCTGCGGCAAGCATTGCTGTTTCTACTCCCGCGCCACCGGCCAACAGAACATTTACAAGATCCAAATAGACAGCGACTGCAAGATCCATATCTGACCGTCGAATCTGACTCGCAGTGGCCACTCGCTTCACCGCAAAATGCCAAGAGAGAAACGGAACCGCAAAACATAAAAACATGACAGCAATGAATGGGGGCTTATTCCAAAGGAAGATCCACAGAATCGTTGACGATAAGCCACATACCGTTGCAAAGATCGTGCGTTGGATTAAGCGGCGAATGAAATCAACCTCTGTAATTCCCAACAACTCCAGATCAGATACGTCTGGCAAGAGACCCTTCATGATGTAACCACTGCATTACGACCCGACAAGAACCTTGCTGGTGTTCGAATTTGAGCAATTCGTTGCAACCACCAGATAGCGAAGCCAAACGACAGTGAAATGCAAAAGACAACAACAATGCCCTCTGCTGAAGCGAATGGTGCAAGGTAAGGACGATTGAAGACCACCAGGCCCGCAATAAAGGTTCCAACTGTCCCTGTAATGATTCGCACGGCTGATCGTGACCGAGCACGCGAGACCCAAATACGCAGGTAGAGGTGACATTCTGCTCGCGCACAGTCACTTAAGTGGCCGAGTAACTGACCAAGGTCTCTTGTCTGGTGTTGAGCCGTCGTAATGAGTGCAGCCACCACAAAGTCACATGTGGGGTGTGCAACATCGTCTGCGAAACGTCGCAAGCCCTCTTCCAATGATCCATACCGAAGGGATGCAACAAGTCGACGGACGGGGGCAGAGATAGCACGAGGTGCATGAAGTTCTGTCGCAATGATTGCTTGCTCAAGACCCGACGATGCGGAAATTGTGTCTCGTAAATTCTCGGTCCACGTTGCTACAGCTTCCACTAACGCGCGTTGGTCGTCTGCTTGGCGCGTTCTCACAGAGTGGTCATGCAAGGCATCACTAACTACTACTACACCTCCTGATCCTCGTAGTGCTGCGAGTGCGCCTCCGGCAATAACCAAGCCACTAATGATCCAAAGAATTAGCTCCACGACAATTCCCGTGCCCGTGGAAAGCCATGCCCTTCCAATTGTGTAGCTGTGGCACCACGCAACGCCACAAACTGCGGCGTGGCGCTATTAACTGAATAGACCTCGTTAGAGACAATTGCTGTTCCATCAGCATCAACTACCTCATGAATTGAAGTTATTCGACGAACATTGTCTCGGACTTCGATATGAACCACAAAATGAATTGCACTAGCGATGAGAAGATTCACAGTCTCAGTTGGTACGCCGGTCGAAGCCATAGATACGTATGCCAATAGTTTTGGAAACACTGATCGTGCACTATCGGCGTGCAATGTGCACATTGACCCGTTATTTCCTTGGCTCATCGCAAGCAGCATGGGAAATGCTTCCCCGCCTCTTACTTCGCCCACGATCACGCGGTCTGGATCCATTCGCAACGCCATACGCGTGAGATCAGCCATAGTGATTTCGCCTTGGCCTTCAATGTTGGCTGTGCGGGCTTGTAATGCATCGTGGTCAGGGTGAGCACTCTGAAAATGATCAATGCCTAGTTCATAAGCATCTTCTATGGTCACTATTCGTTCTAATGGCCCAATCTCATTGATGAGCGCACGAAGCAGAGTGGTCTTACCTGATCCTGTTCCACCTGCGACAATTATGTTTTTTCTACTTCGAACCGCTGCAGCAAGAAAACTTCCAACTTCTGGTTCCATCATCCGTCGTTCGACAAGTTCCGAGATCGCTGAGAATTCAAAACGGTGTCGCCGGATTACAAGTGTGGGATGAGCCGATATTTCCATAGCTGCGAATAGCCGAGAACCATCAGGTAATTGCAAGTTGAGTTCTGGGTGCGCAGGATCAAAACGTTGTTCTCTGTGTCCCATTCGTGAAGCTATACGACGAATGAGATCAACCAACTCAGCATCAGTTTGAACTATCGGTGGATGTTCACGTCGCTCACCATTCCGTGTCTTTACCCAAACTGGAAAGTTGCCACGAATGTGTATATCGGAAATTTCATCATCTTCGAGAAGTGGCTCCAGCCGACCAAGTCCCAGGACTTGAGCAATTGCTTCATCGATAACTTGTCGGTCATCAAGGTCAGGTATCGCATCAAATCCCCAAGCATCCAATGGTCGGGCCTTTGCCAAGACACCTGCTGCTGTTAACCGCGCCATATGTCGTTCTTCATCTGCCGACGGGGGTAACTGATCTTCGTTGTGACGACGCACGCGATCATCGGCCAATGCAGTTGCAATTGCTCGAGCAACTTCAGGAATGGTTGGTGAAGGGCCGTTCATTAGTTATCTCCCTTAACAATTGATAGATGGAGTGGTCCAGATGCTGCGATCGCAGTAGCAAGACTTTCGGGAGCGCGGACTGTTACCACAAACTGTGTTCCCATATCAGCAGGCGGCATCACCGACTGCACGACTGTTTTTTCTTTCAAACCACGGACGCTTCCACTGCCATCATTACTGGGCGTTACAACGACTCGTACTGTGTCTCCGACCAACAACGACGGCGGGAAGTTTCCGGGATCCACTGCTATTGCAATGAAGGCTTCGCCCGCCATCAGTCGAGAATTCGATACGTCGACTTTGGGAGAACTTGTCGCAGACTCCCCTCCGATAGCGGGAGAAGAACTACTACCACTAAGAAAAAGGGCCATTGTTATTCCGGCCAGCACAACGACTACCCCGATGAGTACTTCCAGTCGCATGCGTTTCGGTGTGTTTGTTTTTAGTGGAGCACTACCTGGTTGTGACGTTCGCAGAACTGATAACCGCTCGGCAATACCTGGGGCTCCAAAATTGCTGGATGCTTCTGACATCGATTTCTCCCTCAAGATGTAGACGACAACTGCCGTCGCGAGTGATGTGTGGACGGACAACATATGAAAGGAAAGAAAGATTTACCAGTCAGCCTTTGAATTCAATTTTGTGACCCACTGCAGGCCAGATGTCAATCAGGCTCAGGTGTAGTGGTTTAGAGAATTCCGCGGTCTAGGCGGGAAAAGATTGAGACTGCGGTGGTTTGCAGGTCATCTCGATCAGCAAGTTGTTGAGCTGCGCGCACTTGGCGGGCAACGCGTGGGTTTCGAACGAAGCGATCTTGATGGCGAAGGAAAAAGTCCCAATACAGCACAGTGAATGGGCAAGCATCTTCGCCAACACGTTTCTTGCGGTCATACGCACAACCTTTGCAATGGTCGCTCATGCGATCTACGTATGCGCCGCCACTTGCGTAGGGCTTAGTAGACAACATGCCACCATCTGCATATTGAGACATGCCAATAACGTTCGGAACCATTACCCACTCGACTGCGTCCACATAACTATTCCACATCCATTCCGTTAACTGCTGCGGATTGATGCCGGCAATCAAAGAGAAGTTTCCGAGAATCATTAAACGTTCGATGTGATGCGAGTATGAACGGTCATTCACGCCTTGAAGTACTGACTTCATACAAGCCATCGAGGTTTTATCAGGGTTGGTAAACAGTTGTGGTAAATCACGTGTTGCTTCAAGTGAGTTCATCTGTGCATATTCAGGCATCCATTGCCAGTAGCAGTTCCATATGAATTCACGCCAACCAATGATTTGGCGAATGAATCCTTCAGCACTGCTGATAGGAACACGGCCTAATTCAAATTCTTTGCTCGCAGCAGCGACTACTTCTTCAGGCAACAACAGGCCAAGGTTGAGATACGGAGAAAGTAATGAATGCGCCAAATGCCAATTGGATGCAAGCATCGCATCTTCGTGTTCACCAAACATCGGCAATAGATTTTGCATAAAGTAATTCATGCGTTGTAGTGCACCAGTGCGTGTGGTGGCCCATTGGCCTGTTGGCTCTACCCCCCAACTGAATTGTGAAACATCTTTGAGAACTTCTGCATCAAGTTCATCGAGTGCAACCACTTCTGGTTTTGGCCAACGGTCTTGGTCTTTCTTTGGCGGACCAGACCGATTCTCTTCATCAAAGTTCCAGCGATCACCAACAGGGTTGTCGCCGTCCATCAGTACGTTTAGTCGCTTGCGTTGGAAGCGATAGAAGTCTTCCATCTTGAGAGACTTGCGCCCCTTCTGAAATTCCTTATAGATATCTGGATGACAGAGAAACTGATTCGACTGAACTGACTCAATGCCCAGCTTTGCGACAAGAGTGCGAGCAGCAAAACTGTTCGGCTCTGTCGCAATCACTTTTGAAGGCGCAAATTCTTCAATATGTAATTGCACGCCCTGTTGCATTGATTCGGCAAACCGATAATCGACTTCAAAACCTGCGTCACGAAGCTCGGCCGCGAAGCGCCGCATGGAGGCGATGATGAAGTGTGCGCGCTGAACGTGCCACCGGCGTGATGCGATTTTGGAATGAGACTCGATCATCAAGATGCGATGAGTTTTCGGCTCCGCATCACGGAGTGCACCGATTTGTCGATTCAGTTGGTCTCCAAAGACCCAGACCGTACTCATATTCACCAGCCCATGATATTCAACTCTTGGCATTCTGCGAATAGTGTTCTAAATATGAGTCGTCAGGCACAGACAAAGAATGGATTTGCCCCTCGGATCTGCGTGACGTGCGGAAAGCCTTTCGAGTGGAGAAAGAAATGGGCTCGCGACTGGGAGAAAGTGCTCTATTGCAGCCAACGTTGTAGTGGGAGAGTTAAGTGACGAAGCAAAAGATTTTTCCAGTGATCTGTGTTGCTGCTTTTGCCCTACTCACCTCGATATTTAGCAACCACTCCTACTCACGGGCCGCCTCATTACCGACTCCATCAGCACCAATAATTACAGCCGTCGAATCGGTCAAGAGAACCAGCAAAGCATTCGACCTGCGAATCAGTGTTTCCGTGAATAAGGGAAACAGCAAACTGCCGATTATCTCTACAATCGTCACTGCAAAAAACAAAAGTTGCAAAATATTGAGTGGCAAACAATCTTGCACTATTGCTGGAATGCCTGTTAAGAACCGAGTAACCGTCCGTGCAATATCACGAAACAGAAAAGGCACCAGTACATCTAGTTCTCCGGTCCGCTACACCGTTGGTTCGGCTCGATGGTCAATCACCCCTACGACCACGCAGCCAACTAATCCGTCTACAACGATTGCTGGTCCGTCAAAAAGAATAGTTTCCTCGACAAGGGAATACAGCATGTACGTTCCCACTTCCTATTCAGAAGAGACAAGTATCCCACTGGTTGTTCAATTGCATGGTTATGGCTCAACGGGGGCGCAACAAGAGAGTTATATGAAATTTGTTCCTGTTGCAGAAGAAAACAAATTCATAATGGTGTATCCAGACGGCACTATTGATTCAACTGGAAGACGATTCTGGAATGCAACAGACACATGGCATGGTTTTTTCTCTGACGTAGACGATGAAGCATATTTGCTATCAATTCTCGACGAAATAGAATCTAACTATTCCATTGACGCCAAACGCATCTACTTTGTCGGTCACTCCAATGGTGGTTTCATGTCATATCGAATGGCATGTAGTTACTCTGACCGTATTGCGGCCATCGCTAGTCTTGCTGGCGCTTCCTATCTCAATGCAACGGATTGCGGAGCCAAAAGTTCTGTAAGTGTTCTTCAAATTCATGGAACAAATGACCAAACAGTTCTTTACGAAGGTGGCCAGATTTTTGATAAGTCTTACCCAAGTGCGGTCTCTTCTGTAACTCAATGGGCAACCCTTAATCAATGCACTCAAAACGCCCTCACTCGTTCCACAAAGCTCGACCTAGATGCCAACATTGCCGAAGATGAGACAACTGTTACCGCATGGACCAACTGTCGAAATACTTCAGAGGTAGAGCTGTGGACAATGGAGAGTTCTTCTCACGTTCCTAAGCTTGGGTCCACTTTTGCGACAAAAATATGGGAGTTTTTCGCAGCACATCCCAAGCCCTAGACGGATGGACGAGGCATCATGTCGAGAAACTCGTGACAACACCCCTTTAGTAGAGTTATTACGTCCCAGGAGGTCTAGTGGCAGATAGCAAGAGAGAACGTGCACGCCGCGAGACCCGTCGCAGGTTTGAACAATGGGCACGTAATCCTGAATGCCACTCGAATGTCACTTCAGCTGTTCACAACGTGAAAATGGGCGCTGCGGCTAGGCGCGAGAACCCCAATGCACCGCGAGATGCTCAATCTGTCTTTGCTCTCGAGCGCGGCAATGCCTTTGAAGCAAGCCTCATCAACAATGGTGCGCCCATCTTGTTAGACGCTCTTCGTGGCGCTGAAGTCATTTCGCCAACTAGCACCGACTTTGCGGATCACCGTACGTCCTCAAACGGTGGCCCTCTAAACGGCCTTGATGCTGCAACCGAAGCCGGTCATTCGTTTCTTCGGTCGCTCGCAGACGGCAATGTCTTCAATGGTGCTGTTTCCAGTCTTACTGTTCGTATTCCGCGTGGCGTTATGTTGCCAGAAGCAACCCTGATTATTGACGTGCTATCCGTGCAATCAGTTAACGGCAAACCCGTGATTGCTGTTGGTGAGATTAAGACCTACGCAGACCAAGGTGGGCATACGCACCGCAGTGACCTTGCAACTGCTCGAGCACAAATGGGTTTGTATGTACACGCGTTAGAGATCACTTTGGAAGATCTTGGCCTTGCTGATGCAGTGTCAGTCTCAATGCAAGGATTTCTCATACTCACGCACCCCGGTTCTAATCAGCCGAGTGTTCGTAGTGGTGAAGACTTGCGGTATCAGTTAGAACGCGCACGTCGTGGATTTGAACTGATGGAAGAATCCGCCATCATGCTTGATGGTGCATACGGCGATGCAGATGACACCGAAGATGTAGACCTTCTTGAGCTTGTGCTCAATGCCCCGACCCATTTTCAAGATTCGTGCATTTCATTCTGTGAGCGCGCAGATGCCTGCTACCAGAAGGCATTGGCGAACAGCGAAGGTGTGGTGCTGGGCGATGATGTCGCACGATTCCTCAATGGCATTTCATTGCAACGTGCTGAAGATTTAATGAACGGTCAGAAACCAGCGACCGCGGCAGAAAGAGATTTACTTGCTCGCCTTCAATCACAATTGCCGGTGTTGCCATGAGTACATCGTTAGAGACCGTGCGTCGACTAAATGCGTGGGCCATTGGCGAACCATTGGCTAGGGGCAATGTCATCAACCTGCATGTGGCAGACGACGAAGATCTCTTCATTGTTTCGTTCTTGCGTATGGGTGGCGAGTCACGTCCGTGGGGAGTTGCGTACGGCACCATCGCCGATGGCCCTACTGTTCTCACGGTTCCAGAAGGCCGTAATCGCCAACTGGTAGCCGACATGATGGCTGCATTTGCACCAGCGATTCTTGGTCATTTTCGTCATCCTTCGTATTCCGAGGACGGGCCTGCTGCTTATTCCACACAACCTCTTCGCCAAGTGTGGCTACCCGGAACATCACATATTGAAATGTTGCACTTCATTGCAGCGGCCTATGCGCGCTCTACGTGGGACAGGCCAGACATTGCAGTGTTGAACGCGCTCGGCAATCTTGCCAACTGTTTGTTCATTGAATCGCAACGACCAGGTCAGCAAACAATCGTTGCTGCTACTGATGCACTACGTGATTGCTACATATTTCCTTCTACTCCAGTGCGTCAAGCACACCTTGGTTACCTATTGGGTTGGTTGAACGGCGGCACGACTCGAGATGCGCGAATGGCAACCGCGCATGCTGCTGAGAAACTTTCTGTGTCGACAGTGCTTGACCCACACGTTGAGCGCACTGTTCTTCAACCATTGGTTTCGGCTTGGAGTGACGCACGTAACGCAGGAGATGCCGCTTCCATGAATGAAGCGAGTGATGGTGTACAAGATTCTCTCGCAGATGAACTCACTATGCGTTGGCACCTCGCCCGTGAAGCAGCCGAAACAGTACGTAGTGATTCACGTTTGGTCAATGCGGGTGTCGAGTCGCTCCGTGTTGATACGGCCAAAGGTTTTTTCCGTAGTTGGGGCGAGAAGGCACTTAATGAACTTGCAGATGTGGATGCGTTCTGGCCAAACGTGTTCACTGATTACGGTGCGCGGTCTGCTGGTTTTGCGTATCAACTTCGCGCGGCACAAGACCAGAAGGCTCGGCACTTCCTGGTTCATGGTGATCAAGAATTGCAACGGGAAGAACTTGCATCAGGTCATGGGGTCATTTGTACTGTCACTTCTGTTGCCACAGATGCACCAATGTGGAAAGTCAGTTTTTCGTACCCTGATCTGCCCACGTTGAAGCATGGAGACAAACTTGTCATTGCCGGCACTCCTTTAATCGTTCTGGAAGTGCACGAGATTGATTTTGATGCTCACACGATGATGTTGAAGCCAATGTGGAAGAACGCAAAGCCAAAAGCCGGAGCACTTGGAATGGCTCCAACCAGTAAAGAATGGCGTGGAAAAGAGCTGGTTCTTATTGACGAAATGCCCTATGGCATTGATGAACGTCGCGCCACCATGACACACCGCAAGAAGACTTCTGGGTCTGACATCACTGACCTCATTGTTGCTCGGCCACGCAGACACGCCGCTCTTGATGATGACGGCCCTGTTCTCGCTACTGGGGATGACCAATGAGCACACCTATATACGTAGAGCTACAGAAGTTCATTCGGGGCACTGGCCGCATTGCAGTGGTTAAAGCACCGCCGGGATCTGGAAAGTCATACAACTTGCTAGAGGCACTTGACGGTGCTGTTGCAGACGGCAAGCGCATTGCTATTGCTGCACAGACCAATAACCAAGTTGACGACTTATGCGATCGATTCTGTGCTCGCTTCCCTGAAGAAGAGATTGTTCGCTTCTCCAGCGAGACGTACGAGCGTCCCAGCGATCTGCCTGACAATGTGCAGATCGTTTTCAAGAAAGATTTCTTGCCAGATGGTCCATCAATCGTTATTGGCACTGTTGCAAAGCTGGGCCTCGTAGAGATTGTTGATGAGTACGACGTCCTCTTTATAGATGAAGCGTGGCAAATGACATGGGCTGACTTCTTGACTATGCGCGATGTGTCGGACCGGTACGTCATGATTGGCGACCCTGGTCAAATTCCGCCCACTGTCACTATTGCAGTTGACCGCTGGGAAGTATCGCCTGTTGCACCGCACATACCAGCCCCTGAAGTAGCCCTCGAGAACCCGGACCTTCGTGTAGTAACTCAGTTGCTCGAACTTGATACGTGTCGCCGTTTGCCGGGTGATGCAGTTGAATTGGTGAATTACTTTTACGACTTTGAATTTGCGGCATTTGCAGAAAAGGGTGAGCGATTCTTGCGCCCAACTAAGGCAGCCACAGATTCGCGAATGGACTCAGCAATTCTCACGCTGAATGACCATTCCACCATTATTTACACGCACCCCACTGGACCAGATGGAGCACCAATCGAAACCGATATGGAATTGGCACAAGTAGCAGCTGATTTCGTATCGCGACTACTTGCGTTGCAGTGCGAGGTGTCCACATCTGCTTCTGAAAGAGATGCTCCACGCAAATTGACTGCAGCGGATATCGGCATCGTGTCAACACATAATCAAATGAACTCAGCTATCCGTTCATGTCTCCCTTCAGATCTTGTTGGTGAACACGGAATCAGTGTTACAACCCCAGAACGTTGGCAGGGTTTAGAGCGCGCAGTCATGATTGCAGTGCATCCACTATCTGGTGTTCAAACTCCGAGTGCCTTTGATCTAGAGACTGGTCGTCTGTGTGTGATGGCGTCACGTCATCAGTCAGCGTGCATTTTCATCACTCGCGATCATGTGGGCGATACGCTGAACTCTCATCTTCCGGCTGCAGATCAAGCATTAGGCCGCGGAGACACCGTCGGCCGGGGCCATGCCCAACACACGGCCTTTTGGCAATATCACGAAAAGAGAAACCTCATTGTCTAATTCACAGCTTCGCTCTACAGATAAGGGAGACGCCCGGTTTGTTATTGGTTGCGCTCATCGTGAAGTCAATAACCGCAATCCGAGTCTCGATGCTTCAAAGCGCCGTGAACCAAGTGAGCAATTGCAGCACCTCTTTGAACAGGGACAGATCTTTGAAGCCAAAGTATTTGCTGAGCTAGAACAACTGCACAAGGTTTCATCACTGCGCAAACAAGATGATGACGTTGAAGGCGCGACAATGCGAGCAATGGAACGTGGTGACCGCATCATCATTGGCCCAACTCTTCCCACCATCAATCATCGGTCGGGTCGTCCTGACATCTTGATTCGCTTTGGCGAAGAGAGAATGCGCCATGGCAAATGGGCATATATCCCCGTGGACGTAAAGAACTCTAAGCCACTTGAAGGTAACGCTGATGAGAAGTGGGCAGTTTCACCTCTTGATGCCCCTTGGTTGGAGAATCGTGAACGTAAAGACATTGGTCTTGGCTCACCAAAGCCAGAACACAGTTTGCAGCTTGCCCATTATTGGATGATGTTGATCGATCTTGATTACGCACCAGACATTGCACCGGTTGGCGGAATCATTGACAAAGACTTGAATCTTACCTGGCGTGGACTTGATGATGGCGAGCAGTCACCACTCAAGATCATTGAACGCGAATGGAAGAAGCGTTGGAATGCAATCGTTGCTATGCGCGATGACCTCGATGCCTGCACTCGACCTGTGTATCGACCCGAATGCCGCGACTGCGTGTGGCATGACATTTGTGAAACAGAACTTGTGCGCGAACGCCATGTCTCACTGTTGTCTGGAGTCACAGTCACTCATGTAGGAAAGTTGGAAGAGGGTGGAATTACTACCACCCCACAACTTGCTGCTCTTGACCCACGTTCTGCCATTGCAGCAAACAAATGGGGCCTCACACCAAGCCTTGGCGAATTATTCGATGTCGCAACCAAAGACCCATCAATTGAATTGTCAATGTTGCCGAAGATGTCAGACAAGCGCCTCGACAAGCTTGAGGCAATTGGAATCAATACAACTGCTGATCTTTTGTCATATGACCACGCAACGCTTGCAGTACCTACGTACAAACTTCTTGCTGACAACATTGATGCAGCGCGTGTTGATATGCACGCAGGCAAGTACCCGTTCTACCCTCGTGGACAAAATGCGCCAGTTATTCCACGCGCAGATATCGAAATCGACTTTGATGTTGAGAACGATGATGTTGTGTACCTATTCGGTGCGTACATCACACGTAAACAACCAGATGGTTCATACGACAAGGGTGAATACATTTCGTTCCACTTCTTTAACCGTGATGATCCGAAAGAAGAAGGCCGACAGTTGGCTGCGTTTTGGGCATGGCTGCATCAGCAGTTCAATGATGCAGCTGCCAACGGCAGAACCGCAAACGTGTATTGCTACTCCGGAAAGATTGCAGAACTACCACGTATGCGCGAAGCGTCAATCCGTAACGCAGATGTTCCGGGTGTACCAACACCAGAAGAAATCAATGAACTGGGCGCAGCTGCCCATTGGGTTGACCTCTATGAAATTTCAAAACCGTTGTTGTGGCCAACCCGCCGTACTGGTTTGAAAGATGTTGCAAAGTTGGCCGGCTTCTCTTGGGATGCATCCGACGCAGGTGGCGGAAACTCCATCGTGTGGTACCAAACCGCATGCGGACTTATTCCTGGTGATGCTGCTGACATGCAACAAAAACTCCTTACCTATAACGAAGATGATGTGAAGGCCACCCTCGCACTGCGTAATTGGTTAGCTGATGGCGTTGCGGGCAATGGCTGGACTCTCGAGTCCGTCGAAACACTGTCGAACTAACACAAAGGGCGCCATATTCGCCCGTAGTCTTTACTGTATGAATACGGCTCCGGAAATACTTCCTGCCTCAAATGACCCGTGCTGGTGTGGCAGTGGACGCAAATACAAGCGTTGCCACAAAGGCACTGAAGGTCGTATTGAGCAAGGTGTTATTAGCCCCATGCGTTCTGTGCCGTCCAACATCGCAAAGCCGCCGTATGCAGAAACTGGCAGTGTGCCTCGCCTCGAAGAAGGCCGCGTAAAGACTCCGGAAGTTATCGAGCGCATGCGTATTGCTGGCGATGCTGCGAAAGAGATTTTGCGTCAGGCCGGAGAGTTTGTGCGTCCGGGGATCACAACAGATGACATCGACGTATTTGTTCATGACCTCACTATCAAGATGGGCGGCTACCCAAGCCCCTTGAATTATCACAACTACCCAAAGAGCGTATGCACCAGTGTGAACGAAGTGATCTGCCACGGCATTCCTGATTCAAGAGTTCTTCTTGATGGAGACATCATCAACCTCGATGTCACAATTTTCTTGAACGGTGTTCATGGCGACACCAATGCATCGTTCGCAGTCGGAAACATTTCTGATGAAGACGCACAACTCATTCGCGTTACTGAGGAATGCATGTGGTACGGCATTGAAGCTGTGAAGCCTGGTGTTGCAATCAACGAAATTGGCCGCGCAATTGAAGTTCATGCCAAGAAACACAAGTACGGAGTTGTTCGTGCATTCATTGGTCATGGCATTGGTGAGAACTTCCACACAGACATTCAGGTATTGCATTACTTCGACCCACGTAACACCATGATCTTGCGTGAGGGAATGACATTCACTATCGAGCCGATGATTACGGCTAGCGGCGAATGGCGCCACAAAATGTGGGATGACGATTGGACTGCTGTTACCTCTGATGGCAGCCGTACCGCCCAGTTCGAACACACCATGGTGGTCACCGCTGATGGTGTTGATGTCCTTACAGCTGGTGCCGGTGCTGTGTCCCCTAGCGCGCCTTGGCGCCGATAAGCCCTAAGTCGTAGCGTCTAGTTGTGATCGACATGCCCAATTCCGACCGCTACTTGTCGTTTGACCGCGAAGAGTGGGCTGACCTACGCGCAGCAACCCCACTAACAATTCGTGAGCGCGATCTTGTTGCCTTACGCGGAATCAACGATCAGATTGATCTTGATGAAGTTGCTGCCGTTTATTTGCCACTGACTCGACTCCTCAACTTGTATGTCAGCGCAACGCAGAACTTACACAAGGTCTCCGCAACGTTCCTTGGCGCAATGGCACCAAAAGTTCCATACGTCATTGGAATCGCTGGCAGTGTCGCCGTAGGCAAAAGTACCTTCGCGCGTATCTTGCAAGCGCTTCTCGCACGCTGGCCAGAACACCCACGCGTTGACCTCATCACCACTGACGGATTCCTGTTTCCAAACGCTGTTCTTGAAGACCGTGGAATCATGAACCGTAAAGGTTTCCCAGAGAGCTACGACACCAAAACTTTGCTCACGTTTCTTCGCGACTTAAAGAGCGGTTCTCCAGATGTGAAGGCCCCTGTGTATAGCCACGTGGTCTACGACATTGTTGATGGTGAAACAGTTTCAGTTCAGCAACCAGACATCTTGATCATTGAAGGCCTCAATGTTCTCCAGGTTGGTTCAGAAGCAAACGAATTTGTGTCTGATTACTTTGACTTCTCCATCTACATCGATGCCGAAGAACCAGACATTGAACAGTGGTACATCGAACGGTTCCAGAAACTGCGTGAGACCGTGTTCCGTGACCCTGACAGTTTCTTCCAGAACTTTGCTCACTTGACCGATGAAGAAGGCATAAACATTGCCCGTGGCATTTGGCGTGAGATTAACGGTAAGAACTTGGTGGACAATATTGAACCCACAAAATCCCGCGCATCATTGATTGTTGCTAAAGGCGCTGATCACCGCGTGACCAACGTTCACTTGCGCCGCCTCTAAGCGCCAAGTTCGCCGGTAATTCCCGACACAATCTGATTCGTTGCTTCTCTTGCATTAATCCCATGCGGCGTAGAAGTAATGTGTTTAACTTCGCTCAGTTCGCCCTGCGTAACGCCTAGCTCTTTGAATCTGCGCAACGTGACTAAAAGACGAGATTCGAACGAAAGGGCCATGGCGTTGAATGCAGTGTTAGCTGTGCCGAGGTTCTTTCCCATTTTATTCATCTCATCGATAACGATGCCGATGCGTTCATACACTTCGACTCCGAGCTTAGCTACCGCTTCAGCATGCTCTGCAAGTTGGTGAGACTGCCAACTTTTCGAGACAGTAAGAAGTAACGACAACAAGTTCACAGGAGACGCAATAATGACATTGGCCTTCATGGCATCTTCCATGAGTGAACTGTCAGCACGCATTGCATCGGAAACAAAACCTTCTCCAGGAATGAACATGACGACAAAGTCAGGTGATGCATGGCCGAACTTATCCCAATATTTCTTATCTGATAACGTTTTGACGTGCTGGCGTAAGTCGCGAGCGTGTTGTTTCAACTCAATTTCTTTTTGAGCAATATCATCTGTTTCACTCATGCGCATATACGCCGCTAAGGGAGCTTTGGAGTCCACAGCCAAATACGCACCACCTGCTAATTTGATGACAACGTCTGGCCGTTGGTTCCGTTCACCTTCACCGCCGGTGAATTGTTCGGTGAAGTCGCAGTAATTTTCCATGCCAGCAAGGGCAATGACATTGCGTAATTGATTCTCACCCCATGATCCGCGAGCAGTTGGAGACTTCAATGCAGTTTGCAGAGTCGTAGTAGACGTCTGCAGATTTGTGACTTGAGTGAGGAGGGCTTCAACTGTTGATTTTTCAGATGTGTAACTTCCCTGTAGCGCAGATACTGATGCAGTGAGTTGTGCGATTTGTGCTTCAAAGGGTTGAAGAAGAATCTTTGTCTGCTGGCCCAAGGCTTCTTTTTGCGAAGTAAGAGTTTGGTTTGCCTGTTGCGTGGACTGTTGATTATTCGCAGCTAATGCTTCCTGCGCAGTTTTCAACATTTGTGCAGCGACAGCACCTTGTACAGAAGTAGAAATAGCTTCGAGGTTGATGGCTGTTTGAACCGTACGAGCAATTGCGTCTGTGTCTAACGGGGCGGGTGGCAGAACTTCAGTCTTGTTGCCATTGGCTTGCAGACCAAAGTAAACAACTGCGGCAATTAGGACAACGAGAAGAACAATAATGAGTGCTTGCATGCCCCAAGTATGCCACAGGGGTGTATTCCCCTTTGGAGGAATCCCTAGCGGTGCAAGGCGTTGAGGTAGTTATACACCGTGATGCGTGAGACACCCATCGCGTCTGCCACATCTTCAACAGCACGACGAAGCGTGAAGGCTCCGCGCTGATCAAGCATGCGCACAGCTACTTGTTTGTCACTGCGCGACAACTCTTGTAGTCGAGCGCCAAGTTCGCGTTCGACTTGAGCAATCAAGCGTTCCAGTGCGCCGTAAATTGCTGGCAAGCGGACAGCGGCGATGATTTCGCCTTCCCATTCCAATGCAACATCACTTATACGTGCATCTTCGACAGTAATGAGTTGTGCACCAACCGCATCAAGGATTGGTTTCACTGCCGCAAGTAACGGATGATTGATGTAACCCATAATGAGCTACCCGACCTTTTCAGTATCAATCGTGATATGGGTTGCGCCGTTGTCATACGCCATACGCGACAACACAGCAATTGCTTCGGTGGCCTTCTCGATATCAGCAACAAATGATGAACCAAATGGCCCGACATGGACTTCAACGCCCAAGGATTCAACAGCGGCAATGGCCTTCGTGACATGGTGGCCGGGTGTGCCATCTGTGAACGGTTCGATGGTGAACTCGACCATGATTTTTTCTGACATGATCGGGACTCCTTTTCCTTCAGAACTGCCACTAAAGCCTAAGGCTCGGAAATTTGCCTCACTCGGGGAGGCGTGGCACCACCAGGGCCACGGTGTCTGGGAGGACTTGTTTTCCCTGCAGCCATACGGGAATCTCGGCCCGGCTCACCCAATGGGCTTCAGTTATCTCCCCATCTGCAAAGGTGAACGGGCCCTCTGTGCGGCATAGAAACGTTGCAGCCACCAGCTGGACATCACCATCGCGGTATGCCCCAGTTCCGAGGAATTCCAGTGGCTCGCCCTCAATTCCTAGTTCCTCACGCAACTCACGAGCGGCGGCATCGTCCCATGTCTCCCCCGGTGCAACGACCCCGCCGACAGCTACATCCCACCAACCTGGCCAGATGTCTTTTGTCTCTGCGCGTTTATGCACCAATAGGTCACCCTTCTCTGACATGACTGCAATGAATACAGATCGGTGACATAACTGTTCTGCGCGCATCCTGCGGCGAGTGACTAATCGCAGCACGTTGCCAGCCAAATCAATCTCTTCCACCATCTCATCGGGAGAGTTATCGGGGTGCGCCGCCGCTGAAGAGTTCATTGTTCTGTGCCTACCATAGGACATGGCCAAAAACACTCTGACAACCGACGATGCCCGTGACCAACACGGCAACCCTGCTGGCATCCTCGAACAAGCCAACGACATATTTGATGAGACCGTTGCGCTTCGCCGCGAGCTTCACAAATGGCCCGAACTAGGTAACCATCTGCCGCGCACTCGCGACGCAGTTCTCGCCGCATTGCAGGGCCTGCCCCTTGACATCACTCTGCATGAAACAACAAGCGGAATTGCAGCAATGCTCACAGGCGACAAGCCCGGGGACACCGTATTGATTCGCGGCGACATGGACGCGTTGCCAATGCCAGAAGATACGTCGCTTGAATTCAAGTCAAATGTTGAAAATGCAATGCACGCGTGCGGTCACGACACCCACACAGCAATGTTGGTAGGCGCTGCGAAATTGTTGTCGTCACGCAAGGCGGACATCACAGGCCGTGTCTTGTTCATGTTTCAGCCGGGAGAAGAGGGCTTCAACGGCGCAAGCGAAATGTTGAACGAAGGCTTGCTTGATGTCGGTACCGAATCACCCATTACTGGTGCTTATGCCATTCACTCTGCTTCAAACATCCCAGGTGGTTTTGTTGGTCTCAAGGGCGGAACCATAATGGCGTCAAGTGATTCCATGACAATTACCGTCAAAGGTCGCGGTGGCCACGGAAGTGCGCCGCACTTCACTCTTGACCCCGTACCAGTCGCATGCGAAATTGTTCAGGCACTACAAACATTGGTGACTCGCCGTGTTGATGTATTTGATCCGGGCGTTATCACCGTGACACAAATTCATACGGGAACTACCAGCAACGTGATTCCTGAAACTGCAATGATCAACGGAACAATTCGCGCCGTCAGTGAGCGCACACGTTCGCTTCTTCACGACGGTCTTCGTCGTGTTGCTGAAGGAATTGCTGCTGCACACGGAATGGAAGCCGAAGTTGACTTGCACATTGGTTACGACGTCACCGTGAACAACGAAGATAAGGCTGTCTTTGCAGCCGATGTTGCAACAGCAGTCTCAGGTGATCGCAATGTGCGCATGATGGATCACCCGGTCATGGGTGCTGAGGACTTCAGTTACGTACTGAACCGGGTGCCTGGCGCAATGATGTTTCTTGGGCTCATGCCAGAAGGCATGGACATTATGAAAGCTGCTCCAAACCACAGCAACCGTGCGATTTATGAAGAGACACAAATGCGCCGCGGGATTGCCGTTTATTCATCATTGGCGCTTCGCCACTTGGGCGTTCCTCTTAGCTGAGTTACTGGGCTCCAGGAATCCAGTTGCCGTGAAACCCATTCGGTACACGTGCGGGTAAGTGAACAACTGCCACGGGGTCAGCAGTAATTGCTGTTGCATCGAATAGTGCAAGATCTGATGTCTGGGTCTCTGAATCAAGACGCAATGCCATGACCCAACCGTCGTCTTCTGCAGTTGCACCATCACGTGGGATGAACACTGGTTCGCCGTATCCATAACGGGCAGTGTCTGTTCTGGCTTCCGTACGACGCGTCTCAAGATCAATTTTGATCAACGTGTCTTGCGCGAAGTGTTTACCAACACCTGCCGTATAGCCAAACTTGTTCGGTAATCCGATGAGCGACTCATTGATTCGAGGGAATTCTTGCGGGCGATCATCAATTCGCTCTTGTTTCACCTTGCCCGTAACAGTGTTGATGCGCCATCTATCAAGTGTTGGAGATCCTTCGCTTGGGCCGCGACGTTCACGATCAAACATCTTTGGGTGACGTGCCGCATCAAGAACCACGAAATCGCCATCGTCATATGCGTTCATCGGGTGGAAGAAATAGCACGGGTCAATGCTGAACCACTTCACGTCTTCTGCATTTCCTTCACGCGGCAACAAGCCGATACGGGCGTCGTAGTCGTGGTCCCAGAAATATGGCAGCCCCTTGCCAGCCATCGCAGCTTCAAGATTGAAGATTGTTGGTAGGTCAAACACCAAGATGTATTTTTGCGTAAATGCAATGTCGTGAATCATTGGTCCGCCAGTAGTTGGAATATCTACATGACGTCGAACGCGTCCATCGGTTCCCACTACCAAGTACTGCACCTGATTGCCCCAACCCCAGTAATACGTCATCACGTGAAGCTCGCCGGTTAACGGGTCACGCTTTGGGTGAGCCGAATATGCGTGAGGCAAAGTGCCTTCAAGATTCGATACTCGCAAGGTGTCAAGTTCATATGACATCTCGATTGGTGGTGAACCAGCTTCAACAATTGCAAATGTTTTGCCAGCGTGTCCGATGACATTTGTGTTGGCTGCAAACTGGCCGTGATCAGCTGGCCAATCAGACGGTGGGTGCGCTTCGCCTAGTAACTCAGCAACATCGTTATTACGAACCCAACGGTTGCGATACCACTCTGCTTTTCCATCACGTAGACGAATGCCGTGCACCATTCCGTGTCCTGTGAACCAGTGGTACTTTTCTGCGTTCACGTAACCCAATGGGTTCGGCCCATTGCGTAAGTACCGGCCATCTAATTCCGGTGGCAGTGTTCCAGTCACTTCCAAATCAAACGCTGTTACCTCTTCAGTAACAGGGGCAAGGTTTCCTTCAAGAAAGGGATTTCCGCGAGCATCTTCAACTGTGGTCATGGAGACATAATAGACAAATCCCCAATAGGGGTTGCCTCGCAGACTCGTGGCAGGCTGATGCCTACAAAGCCCTACAGGAGATGAATATGAGCACCTTAGAAACCGGAACAGATCACCTACTCGGCCGCATCGAAGGCCATGTTGCTGTCCTATCGTTCAACCGTCCGGAAGCACGCAATGCATTGTCAGATGAGATGTACGCCGGCTTCGGAAAAGCCCTGCCACTCATCGCTGCAAATTCAGATATTCGTGTTCTGATGCTTACAGGCGAAGGCGTCGCCTTCTGCTCTGGTGGTGACGTAAAGGGTATGCACGCAAACAACTCAGGCGGTGGGCAAAAGGCGTCTCTTGAAGATGGCATCGCACGCCTGCGTTACATTCAAGCCGCTGTCAGCGGAGCGATGCGCAAATTGCCTCAGCCTGTAGTTGCGGCAATTCCTGGTGCAGCAGCCGGCGCAGGTTTGTCTATTGCATTGTCAACTGATTTACGTGTTGCTGCAGAACGCGCACTGTTCGTTACTGCCTTTGCAAATGTTGGCGCAAGTGGCGACTTCGGCATGTCGTGGTTCTTGCCGCGCGTAGTTGGTGAAGCAAAAGCAAAAGAGTTGATGTTCACGTCCCCCCGCCTCACTGCACGTGATGCACTTGCTCTCGGCATGGTCAGCGAAGTTTTCCCTGATGCCTCATTTACTGAAGATGCCATGGCGTATTGCCAGAGCCTTGCGCAACGTGCCCCAATCGCACTGCGTTACATGAAGGAAAACATCAACCGCTCTGGCATGGTGACAATAGAAACAGCGCTAGACGCGGAAGCAGTTGCAATGTCTCGCACTATGTCAACTGCAGATCACCGCGAAGCTGCTGCGGCGTTTGTTGAAAAGCGACCGCCGAATTTCGAAGGTCGATAAAAACTACGACGGTTCGCGCGGAAGGCCTAAAGCTCTTTCGCCAATCGTGTTTTTCTGAATCTCGTCAGTTCCGCCACCAATAGACATGCGTGGCGCATTCAGAATGAAATAGCGCCAGAAGTCGCCATCTTTGTCATCAACCTCTTGGGCAAGAGCGCTATTTAGTGTCATTCGCGCGGCGGTCTCTGAGACAAAACGTGCTTGCTTCGTTCGCCAGAGTTTTCCAACGCTGGGAAAGACTTTTCTACGAGCAACCCAACCCATGAGTTTCTCGCCTGTGTAGGCACGCGCTAAGTCTTGACGCATTATGGGGTCGGTGTGGTACCCCGTGCGCTCTGCAAGGGCACGTAGATAGTGGAACGGCACAGCTGCATGGCCACTTGCTTCACGCTTGTCATCTGCGCCTACATTGCCTAGCGAACTGCGCTCATGAGCAAGAAGCCCCGTGGCAGCACGCCAACCATCATTCACTTCGCCAATTACCCAATCACGTGGCACACGCGCATTGGTAAAGAACACTTCATTGAATTCAGCAGCACCCGTCATTTGACGTAATGGTCGGACTTCAACACCAGGCTGTTTCATAGGAATCAGCAGCATTGAAATTCCACGGTTACGCGGCTGGTCACCCGTACGTGCCAACAACACACCCATCTCCGAGTTCATGGCGCCAGATGTCCAGACTTTTTGGCCGTTCACAACCCATTCGTCACCATCAAGAACAGCAGTAGTGCGCAAGCTTGCAAGATCACTTCCCGCTTCTGGTTCGGAATACAACTGACACCACACTTCTTGCGCGCTCAACGTTGTAGCAATGAATCGTTTCTTTTGTTCTTCTGTTCCATATTGCAAAATGATGGGCAGCGCCATGTTGAGACCAATGCCCAATGTGTCTGCTTCGCGAGGCATGCGGCCATCGGATAGAGCTTGAAAACGACGATCGCCATTCTCAACATCGGTACGACCGCCATATTCCTCCGGAATTCCGAAACCGACCAATCGTGCTTCGGCCATTGCTCCGCGCAATGCCCGCACTCTGTCCATTGCGCCTGGCCCAGCAGCAGCCATGACTGCGGGAAGTTTCTCGAAAAAGGCTTCTACTTCACGGGCAAAATCGTCGACCATGTTGTTCACTGTATGTGTTAGATACGGTCAAGGACATCATGAAGGCGCACCTCACAGCACAGAACCCGGGCGCACGGCCACTCGACGGTATTCGGGTTCTTGATTTCACACGTGTGTTATCCGGCCCTCATTGCGCACGCATGTTGTCAGATCTCGGCGCTGAAGTCATCAAGATAGAACCACCCGAAGGTGACCTGACCCGTTTTGCATTTCCTCGCGTTGGTTCGATGTCCACCTATTTTGCCCAACAGAACATTGGCAAGCTCAACATGTCAATGAACTTGAAGAAGTCAGAAGCAATTGAGCTTGTGAAGGGCCTCGTCGCCCAGAGCGATGTACTGATTGAGAACTATCGCGGTGGCGTTATGGATTCTCTCGGACTCGGGTATGACGTTTTGGCAGAGATTAATCCTCGACTCATCTATGCCTCTATTACTGGTTATGGCACAACAGGCCCATGGGCACACCGTCGTGCATACGCCACAGTCATTAATGCAGAGACAGGAATGACTGGCATTCAGGCTGATGCGCGTAACGGCGAATTATCAAATGACCCACATAGTCATGCCGACGTATACACCGGTATGGAAACCGCAGCAGGAATTCTTGCAGCACTTTTCCAACGAGAACACTCAGGTGTTGGTCAACACGTTGACGTATCAATGGCACAAACGATGTTGTACGTCAATGAACACACGCAAAACGAACTGTATGTAGATGAAGTTCCAGCTGACTTAATTCGTTCATTTCAACCAGGTGATTACCCAATTCTCACCACAGGCAATGGAACACTTGTCGTTGTTAGTGGACATCCTGCAGAACGCGGGACATTTGACTTGTTTGCAAAAGCAATGCAGCGCCCCGACATGTTGACTGACCCGCGATTCGATACCGTTGCTAAACGCCTTACAAATCTCTCAGAACTTCAACAAGTTGTTCGCGATTGGGCTCTCACCGTTCAGACAGCAGAAGAGATTGAAGACACGTTCGCCGAAGCTGGCCTTGCGATGGGAGTGTTGCGCAAAATGACTGATCTTGCTGGTACTGAATGGGCCCACGACCGCAATGCAATCATTTCAATTGATGATCGCTCTGGTGGCACTTTTCGAATCCCGAATGCCCCATGGCAATTTTCTGGTGCCGACGTTTCTACGCAAGGTGTTCCGAAGTTCCGCGGCGAAGACAACGCTGAAGTCTTGCAAAGACTCTTGGGAGTTAGCGCAGAAGAAGTTGCCGCGCTTACTGAAAGCGGCGCTCTTTCAATTCGTCTTCCGAAGAATTAACTAACGACCAGAATGGCCGAATCCGCCACCGCGGTCGTTGTCATCAAGTGTGTCGACTTCGGTCCAAATCACTTCTTCGATGCGCTGAATTACAAGTTGTGCAATACGGTCTCCGCGTGACACGTGATACGGACGACTCTGATCAGTGTTCAACATAACCACTTTGATTTCACCGCGATAATGCGAGTCAATAAGCCCTGGAGTATTCACAAGGCTGATGCCGTGATTCAGGGCAAGTCCACTGCGGGGTAGAACAAAACCGGCGTATCCGAGTGGAATTGAAATTGCGATGCC
>CAMDLK010000021.1 GCA_945901725.1 Bifidobacterium breve | reverse complement strand
TACCTTGCTGCAGGCATCTCTGGTGCAACACAGCACATGGTGGGTATGAAGGGTTCAAAGAACATCATCGCAATCAACAAAGACAAAGAAGCACCAATTTTCGGTGTTGCTGACCTCGGAATTGTTGGCGATGTGCACAAGGTTCTTCCGAAGCTCATCGAAGCCCTCAAGGCCCGCGGCTAATTATTCAACGTCGGTTGCGCGCAGCGCAATCGCAAGACCCTCTTCTGGGTCTTCAATTACTAGATGAAGCCCCCACCCACCAGTGGGGGCTTTGTCATAGGTAAAAGCAGTGAACTCAAGAGATGTCACAACGTCGCCAAATTCTTCTGGATCGCAAGGCCAGTCATCTGCCAGCCCGACGAACGTTGCGAGAAACCACCACGCTTCGCCGCGACCAGTTGCTGCGCCGCGACGTTTTCCGTGGGCTCCACCGCTTGCCGCAGTCCACGCCAGCCAAGACAGTCCTTCGTGTGGGCTGAGAGGTGCTGTACGGGCGTGAGATAGGCCCAGAGCGCCAAGAGCCTCTGGCACACCACCTTCCACAATGCATGCGTCTGCGTCGCCGTTCGAGTGTGCGGTCCATGGTTCCACGAGTCGACGAAATGCATAGATGGAATCAGGGTCATCGACTGGATCTGCGTCGGTGGTTTCAAGTGAGTCGCGACAGGTGGGAAGGTCTGGTGCTGGAAAATCAACGCCGTCGTCGGTGTAGTTCGCCATCACATATGGCGGCTCCCAATTTTGGACTTGCATCGGCACATCGAGAGCGGTGGGTTCATCAAATGAAATTCCATCGCCGCGCATTGCGCGCTCGTGCGCGATCAGAGATCTGTCGTGTCCTGTTGCAAGATGCTCTTCTAGTTCGTCCCATGTGTGATGAACAGAGATAATTTCACTGACTGGCCCAGGCATAAATGTGCGAGCCGTGTCATCAAGCGCACGCACTGCATCTTCTGCTGGTGCCCACAACGCAAGACGGTAATTAGCAAGAGTTGCAATCGGCCACAGTTGTCTGCCAGTCGACACTGCACTGCGCGCTTCATTACGAATGCGCACCAGTTGTTCCCAATCTCGTGCGTGGCAGGTGGAATCAACAAACCGGACGAGTTCATCGAGGTCTGCTCGACGAATCAGTGATTCGAGGTCTTCTGCCATATGGGCATTCTTACCTACTTCTCCGAGCTGGAATCATGCTGTTGTTCGCGAAGCGGAGCGATTGCCCTACAACAAGGGCCAGGGGTACTGGTATCTGCTCTCAGGGGTCGGGAACACTCGATTTTCCAGCAGCCATTCCGTGCGTTCAAGCATCGCTTCGATCTCATTGTCTGACAGCAGGGCTGCTATCGCAATCGGTACTGATTGCACAAGAGATTCGAGTGGCGACAAGAAAGAGTCGGCAATGGTCTGACCTGCGAAATCCCAAATCACTGTGCGTAGTTTGAAATCGTCGCTGAAGCACACTCCGTGATCAATGCCCCAAATCGCGCCGTCGTTATCTAAAAGAACATGACCACCTTTGCGGTCGGTGTTATTCATCACCACATCAAACACGGCCATTGCTTTAAGGCGTTCGTGTAAGTCAGGACGCTGTTCGTAAATAATGAAGTAGTGCTCTGCAGGGTCGTAGTCGATAAATAACTGCAGTGAGCCCTCGCCAAGTGGACCATCACGCAACACAGTGGGTGGTACCAAGTGGTACCCAAGAGATTCACTCAGCAGATACGCAGCAACTTCGCGTTTGTAGAGGCCAGCAGGGAAGTCCCACAGTGGGCGCTCGCCACGTAGTGGTTTGTAAATGCCTTTTATGCCAGCCTCTGGGTCGCCCACCTGCACCAAAAATGTGGCGTTCGAACTGTTCGGCATTCTGCCTTCGATATCAATGGGGGCAGTGCTGAGCGCCAGAAGGGCTTCGGCGTCTGAGGACATGTCAGTTAAAGCGAGGGCAAGCGTGGCCGGAAGGATTGATGGGAGAGCCACACCACTTGCATTCTTCACGACCTGCTGTGATGAACAAGTCAGCAGTGTCACAGAATGCACGAGCTTGTGCTGGTGTTAGCAACACTCGCACCACGGTGCTTGGATCTTCGTCTTCATCTTCGTCATCCAATAGATCAAAAACATCATCATCGTCTTCGTCAACAAGAATCATTTCTTCTAGTTGCACGACCATGCGCATATTGGAGCGATCAACACCGAGGCCTACTGAACCGAGAACAAAATCTTGCTCAACTGGGTTCTGCAATGTTGCAGTTGAAGTATTGACCGAGCCAGTCATGTCGGGCATGTCAGCAAGCATGTTGCGCAAGTATTGCGCGAGCGCTGCCACTTGTTGCTTTTCACATTTCACAGACACTGTGCGCCCATCGGCACGTACCTGCATGTAGAAAGTGCGTTCACCGGGGGTGCCAATTGCGCCAGTTGCAAATGCATCAGCATTTTCGAAGTCGTAATAAAAACCCATGTGTATTTAGTGTGCCAGAAAACTTACGAAGGACGCAGGTCGGCCAAAGAACCGCCTGTGGAGTTCACAGTAAGGACAATGGGACCGTGGCCTGAGTAGGCGATAGCGCTGACCGAGCAGGTGCCGATAACGATGCGTTGGAAGAGGTCGATGTGGGTGCCCATGGCGTGGGCGACGGCGGCCTTGATTGGGTCTGCGTGTGACACGCACACCACGATGCCACCGGGGTGTGCAGCGCGAATTCCGTCGAGTGCTGTGACCATACGGGTTTGCATTTCAGTGAATGATTCACCGTTTGGAAAACGAAATGTACTTGGCGAACGTTGCACGGTTGCCCATTCGGGTTTCTTCATAAGAGTGCCGAGTTGTTCGCCGGTCCAATCACCGAAGTCGCATTCCAATAAACCCTTATTGATTTTTACTCGTTGCTTCAAAGCTTTTGCGATAGGTGCTGCAGTTTCGCGAGCTCGTTCAAGTGGGGATGCGTAAATTGCATCAACTCGTGGCAATTCAGAAATGCGTTCTGCCACCATGTGTGCTTGTTGAACTCCGGCTTCAGCCAGGTGCAACCCCGCTGCACGACCTGGCAGGATCTTGCCTGTGGTGGGTGTTTGGCCGTGGCGCACTAACAGAATCAGCGTTGACGAACTATGGGCAGCAGGGGTTTTCTTGGAAGCCATTGCCCCTCAACCTACTGTGGAGCACGTGGATTCCCTAGACAAAGTGTGTGCAGATATTTCGGCCTGCCGTACCTGTCCGCGGCTGGTGCAATGGCGTGAAGAAGTAGCACTAGAAAAGCGTGCGTCATTTCGTGATGAGGAGTACTGGGGCAAGGGCGTTCCGGGGTTTGGCGACCCATCTGCAACGGTCTGGGTGATGGGGCTTGCGCCAGCAGCTCACGGTGCGAATAGAACTGGGCGAATGTTTACTGGCGATCGCAGTGGCGATTGGTTGTATCGCGCCATGCATCGCGCAGGACTCGCAACGCAAGAACTGTCGGTTGGTCGCGATGACGGACTCCGACTCACTGGTGCATGGGTGTCGTCTGCAGTGCGTTGTGCGCCGCCTGATAACAAACCTTCAATAGATGAACGTGACTCGTGTCGTACGTACCTGGTGCGCGAGCGTGAGTTACTGACAAAAGTTCGTGTTGTCGTGTGCTTAGGAAACTTTGCATATGAAGCAGTGTGCAAAGAATGGGGCGTTCGCCCTAGGCCAAAGTTCGGTCACGGAGTAGAAGCAACAGCTGCGGATGGCACAACAATTATTTGTTCGTTTCACCCAAGCCAGCAGAACACATTTACGGGGAAACTGACGGAGCCGATGCTCGATGCTGTATTCACACGTGCTCGAGACCTTAGTAAATCAGGAAACGTCTGAGCTAGTTACTGCGTGGTGGTGTAAGTGCTGCACGAATAGCGCTCGACACTTGAGACACTGCCGCTTTGCCGTCGTCAAGCCACGGGAACAATGAAAAGAATCCGTGGAACATGCCGAAGTACCGAACGATGCTTGCTTCAACACCGTTTGCGATGAGTGCATGACCGTATTGTTCGCCTTCGTCACGCAATGGGTCGTGACCAGCAGTGATGATGACGGCTGGTGGGCACGATGCAAGTGTTGCGGGCGAGGCCATGATGGGCGAAACGCGAGGATCTTCTGGCGAAGTGATGTCACCGATGTACAAATCAATGAATGACGCCATGTCGGCACTGCGCAGGAATGGGCCTGCAGCATTTTCAACGTATGACTCTGTGCCCATCCGGCAATCGGTGACGGGGTAAATGAGTGCTTGAAATACAAGAGGTACCGGTTGCAACTGTGCAACAACTGCTGCGAGGTTTCCGCCCGCACTGTCGCCACCTACTGCGATACGCGTGGGGTCGATCCCAATGTCGTCTGCATTCTGGTGCGCCCACAAAGTGGCACGAATGCAATCTTCTAAACCGGCTGGAAATGGATCTTCTGGTGCAAGTCGATATTCAACTGACAGAACTGCATGACCAGATTGATTGGCAAGCGAACGGCACACGCCATCATGTGAATCAATTGTGCCAATGACCCAACCGCCACCATGAAAAAACACGAGCAAGCCCATATCGTTTTCTGCGCGAGGCTTGTAGAGGCGGCAACGAACGCCCAATGCATTGACGTCACGCATTTCATGTACGTGTTCGTCTGACTTGTAGTCAGTAGTGGCACGTGCTGCACGAGCTTCTTGCGGTGTTTGCTCTGAGAAACTCTTTTGCTGGCGCGAAGCCATCAATGCCACGAGGCGGTCAGCTTGCGGGTGCAGAGTCATGATTTATTCAGCGGGCTTTGGTGCTGCATCAGCAGCTGGTTCAGCTTTTTTCTTCACCGCTGGTGTTCCAACCTTTACAGAGGTTTCTGCCCAGTCTGGCCAACGACGACGGCTCACGATTGACAACGTACGAAGAAGTTTCATCGCTACTTCGTCTTCTTGTGCTGGGCGAGCGATGATGACATTGTCAGCAATCATGCGGTTAATGACTTCTTCACCAAGTGCGGTACGAACGATGGTGAGGGTCCAGTCATTATCTTTGCCGATACCACCAGTTGCGATGTCTGAATGTTCTGCTGCAAAGTCCGGGCAGTTCTTGCAACCGGTACGAGTCCAGCCGTGGCATTCTTTCAAATCGATTTCATGGAATGAACCATCTTTCATCCAGATTTGAAACGCGCCCTTGATGTTCATCTTGACCATGTCTTCTTTTTTCAGGCCGTACTTGGCCTCGAAGAGTTCAGGAAAGATTGCATCATCAAAAGTCTTCGAGCACAGAAGTCCAATGTTGAAGAGGAACGGCTTTGAAACTTTTCCTGCTTTGCGATCCCACATCACTGGGGGAGAAGATGTCTGACATCCCATGCCGACAAGTGCGAGACGTGACAACCCTTTTTCTTTAGCTTCTGGCAATGCAAGTGGGTTTGCGCAGTATGTGTAACGGCTACCAGCGGTCGCTAGTACTTCTTCGCGATTAGTAACAACAGCAGGCTTTGCTTTCCACTTGTCGTCTTCTTCAACACCGCTGACGAGTGCACCATCGATGTAGTCATTCTTGAGAAGCCAGATCAACATGGCAGAAACGAATCCACCGTCTTGACCCTTTGTGTGCTCTTCGGTATCTACTGCTCGAGTCAGAAGAAGTTGGCGCCAAATGCCTGACATTTCATCTGGTTCGCGTGTGCGGCCAAACAAATGAATGTCTGCAGATTCTTCCCATTTACGGAATCGTGGGCAGGCACGGGTGCAAGTTGTGCAACCTTTTTCTCCATGAATGCAATTATCGAGACCAAGTTCTTCTTCGATATGAAAAGGAACGTATTTGCCTTCCTCATGCTCGTATCCGATGACATCGTGTGGGCATGTAACAACGCATCCGGCGCAGCCGGTGCATAGGCCAGTCTGAATGACCTCTTCGTAAAGCTCTTTCCATTGAGCGGTCCAGCGAGGTGCTTTTGCGGGGGTGTCTGCCGTCATTGTCATGCATGCAGACTAGGGGCTAGATGGCTTCTGCTCCATGTTCGCCCGTTCGGATGCGGATGATCTGTTCCACGTTGGTGACCCAGATCTTTCCATCCCCGATTTTGCCTGTTGAGGCTGACTCGCGAATGACATCAAGAGTGCGCTCAAGGGAGCTGTCCTCGACTACCAATTCGATTCGCATTTTGGGCACGAAATCAATTTGGTACTCAGAACCACGGTAGGTCTCGGTATGACCACCCTGGCGGCCAAAGCCCTTGACCTCGGTCACTGTGATGCCTTGGACGCCTGCTGCTTTGAGAGCCTCTTTTACGTCATCAAGCTTGAAGGGCTTCACGATTGCTGTAATCAACTTCATGTTCTTAGTCTGCCTTTTGTGTAGTGGTTGGTGTGATCATTATTGGTATGCCGATTCGGCGTGTTGGCTTTGGTCAAGGCCGACGAGTTCGTCTTCTGCGCTGACGCGCAACCCGATAGTGGCATCAATGATCTTTGCCGCTGCCCAAGTGATGGCAAACGAGAAGACAAAAGTGGCTCCAATTGCGATGAGCTGGTTGACCAATAATTTTGAACCCCCACCGAATAACACGCCGTCAAAGCCGAGTGAGTTGACCTTTGTGTCCGCGAATAGTCCGAGAAGGAGTGCTCCGATAATTCCACCGACAAGGTGCACCGCGATGACGTCGAGGCTGTCGTCGAAGTTAAAGCGAGTCTTCAATGTAAGCGCGAGATAGCAGACAGCACCGGCAACAAGACCAATGATGATGGGGGCAGCGCCACCAACAAAACCAGCACAAGGTGTGATGGCTACGAGGCCTGCAACTGCTCCTGATGCCGCGCCCAATGTCGTTGCGTGTCCTGCACGTAGTTTTTCAACTAACAACCATGCCAACATTCCGCTGGCAGCAGCAAGATGTGTGTTCACAAGCGCTTGAGCTGCTAGTCCATTTGCCAAAAGTGCAGAGCCGGCATTGAACCCGAACCAACCGAACCACAAGATTCCTGTGCCAAGCATGACGAACGGAAGATTGTGTGGCGGCATTGCCTCACGTGGCCAGCCTTTACGGTTACCCAACACAAGAATTACCGCAAGCGCAGCTGCACCAGCGTTGATGTGAACGACTGCGCCGCCTGCGAAGTCGAGTGCGCCGCGCTGGAACAACCAACCGTTCGGGCTGAACACCCAGTGCGCAACAGTGGGGTAGACGATGATTGCCCAGATACCAATGAGGATCGCATAAGCAGAAAACTTCAAACGGTCTGCAGTGGCGCCTGTAATCAGTGCAGGAGTGATAACTGCAAACATCATTTGATACGCAAAGAACGCAAGAACTGGAATAGCTAATGCAAAGTCACCTGTGTATCCAGGAAGGGATTCAATAGTTGCAAGGTCTTTCATCAGGGCAAAGTCAAAGTTGCCGATGTACTTGCCAGTGCCGCCGAACGCGAGGCTAAAACCTGCGACTGCCCACAACACGCTGATAAGTCCCATTGCAAAGAAGTTCTGCATCAACATGCCGAGAACATTCTTTGAGCGAACCATGCCGCCATAGAAGAAGGCAAGCCCTGGGGTCATGAAAGCTACAAGGGCTGCTGAGGTAAGCACCCATGCCGTAGCTCCCGAATCAATAGTTGCACCAAATATCATTTCTATGTCTCCTGTACTTGTAATGACGAGATAACCCTAGAAGTGCGTTGTTTCGGGATTGTTTCTAAATGGTGAAAGGAATATCAAGCCCGATTTTTCTTTTTATTCAGAGTGTCTGATGCGCCAGCGAAGTAGTGGTGGTGTGATCACGGTCGTCAGGAGAACAACAAGCAGCACAACTGCATACAACTCATCATCGAATACTCCTATTGCCACTCCGATGGATGCAAAGATCAGACCGACTTCGCCACGTGGAACCATTCCTATCCCGATCAATAATCTGTCGGCATTCGCGCTTCTTGCTCCGATAGCAGCAACCATTTTTCCAATGACAGCGATAACCGAAAGAATGGCAGCTATGAACAGGACATGTTGTGAGAAGAATTTGGTGACATCTGTGTCAATGCCAATCTGCAAGAACAAGATCGGAATAAAAATTGCACCCAACGATTTAAAGTCTTGTGAAATTTGGTCATGTTGAGGCGTACGAGACAGCGCTGTGCCAGCGATAAACGCGCCAATAATCGGTGCAAGTTGTGCGCTGCTGGCCGCTGCAGAGAATCCAAAAGTTAAGCCGGCTGCAAGAACTCCGATAGTCGCAGGTGAAACTGCGCGTTCACCTATGAATGCAAAGAGGCGGGGGATAACAAAAATTCCAATGGCTCCAGCAATAGCGATGAATCCAACGGCGATGCCAATGGTGCTCGCCACGTCAGCCAAGTCAACCGAACCTTGCTGGACGATTCGAGTCACAACCGTCAGGATGATGAGTCCGAGAACATCATCAGTAATAGCCGCGCCCAAAACAATGCGTGCTTCAGTAGACGAGAGCGCGCGCAAGTCCGCAAACACTCGAGCAGTAATGCCCACGCTGGTAGCGGCAAGCGCAGCTCCGAGGAACAGTGATGTATTGAAAGATTCACCGAGAACTGTTCCAGTCAGCACGCCAGACGACATTGGGACTACAACACCGATGATGGCCACGAGCATTGATGCTCGTCCAACTTTTCTCAGTTCAGTGATGTCCATTTCAAGACCCACTCCGGCCAGCAAAATAATCAGTCCAACTTCGGCCAGCATTCGTATCGCGTCGCTGGGGTCGATGAAGCCAAGCATTGACGGGCCAATGATGATTCCCGCCAGGATTTCCCCCAGCACTGCAGGAACTCGAATGAGTTCACATAACTCCGCTGCAATCTTGGCGACAATGAGAATGATTGCAAGGTCGGTGAAGATCGAGCCGAAATCAATGACGCCGCCGGTGGCTAGTAGCGCTGAATTCACGCTTTAAGTTATATCTCATGAGTAAGGAGTTTCACGGCCGCTGTGCCCACCCTTTGGGCAGGAACCGTGATGAGTGGCTCAGTCCGTGGCTTCAGGGCATGTGGTCCATTTTTCGGATTTGTCTGCCCCCTGTGAACGGTGTGTAAACAGACACATTCGTACAATGTGCGGAAATGGCTATTTGTACGACAGAATTATGAACCATGGAACTTACCTACGCCCCCGAAGACGAACTATTCCGCGCCGAAATCCGCGCGTGGCTCCAAGAGAACTTGCCGAAGGGTTGGTTCGACAAAGGTTTCGAAATGAGCAACGACGCTCGCGACAAGTTCAACAAAGAATGGCCGGGCAAATTGTTCGAAGGCGGCTGGATCTGCGCAACATGGCCGAAGGAATACGGCGGCAAAGGTCTCACCACAATGCAAGGTGTTGTGTTGTCAGAAGAGTTTGCAAATGCAAAAGCTCCGATGCGTGCCGACTTCTTTGGTGACACTCTCGTTGGTCCAACACTTCTTCAGTGGGGAACAGAAGAGCAGAAGAAGGAATTCCTTCCACAAATTCTCAACGGTCAAGTGCGCTGGTGTCAGGGATTCTCTGAGCCAAACTCAGGCTCTGACCTTGCAAGCTTGAAGACAACTGCTGTTCTTGACGGTGACGAATGGATCATTAACGGCCAGAAGGTATGGACCACACAAGGTCACCACGCTGACTATTGCTTCCTTCTCACACGTACAGATAACGATGCGCCAAAGCACAAGGGTATTTCGTACTTGTTGGTGCCAATGCGTCAGCCTGGTGTTGAAGTGCGTGGAATCGTGCAGCCAGACGGCACCGCAGAATTCTGTGAAGTGTTCTTCGACAACGCACGTTGCCCTAAGGACAATGTTGTCGGCGGAATCAACAATGGTTGGATCGTTACAAACTCCACATTGGCTTTCGAGCGTGGAATGTCAGCAACTACCGGGTATCGCCGCTTTGAAGCGGAATACAAGGCAATGGTTCGCGGTGCAAAGGAAAACGGACGCATCAATGACCCAGAAATTCGCCAGCGCCTCATGCAGTACTACACCAAGATTCAAATCTTGAAGATCAACGGACTTCGTTCGCTTTCTACCACCCTTATGGAAAAGAAAGATCCAAGCATGGCTGCACTTGGTGCAAGCAACAAGATGTTCTGGACTGAAATGCACCAACGTGCGATGGAACTTGCTCTTGATATCTCAGGTGCAAACGCCATGCTCGTTGATTACGCAATGGGTGATGCCAACTGGCCAGGAACTTCACGCGATAAGCGTCGTGACGGTTACCCAGTCAGCGGCATGATGTCATCGTTCTTCTTCTCACGTTCAGAAACAATCTGGGGTGGAACAAGTCAGATTCAGCGCAACATTGTTGGTGAACGAGTACTTGGTCTTCCGAAAGAGCCAAGCAGCAAGTAGAACTAAGTTCTGTCAGCATCATTTGATGCTGACTCATTATCTTGATACGCGGCGTGTGTGCGCAACGGCAGTTCTTTCACGCGAAGACTGAACAGAAATGCAATGACCATAAGTGGAATTGCAAATCGGAAAACAGTGGTAATCGCGTCTGACATTGCATTGATCACATCTGTGCGACCTGGTTCGGGAAGAGTATTTATCTTGCGCGGCGCCCGAAGTAATTTCGGGTCAACTGTTCCAGATAATTGTGCGTTCAAGATCGTTCCGTAGACGGCAACAGAAATAACGCTTCCAAGCGAGCGACACAGTTGGGCAGTCGAGCTTGCGATGCCGAGGTCACGAATATCAACGCTGTTTTGAATGGCGGTAGTTGATGTTGGAAATGAGGCGCCAGAACATAAACCAATGAAGGCCATTCCGATTAGGCCTACTCCAATGCCCATTCCAGATTTAGAGATGAACGCTACGAGTGTCATTCCAACGATTCCGAGTGCAGTACCGATAATGGGCCAGACCCGATAGCGGCCGGTGGCGGTTACTTTTCGTCCGACGAGCGTGCTCGAAAAAGTGAGACCAAGCATCATTGGTACGAGTAGCAACCCAGAATTTGTTGGCGAGATGCCAGTAACTGCTTGTAAGAAGAGCGGCATGAATGAACTCACCAAGGTCATGGCTGCACTTACGAATGTGGTCAGTGGAATCAAAGTATTGACTGTTGGATTTTTGAAGAGATGCAGCGGAAGCATTGGGTTCTCTGCATGCGGTTCCCATAAGAACAGCGCAATGATCAAGACAGTTGATACGAAACCGAGGCTAAGAGTAGGGCGAGATGTCCATCCGTATTCAACAGAAGCCCATGAGATGGTGAGAATCAATGTGCCAATTCCTCCGACAAGCAGCACTGCGCCAAGTGTGTCGATGCTGGTGTCGCGACGTGTCGTTGGCAGGCGCAGATATTTCTGGGTCATTAGGAGAGCGACAAGTCCGAACGGCAGATTGATGATGAAGATCCACCGCCAGGAAAAATTGTCAACAATGATTCCGCCAATGAGTGGTCCGAGTACACCGGCGATTGCAAAAACGCTGGTGAAGGCACCGACGTATCTGCCCCGCTCACGCGGAGGGACAATGTCAGCGATAACAACAAATGTCATGGCCATAATTCCGCCACTTCCGATTCCCACGAAAGCTCGCGCCGCCACGAGGACAGTCATGTTTGGTGCGACCGAACAAAAGACAAGTCCGAGTAAAAACACACTGATTGATATTTGGGTTAATTTCTTACGCCCGTACAGGTCGCTCAATTTTCCAATGAGAGGAGTGGCAGCTGTTGACGTCAGGAGATAGGCAGTAAGGACCCAGGTGTAGGCCTTCGTGCCGCCTCCGCCAATTTGACTCACAATCTCGGGGAGTGCGGTGCTTACGATTGTCCCGTTGAGAGCGGTGAGGAAAGCTGCGGCCATCATGGCTGCATAAATCAATTTGATGTCACGCTGGGAAAGAGAAAATGCTTGTGTTTCGATAGTTGCATTCTACAACTAGTGGGATTGTGCATCACGAACCGTGGCTAATCTTCCGATGTGCAGTCCGATGTCTTTGTTTTTTCACGTGGGACATTTGAGGCTCCGTTCGGTGTTCTCACCGTGGTCGGTTCAGACCTTGGCATTCGGTATCTGATGTTTGCAAACGACGCGCATCCGAAGCCGCTTGAACGACTTTATATTTCAGACTCAGAAGTTCACGATTCAGTTAATGATGCGATTACTCAACTTGATGAGTACTTCAATGGGTCTCGTCGTGACTTTGAATTGCCACTAGATCTACAAGGCACAGAATTTCAAGTTGCTGCTTGGAATGCATTGGCCGATATTCCGTATGGGCGCACTGCTTCTTATGGTCAGCAGGCGGCATCAATTGGTCGACCAAAGGCTGTGCGCGCAATTGGTGGTGCGAACGGTCGTAATCCAGTCGCAATTGTGTTGCCATGTCATCGCATAGTCGGTGCAGATGGTTCCCTCACTGGTTTTGGTGGTGGAATTGCTGTGAAGAAGTGGCTGCTTGATCACGAACAGAGCACGCTCCGCAACACCACTGGCAATCGCGCCTAGATTGTTCGCATGAGCACTATCTCAACAGTTCTTGCAGCCATTCTGATCATTGTCTGCGTTGCCTCGGCGTTAATGGATTTTCGTAAGCCGGAAAAGCTTGTTGAAGAAATGAAAAAACTGAAGGTTCCGGCGGAACGTTTACCACTGCTCGGAGCAATCAAGATTCTTGGTGCAATTGGCGTTGCTATTGGATTCCAAAAAGTACGACTTGGTGAATTAGCTGGAGTTGGCTTAAGTCTGTACTTCGCAATAGCAACAGTGACTCATACGCGCGTGAAGGACTCAGTGAAGGACACAGCGCCTGCATTCATTCTTTTTGTTATGTCAGTGCTGTACGTGCTGACAACAGTTGCCAAATAGCAACTAGTCGCGCATCTTTAGCCATTCGGTGTCGTCGCGCCCCAAGGCCTTTGCGCGCTTCGATATCCATAACGGAGTCTCCATTGGCAGACCCGCTTCGATATCTGCCACCATCTGACCATTTTCATCCCACATGTGGCATGTATTCAAGTTCATTGCGTATGAGCGCTTGCGTTGTTCTGCAGTGGACGCGCTATCTGATTCCTGAGTGCCAAGAGCGTTGCCGACTCGCATGGACCAGCCACTTTGAATTGCAACTGGCGCCATTGCAGCGAGCAATGCACCAATATGCGTGCAACCGCGTGGACCACCAAAGAGGTCCTTCACTTGTTTATTGAAGCCGCGAGCAATGGAGAGACCAACAAGCTTTTGGTAGTCAGGTTCAATGTCGGTGCAATGAGTGTGAGGACGCTCATGGAAGGTGACACTAACTTTTTGAATGACAAACACGGGGAAACTGATTTCAAGATCCACCACCATGTGATGCACCCATAGCGGGTCTGGATCGCCAGCCATATACAGACCTGCAGGCTTCTCATCGCACACAACTCCACGTAATAAGAAGAGGTCATCGTTCAACTTGTAGGTACGCGCTTCATAGAAACGAGTATGGATAAGTTCGCCACCTTCAGGGGCTGGAGGGAAATAATCAGGAGTTGACACGCCTTCTACTGTGGCAGAGGAGATGCATGATTTACGACTCGAAGAGCAATTAGTCCCATTTCGGTAGTGCAAATAAGAGAATTCGTGTGACAAAGAAACTTTCACTTACGTGGAACTTATGGAATGCCTAACAGGACTTTTGTTTCTACTGTCATGAGTGAACAGATTGTTTACGCAGGGAGTACAAACAAATATGTCAGAAAAACCAATAAGAAATCCGTTTCTTGCAAGCAGTGATTTCCTCTTTTCATTAATGATGTTGGCAGTCATTGCCATGGTCGTTTCAATCGGAGCTATCGGAATTGTCTCCGTTGCAAAAAATGGCGGATCAGCAACTGAAGCAGCAGGTTCGCCTTCAGCAAGTGGTTCTTCTACAGTGGAAGTCACGTTGACTGAATTCGCAATTGCATTCAGCCCGTCAGTCATTCCACCAGGCAATGTTGTTTTCAATGTCCATAACGCTGGAGCAGCGCAACACAACTTGGCAGTTGCGAGTCTTAACAAGCGCACCGCCACTCTTGATTCCGGCGTACACGTTTTGTTAGATCTTGGCAAAGTAACAAGTGATGTCAATGTGATCTGTGAAATTCCTGGTCACGCAGACTCGGGTATGAAAGCAACATTGAAAGTAAGTGCAGATGCATCCGCTACTCCTGACACCGTTGCAATGATCTCCAATGAGGAGATGGATGCAGCCATGGACGCTGTTGCGAAACGGTTTCCTGAAAAGACCAAAGGTCTTGGCGGGCAGGAACTAAAGCCAACTATCACTTCAGACGGATACAAACAGTTCGACCTCACAGCGAAAATCGTGGACTGGGAAGTTGAAGGTGGGAAAATCGTGAAGGGTTGGGCATACAACGGCCAAATTCCTGGACCACAGTTGCGTGCGAACGTTGGTGACAAAATTCGTATTCGGTTGAAGAACGAACTACCTGAGTCAACATCTATGCACCTTCATGGTGTTCGTGTGCCAAATGCAATGGATGGTGTTGACCCGTACACGCAACCAGCAATTAAGCCTGGTGAGACGTTTGATTACGACTTCACGGCCACCGAAGTTGCTGTCGGCATGTACCACTCTCATCACAATGCCCAGGTGCAAATTCCAAATGGACTTGCAGGGTCGTTGTTGATTGGCGATTGGAAGACTTCCACCCTGAAAGCAGCGGGAAACCGAATTACTGATGTAAACGGCAAAGTAGAGCAAGAAGTCGTAATGGTGTTGAACGATGCTGGAACAATCGGGTTGTCGCTGAATGGCAAGTCGTTTCCGGCAACAACTCCGTACACCATGAAAATTGGCGAAACCATGCTGGTGCATTATTACAACGAAGGATTGATGTCGCACCCAATGCATATGCATCAACCGACCGGACTAGTGGTTGCTCGTGACGGAGTGATGCTCGAGAATCCATTCTTTGCTGACACCATCAGTGTTGCTCCTGGTGAGCGTTTCTCAGTGTTGTACACCGCTAAAGACGCCGGTGTTTGGGCATGGCATTGCCACATCTTGACCCACGCTGAAACCCCAATGGGTATGAAGTACATGGTGACCGCACTGATCGTTAGTTAGAACCCCTCAAACGAGAAATGGGCCCGAGGTGTAAATCTCGGGCCCATTTTCTATTTCCGGTGCTCGCTTCAGGCAGAATGATTGCATGACCTCGCTTAAAGACACCCTGAAATCAGATCTCACTGCCGCCATAAAAGCGGGAGACGACAAGTTGAAGTCCACATTGCGTATGGCCATTGCCGCCGTAATGAATGCGGAGGTTGCTGGTTCTGAAGCAGTTGCGTTGTCAGATGATCAGGTGCTGAAAATCTTGCAGGCAGAAACGAAGAAGCGTCTTGAGTCGGCAGAGATCTACACACAGGCGGGTCGTACAGAGGCAGCTGCACAGGAATCTGCTGAAGCAGAAATCTTGTCGCGATACCTGCCTGCTGCGATGAGCGATGATGAGTTGCTTGTCATCGTGAATGAAGAAGTTGAGGCCTCAGTTGCTGCGGGAAATGAAGGCGCGAAAGCAATGGGCCTCGTGGTGAAAGCCGTTCGTGCTCGAGCAGGTTCAAGCGCCGATGGCGCAAAGATTGCAGCTCTTGTGAAGAGTGCACTCGGCTGATGACGTCGACAACGCAGGGTCCTGACGTTGCACCCGTATCTTCAACAATGCAGCGAACTGTTGAAGCCATACGTCGCACCATGAAGGCGATTTATCACGTGCATCCAGAGCATGACAGTGAAGACATCGCATCTGTCGCAGAGCAACTAGAAAAAGAAATAGTTGCGGCTGGCACGATGGGTCTTGGTCAACCATCGCTTGAGCGTCACACCCGTAATCCTCTAAACGGCGCAATGAATCCGATGGCACCGCCATTGACTTTTGAATATGGCGAGAAGAGCATTTCGGCCAAGGTTCGTTTCCATGAGGGCTATCAAGGACCACCCGCATGTGTTCATGGCGGAATAGTTGCGGCACTTCTCGACGATGCGCTTGGTCGCACTCGCCACCTTACGGGCCGAAACTGTGTCACAGGCTCGCTGAACATCACGTATAAGCGACCAACCCCGCTGAATGCTGATTTATTGGTCAATGCCAGAATCGACGAGATTCATGAGCGCAAGTTCATTGTGAGCGGTGAAATCACCTATGACGGCGAGGTCACAGCATCTGCTGTGGGGGTCTTCGTGTTCTTGGGCACCGAAAAATTCAATGCACTCGTTTCTGATGCCCGTTCAGCATCGCGCTGAAGCAACAATAAGGTGGGTCAACCACTTGAAAGGTCAAGCACTCCTATGTCTGATGAACTAATTCTCGATTCCCTTCGCCGCCGTTTCCGCGCATTGTTTTCTTTGTATGAAGATGCCACCGCCACCATGACTCTTGAGCAGGTGAACCATCGCGAAAAGGCACGTGTGATGCCTATTGCATTTTCGCTGTTTCATTACGTCAACATGATTGACGCTTCAATGATGATGTTGACCGGTGAGTTGTTCTTATGCAACGACGAGATTCTTGATGCGATCAACCCTGGCATTCGTGACCACGGCAAGCACAAGACCGTGGACGAAATGGATGTTCAGCAAATAGGAAACTATGAAGCGTTCATTGACTACATGAACAAAGTATTTGCTCGCATCGAAACATGGTTGGCGACATTGCAGCCAGAAGACCTCACTCGTCTCGTTGTGCCCCGGCCATTTGGTCCGCAGGTCATCAATACATTCTCGGCTCGTGTTGCTGGCCCAGAGGGAATCACAGTTCTTGATGGCGTTGAATGCTGGCTGTACCAACACGGCATGCGCCACATGGGAGAAATTGAACTGTCCCGCGCCTTCGTTGGCCTGCAAGGCATGACTTCCTAGAAAATCGGCTGGCGCCCACGGCAGGAATTGAACCTGCGACCCCTTGCTCCGGAGGCAAGTGCTCTATCCGCTGAGCTACGTGAGCGTGACGTGAAGAATCACGATGAGGGTCAGTCTACGCCACGAAATATTGGAACCCCGTCTGCGGTGTTACACAAGGCAGAATAGAAGCCCATGGCTGATCCATTTATTTCCGTTGCCGAACGCTTGGCGCCTGCATTCGCAGCTGTCGCCGGCGGTGCGTGCGACCCCGTGGTTCGGCCCAGTGACCGGGCAGACGGTCAGGCAAACGGCGCATTAGCTCTTGCAAAGAAATTGGGCCTCCAGCCGCGCGAGGTAGCGCAACAGGTACTTGATGCTGCAGGCGATGTGTCTGACATGTTGGCCTCAACTGAAATTGCTGGCCCCGGGTTTATCAACCTTGTTTTTTCGAACGCCTTTATTGCTGAGCAATTATCTCTAGCCACGCACAATCCGCGATTAGGCGTGCGTGCGTCATCAGATCCACACACTGTTGTGGTTGATTATTCTGCGCCGAACGTGGCGAAAGAAATGCATGTTGGCCACCTTCGCTCCAGCGTCATCGGCGATGCTTTGGTGCGGGCTTTGATGTTTGTTGGCCACACGGTGGTTCGTGAAAACCATATTGGCGACTGGGGCACTCCATTTGGCATGTTGATTGAACATCTCATTGACATGGGTGAAGACAACGCTGCCAATGAATTGGGTGTCGGTGATCTTGACGGTTTCTACAAAGCTGCGCGTCGCAAGTTTGAAGAGTCAGATGAATTCAAAGGCCGTGCGCGTGCCCGTGTTGTCATGTTGCAAGGCGGTGACGAAGACACATTGCGTTTATGGCGCACCCTGGTCAGTGAAAGCACTCGCTATTTCAACCAGGTGTACCGCCAACTTGATGTGTTGCTGACGGATGATGACCTGATGGGGGAGAGTGCGTACAACCCGATGCTCGCCCCAGTTGTCGAACGCCTTCGTGAAGCAAAGTTGTTGGAAGAAAGCGACGGAGCTGAAGTCGTTTTCGTTGATGGCTTTACAAACAGAGACAACGAACCGTTGCCGTTGATTATTCGCAAAGGCGATGGTGGGTATAACTACGCGACATCCGACTTGGCATGCGTTATCGATCGTGTCGAACGCCTTGGTGCGCGTTCGCTTCTCTACGTAGTCGGTGCGCCACAAGCACAGCACCTGCAAATGGTGGAAGCCGTAGCTCGTAAAGCTGGCTGGTTGCCAGATGAATTCATCATGAATCACGTGTCGTTTGGCAGCGTGCTTGGTGCTGACCGGAAAATGTTGAAGAGTCGTTCAGGCGGAGAGACCGTGAAACTAAACGCACTGCTTGATGAAGCGGTGGAGCGCGCAGAGGTATCTGTCGCCGAAAAGAACCCTGAGATGTCTGCTGCAGACAGAACATCAGTAGCGACCATGGTGGGAATCGGTGCTGTGAAGTATTCAGACCTCAGTTCAGATCGTGTGAAGGATTACATCTTTGACTGGGACCGCATGCTTTCATTTGAAGGCAATACAGCGCCCTACCTGCAATACGCACATGCACGCATCTGCAGCATCTTTCGTCGTGCTGGCATTGATAGAGCATCTATTCGCGATGTCGTACCAACATTGGTCGAAGTGCAAGAGCGCGACTTAGCTTTGCGCATCCTGCGTTTCGATTCAGCTGTGTGGGAAATGATTGACACTCTGGCTCCACACAAACTGTGTACCTTTCTTTTCGACCTAGCAACTGATTTCACGTCGTTCTACGAACACTGTCCTGTGTTGAAAGCAGACAATGATGCAATGCGTGATTCACGTCTTGCGTTGTGTGATGCCACAGCACGAATCATGTCTGAGGGGCTTGGCCTTCTCGGAATTAGAGCACCGGAGCAAATGTGAGCGCAATCCCACTTCGACTACTGCCAGATTCTTCAACCGTCGGTACGGATGATTCACTATCAATAGGTGGTGTACGTGTTGCAGAACTTGCCGCCCAATATGGCACCCCACTCTTTGTTTACGACGAAGAACATTTGCGTGCGCGTTGCCGTGCTGCCGTCAATGCGTTTGGGGTAGGCAATGTTGTTTATGCAACTAAGGCCTTCATCTGTGGTGCAATGGCCCGCCTGGCGCACGAAGAAGGATTGCTGCTTGATGTCGCAACCGGTGGAGAACTACACACCGTTCTTCACGCAGGAGTTCCTGCCAGCAGTTGCGTTCTGCACGGTAACAACAAGTCTCTCGATGAACTTCGCATGGCAATTGCTGCAGGCATTGACCACATCGTTGTCGACAGTTTTGATGAAATAGATCGAATCGAAAAACTGCACGCCGACGGATTGCCCGTTGTGCGAGTTCAATTGCGCATCACCCCAGGCGTTCATGTGCACACTCACGAATACGTGTCCACCGGTCAGGACGATTCAAAGTTTGGCTTCAATCTGAACAATGGTGATGCACACAAAGCGATTGCTCGAGCACAATCATCGGTTGCAATTGACTTGATCGGAATTCATTGCCATATCGGCTCGAATGTGTTCGCGGTTGACAACTTCGCCGCTGCTAGCAAAGTGATGGTTGATCTGTTCTCCACATTGAACTTGTCGGAACTCACATTGGGGGGCGGACTTGGTGTTGCGTACACAGAGAATGAAGAAGCACCCACTATTGAACAATGGGCAGCAGTATTGCAACGCGCAACGCAGTCGTTGCCTGCTGGTTCGAATGTCTCCGTTGAGCCAGGTCGCAGCATTGTGGCGTCTGCGGGTGTCACTGTGTACACAGTTGGAACAGTGAAGCCAATTGATGGAATTCGAACGTACATTTCTGTTGACGGCGGAATGAGCGATAACCCGCGCCCTGTTCTGTACGGCAGCGGGTACGAAGCCTTCGACCCTGCGCGTATGTCAGCTGATCGAACAGATAGCGCCCGCATTGTTGGAAAGCATTGCGAGAGCGGCGACATCCTTGTTGAATCAGCCGCCGTTGCGCCGAATGTTTCAGTCGGTGACTTATTGGTCATGCCGGTTACTGGCGCCTACGGGTATTCCATGGCGAGCAACTACAACAAAGTCATGCGACCAGCCGTGGTATTCGTTTCTGGCGGCGAGTCACGCCTCGTAGTACGTCGTGAAACCTACGACGACCTCGTTCGCCTCGACCTGTAACTGACCTGCCACACCCTCTCCGTACGGTCTGTACTAACTGAGAGGGTTATATGAGCGATATTGAATTTTGTCCAGAATGTGAAGCGCCAGTCATTGGATTCGGAGACGATATTCGATGCACCAGCTGCGGTTTGACCTATCGCGAGATGGTTGACCTCATTGATGATGACTTCCTCGACGGTCTCGGCGGAGATGATGTAATGGAGACCGATGAAATGGACGATATGGGTGAGAATAATTACACCTCGGACATTGGTGACTCCGGTAGTGGCGGAGACGGTAACTCCGACAACTGGTAGCCCGATACGAATTGCAGTATCTGCCGTGCGTCTGTAGAGCCCTCTAAATGTCCCTTTCGGGGCGGTGGCCGTAGCCGTAGGCTTGGTGCCTATGGCAAAAGCCCCCGCGCCTCAATCAATCGTTCGAATCGGAGTCCTTGGCTGCGGCAATGTCGGCGCTGCATTCGTTCAACTCGTTGAGCGCCAGGCCGACATCATCGAAGCTCGCACCGGGGTGCGTTTGGAAGTCGCCAATGTTGCTGTTCGTAATGTCAGCCGCGATCGTGAAATTGCGCTTCCCGACGGAGTACTGACACGTGATGCTCACGCCGTTGTCGCTGACCCATCAATTGATCTGATTGTCGAAGTAATCGGGGGCATCGAACCAGCGCGCGAACTTATTTCGACAGCGATTGCAAATGGCAAACCTGTTGTTACTGCTAACAAGGAACTACTTGCCAATGTTGGTCACGAACTATGGGCACAATCTGATGCTGCGGGCGTTGACTTGTTGTTTGAAGCTGCAGTCGCTGGTGGCATTCCACTGATTCGTGCATTGCGTGAATCATTGCGCGGTGAACCAATTACTCGCGTAATGGGAATTGTCAACGGCACCACAAATTTCATTCTCACGAAAATGACAGAAGAAGGTGCTGACTATTCAGCAGCACTCAGTGAAGCACAGCGTCTCGGTTTCGCCGAGCGCGACCCGACTGCTGATGTTGAAGGTTTCGATGCCGGAGCAAAAGCAGCGATCATCGCAAGCATCGCTTTTGGTGCGCGCATTGTTGCTGGCGACGTATATCACGAAGGAATTAGCGGCATTACTGCTGCAGATATCGCTATCGCAAAGCGCCTCGGATACGTAGTGAAGTTGCTGGCTATTGCTGAACAAGAAAATCAGTCAGACCCAGTTGCTGTGCGCGTGCACCCAGCCATGGTTCCTTTCTCGCATCCGCTCGCAAGTGTGCGTGATTCATATAACGCGGTCTTTGTTGAAGGCGATGCAGTCGGTTCCTTGATGTTCTATGGCCGTGGTGCTGGTGGTTCGCCAACAGCTTCTGCAGTTCTTGGCGATGTCATTGATGCAGCAGTCAATCTTCGTAAAGGAACTCACGGCACGATTGGCACATTTGCCCGAGTGCCTATTTTGCCGATTGATGAAACGTCATCGCAGTATCTCATTGGTCTCGATGTGGAAGACAAGCCCGGTGTCTTGCATGCCATCACAGGTGTCTTTGCCAGCCATGGTGTCAGTATTCGTGCGGCAGAACAAGAAGGAATCGGACAAGACGCTCGTCTGGTCTTCATTACTCACCGCGCAAAAGAATCTGATGTCCAAGCATGCGTAAGCGAGTTCCGTAAGTCACCAGCTGTGCGCCGTGCATCTGGCCTGATTCGCGTTATTGGCGAATAGTTTTCATGAAGTACGTTTCCACACGTGGCGCAGCACCTGTTCTAGGTTTTGCTGACGTTGTTCTTGCTGGTTTAGCTAACGATGGCGGGCTATATGTTCCTGAAACATGGCCAACTCTTGGCCCTGTGATATCTGGTTCATATGCAGAACTTGCTGCGTCGGTATTCGTTCCGTATGTCGGAGCAGATATTGACAACGCCACAATGCAACGACTGTGCGATACCGCATATTCCACGTTCCGCCACCCCGACGTAGTGCCGATTGTTTCGCTCGAAGCAGGCCATCACCTGATGGAACTGTTCCACGGGCCAACGCTTGCATTCAAAGATGTCGCACTGCAATTACTTGGTCAATTGTTTGATCACATACTCACCCAACGTAATGAGAAGGTCACCATCGTTGGTGCGACTAGTGGCGACACTGGAAGCGCGGCAATTGATGGCGTAAAGAATTGCGCCAACATAAACATCATCATTTTGTATCCGCATGGTCGAGTCAGTGATGTGCAGCGCAAGCAAATGACCACCGTTGATTCTCCGAATGTGCGCACTGTCGCAATTGACGGAACATTTGATGACTGTCAAGACCTGGTGAAGGCAATGTTTAACGACGCGCCTTTCCGCGAAAAGCACAACCTGTCAGCTGTCAACAGCATCAACTGGGCTCGCGTAATGGCACAAGTCGTTTATTACTTTGAAGCCACCCGCAAAATGGGCGGCCCCATTGATGTCACCGTGCCAACAGGCAACTTCGGCAATGTTCTCAGCGGCTGGATTGCAAAGCAGATGGGCGCACCGATTCGCCATCTCATCGTTGCTTCAAACGAGAACGATATTCTGACGCGCTTCTTTGATTCACAATCCATGGCTATTACGGGTGTGCACCCAACACTTAGCCCCAGCATGGATATTCAAGTCTCATCAAACTTTGAACGTTTGTTGTTTGAGATGAACGATCGCGATGGGGCAGTGACTGCTTCGCAACTCACACGATTCCGCGACAAAGGCCTGTCAGTCGAGCCTGATCAGTATGATCAGTGGATCACACCAACATTCCGTGCATCACGCGCGACTGACCACGACACACTCGCAACTATTCGTTCTGTCTATGAAGACTTCGACATGTTGATTGATCCGCACACGGCCGTTGGTGTGAAGGTTGCACGCGAGTTCGCCGAAGAAGGCATTCCGATGCTGACCATGGCTACTGCTCACCCAGCAAAATTTCCTGACGCAGTGGAACGTGCAACTGGTGTACGCCCCGGATTGCCAGAGCACTTATCGAACTTGTTTGACTTGCCTGAGTTCACTGTGCAGTTGCCCAATGACTTGGCGACTGTTGAAGCTTTTGTTGCCGCGCAAGCGAAGTAACTAGTTACGAGCCACATTTCGGCTGTTATGAAGAGCAGGTTGCTCTGACGGTTTCAGCCAGGTTGACGAAATCAGCCATCGCTTGGTGAAAATCAGGTGACTGTGAATCTCCGGCGCGAAAGCGCTTGGCGACCCACACGTTGATGTTGTGTCCGTCATCGGCAACTTCAATGGAAAGTGGCCAACAGAGGTCGGGGAGTCCTTCACTATTCTGAAAATCTTCGAATTCCATAGGAGTGAGCTCAGCTACTAATCCAGCAAGTATTTCCTCACTAAATGGTGAACCAACTATTGAAAGTGCTGCAATCTCGAAATCATGATGAGGATTTTTAATGGGGGATACCCACGAGTCTTCTTTGTCTAGTACCACCTCGTCTGCAACGTCGCACGTTGCTGGCCCCATGTAGTACTCGATGCCATGAAATACCATCTGTTCAAGATCGTGACGGTTTTCGTAGTTGACCTCGTCATAGTTCGCACCTGACATGATCATCCAGTCAATGACTGCGGTTATTTCCTTGCGTACCAATAGATCTCGAAATTCTTGGGGGAATGACATTGATGTTGCCTCTCTATGTGTTGTTAGGGAATATCTCGTTTACTGCGGCTTCGAACCGGTTGAACAATGGCTGTGAGAATTTGTCGTACGTTTTGTTTTCCTTGAATGCTTCAAGAAGTCCTCGGTACCATTTTTCTTGCAGTTCCCCACCAGCGTTGAACTTTGACCACACGTCTTTGCGTTCGTCATCGTTTTTGCCGCGAAGATCAGTCGCCGTATTTTCTGCGTTGTATGTCTTGTCTGCAAGCGCAACCAATACTGATGGATCTTTCATGGTCTTTTCCTTAAGCTTTCCGAGGTACTTGCTTTTTCGAGTCCACCATTCATCAGCTTTGTCTTTGTCGGCTTGAGCTTTTTTCTCTGCATCTTTTTCTGCCTTGGTGGCATCAGTGCACGCGTCAACGATCTTCGCAACAGTCTTTCCAAATTTTCTATCAATTTGCTTCACTGATGTGGATGTGTCTTCAACCATGTCATGGAGGAAAGCTGCGATCGCTTGCTTTTCGGAACCACCAGCTTCGATAACTGTTGATGCGACTCCGAGTAGGTGACCGATGTACGGAATGTCGCTGCCTTTGCGAACGTGATCTTTGTGACCCTCGCAGGCCATTTCAATAGCCTTGTAAAATCTGCTCGATGGCTTCCATCGAGGTTTCATCTTTGGTGTCTCGCTCATAGGGCGGTCCTTTCCGGTAGCGACTGGCAACTCTGGAAGGTCGAGGCGCCTCGTCGGGTCTCTCACTCATGAATGTACTCCATGGGTGTTGCACGGTTTCCACCTACGCAGGCGAAGTAACTAGTTACGAGCCACAGTTCTGTGAAAGGAATGTATTGAAGCGAGTTGATGCTTCTGTGATGACTGGGTCTGAACCGATTTTTGTCAATGCGTCTCGCACTGTTGGCTTCTTTGCAATAGCTAGTAATTCGTAATTGTTTGCTTTGAAAATCTTGTTCATTGCAATGACGCCATTGATCATCAAGGTCGCATCTTTCTTCAATGAACTTGGAGCGACTGCTTGCAATGCAATTGACAGATCAGTGATTTTTGTCCATGCGATTTTCATTTCACTTGGATCAGTAATAGCTGTCGGGTTTTCACCGTGCGGACCAGACATGGCTTCGTTGAGTTTTGTGGAAGCAGCACAGAATTCGGCGTACGTTGGATTCACTATTCCGGAACCAGCTTGTGCAGGAACAGAAGAATCAGTTGATGAACTGCTTGAGCCACCACACGACGCAATGAAAAGCAGGGAAGCGATGGCGACTCCCGTAGACCGGGATCGCACTATTTCATTCCTAGGAATTTGCCCAACTTGTTGCGTCGACCTGAACGGGTGAGGGGGATTCCCGTTGCACGCGAAATTTTGCGCTTTGCGGCAGTGACACCGAGGGCTCGTTTCCACGAGAATGTAAGTCCAGGACCGAGTTTCATACCTCTGACCGTACCAGTGGGGCAGACCAAGGTGTCTGGCATCGTTGCTGTCGGGGGTACTCCCCGCTAGGGTGAAGGTCGCTCGGGTGTCCGAGTTCTCCCCGCCCAAGTCTTTGGGGGGTCGAGATGGAGTGGCTCCTTCAATCCTTTTGCAGGTACACCCAAACCCCTAGATCCAACCGTGGAACGGTTGAACGAAAGCAGGAAATCATGGCTGCAGAAGCTCTTGAGAAATCCGCCCTTGAATCCAAGGACAAAGATCAGTTGATGGCAATCGCCGGTGCGCTGGGCGTCAAAGCCGGTGCCCGCGATTCGAAAGCCACATTGGTCGACAAGATTCTGGAAAAGACTGGCGCCAATGACGCACCAGCAGCGCCCGCGCCTCGTGGACGTGCGCCTCGTAATGAAGAACCAGCTGAAGAGTCTGATTCTGATGACGAACGCCCAGCTCGTGAACCACGCGGTTCACGCAATGATCGCGGAGATCGCGGTGACCGGGGAGATCGTGCGCCCCGTGGCGAACAATCTTTTAATGAATCCACAGAACCAGTTGTCTATGTCGGTGCCGACGGTGAGCCGTTAGCCGAATGGGAAATTGAATTGGCTCAGCATGAAGGTCGCACTGGCGAACTGAAGCAGCAAGGTGCCGGACAAGGTCGCGGCCCTCGCAACGATCGCGGAGATCGTGGTGACCGACAAGATCGCGGACCACGTCAGCAGAATCAGAATCAAGGCCAGCGTCAGCAAGGCCAAGGAAATCGTCAACAGAATCCAAACCAAGGACCTCGCCAACAACAAGGCGAAGGAGATTGGGATGCACGTGGCGGACGCAACAGTCGTCGTCGTCGCGGACGCAATGGTCGCGATGAAGGCCCACAAGGTGAAGATCGTTTTGAATCACGTGATGATGCCAGCAATGAACCAATTAGTACAGAGCCAGTAAAGGTAGAGGGTTACCTCGACTTGCGCGACGAGGGCTACGGCTTCTTGCGCATTGGTGGATACATGCCAACGCGCGAAGATGCGTACATTCCTGTGAAACTCACGCGCCAATTTGGTTTGCGTAAGGGTGATCATGTTTCTGGTTTGTCACGTCCTGCTGGTCGTAACGAAAAGAACCCAGCAATGCTGGAGATTTACACCATCAACGGACAAGATCCTGAGAAGGCACGCCATCGTCCTCGCTTTGAAGATCTGACTGCATTGTTCCCTGATTCGAAGTTGCGTATGGAAGATCCAAGTGATCCGACAAACATGACTGCTCGCATCATTGACCTCATCGCACCAATTGGTAAAGGTCAACGCGGAATCATCGTGTCGCCTCCAAAGGCCGGTAAGACCACAGTGATGAAGACCATCGCCGCATCAATCGAGAAGAACAACCCTGAAGTAAAACTCATTGTGTTGCTCATTGATGAACGCCCAGAAGAAGTAACAGACATGCGTCGCACCGTAAAAGGCGAAGTTGTTGCGTCAACATTCGACCGCCCAAGTGATGAGCACACGCACATTGCTGAGATGGTCAGCGAAAAAGCAAAGCGCATGGTTGAAATGGGTGAAGACGTTGTCATCATCCTCGATGGAATTACACGTTTGTCTCGTGCGTATAACTTGGCAGCTCCTGCAACTGGTCGTGTTATGTCCGGTGGTATCGACGCTGGTGCGTTGTACCCACCAAAGAAGTTCTTCGGAGCTGCACGGAATATTGAAGAAGGTGGCTCGCTCACAATTCTTGCAACTGCGCTGGTTGACACAAACAGCCGCATGGACGAAGCAATCTTTGAAGAGTTCAAGGGAACCGGAAACATGGAATTGCGTCTTGACCGCCGCATTGCTGAACGCCGCGTTTTCCCGGCAATCGACGTTGATGCCTCAAGCACCCGTCACGAAGAGTTGCTGTTCGAGCGCAAGCAACTCCAGCTGGTCTGGAAACTGCGCCGTGTGCTCAGTGGCCTTGCCCAGGACGGGAACCCCGCTCCAGGCTTGGAAATGCTGATGGACCGCCTCAAGACCTTCAGTACCAACGACGAGTTCTTGGCCGAAATCGCTAAGACGCCTGGCGCCTAGTCCCGATACACTTCAGAGTCCGTTTCAAAGAGATGACAGAGATATGAAAACCGAAACACATCCTGAATACGCAGAAATCAGCGTCAAGTGCTCATGTGGCAATACCTTCACCACACGCAGCAGCCGCAAGGTTCCAATCGTCCTTGAACTTTGCAACGAGTGCCACCCGTTCTTCACCGGTAAGCAAAAGCTTGTCGACACTGGTGGACGCGTAGAGCGCTTCAACAAGCGTTACGGCGAGCGCACCAACGCACCTGCACGCCCAGAGTGATTTTTTGTGACGCGTGCGTCACAAACCTCCATCTGCACTCACTATGACTGATGTGAACTCCGCCGACCTAGATCGACGTTCTCGATTACTTTCAATTAAGTTGCGGTCGCTTGTCCGCGAACACCTTGCCCTTGCATCCGATCCTGACGGCACGAACGAATCGTTTGCTCTCGGGGCAGGCTTCCTCAGCACCGATGCTGTCTGGGTTCTGATTGATGGAGATGCGTCTCGTGCCCTAGGTCCTGTTTTGGCGTGGGCATCGCAATTCGAACGGCATGTGAACCTATTGGTGGAAAACCATGCCGGCCTTCTTGCACGGCGTGCCTCATTGTTTGATGCAGATATCACGGTGTGGCATGTTGATGACCACACCATTACGCGTGCGGTTGCTGAACCACACATCGTGTCGGCTTCCGCCAGTGATGCCCATCTGTCGTTTGTTGACATCATCGAATCATCGGGTGCTGATTCACTGGTCGAACACGGTGTCGTTGTGGGAGAAGTACGCGGCCTCGAAATGTGTCGCGTTGTCGATGACGTCACCACTGGTGATGTGCGCTTAGAAGTAGGCATGGGCCGCCATGATCGCGAAGCATTCGCCATGATTCACGGTGAACTCCCGACTGCCCAGGCAATGCGTCAAGTCATTGATGCAGTACTTCCGCATCGTTCTGAAGGCGCTGATTCGCACCCGTTCAATCAATTCGGTGTTGAACGTTTGTCCCGTTGGAAAGCCATCAAAGATCCTTCGTCAATTGGGTTTTCTACTCTTGCGCCAGCTGACCCGCCGGTACTGCGCACAAACGTGAAGGATTCCGTGCCGTGTGTTGCTATTGGGCTTACGGGTGCAAAGAGTTTATCCACTGTCGTATTCGTACATGGTGTTGATCTTGACTGTGTGAGTTTTGCTGTTGATGCAGCGTCTCGCCTTGGCACACAAGATGTCACTATCGCCGTGCGACGTCGTGATGTGATTGCTTCAATTGAACGCTTGGCAAACATGGCTTCTATCCAGGTACGTCTCGCGTACTTGTCCTGAGAAGATTCGAAGAGGTGAAGTATTTCATGAAGAATTTGACTAGAAAATCCCGATTGGCATTCGTTCTCGCTTTGGCCGTTTTATCTGCGTGCAGTAATTCCTCTGAGTCTTCGAGCGCAGATTCTGGTGAAGCAAGTGGAACTACGACAACGACAGTTCCTGTCGCAACCACTGTTCCTTGGGTGAAAGGTGCGCCAGAGGCTGCATGGGCAGAGTGGTTGACAACATTTGCAGTCGTTGATGCATCAGAAATTT
>CAMDLK010000020.1 GCA_945901725.1 Bifidobacterium breve | reverse complement strand
CATTGCGCCACAGGCGCTGAAGGAACCGCTGCATGCCAACAACATCGCGAGTGTTCCATGGGCGACTTGCATCAAGCGGCCCCATGGCCATTTCGTACAAACGGAATGTGTCCGCGCCGAATTCTTCGTACATCTCGTCTGGGGTAACGATGTTCTTCAGGCTCTTTCCCATCTTGCCGTATTCACGAGCAACGGTTTCGCCTTCCCATGAATACACGCCATCAGTTTCAATTACTTCTGCTGCTGGAACTGTTTGACCACGGTCATCACGGTATGCGTATGCCTGAATGTAGCCCTGGTTGAACAAACGATGGAATGGTTCTTCGCTCGATACGTGACCGAGATCATGAAGCACCTTGTGCCAAAAACGTGCGTACAACAAATGCAATACAGCGTGTTCAACACCACCGACGTATAGGTCTGCTCCACCGGTGTGACCGTCGCCTTGTGGCCCCATCCAGTAGCGCTCAACTTCATGGTTGATGAAAGCATCTGAATTAGTGGGGTCGAGGTAGCGCATTTCGTACCAGCATGAACCAGCCCATTGCGGCATCACGTTTACTTCACGGCGATATTCACGCATGCCATCACCAAGGTCCATAGTGACCGTGGTCCAATCCTTTACACGAGCAAGCGGTGGAATCGGGTCGCTGTTTGCATCATTCGGATCAAGAGCAGTTGGTTTGAAATCTGCAAGCTCTGGCAACAACACGGGCAACACTGAAGTAGGAACTGCATGAGCACGACCATCTTCGTCGTACACAATGGGGAACGGCTCACCCCAATAGCGCTGACGTGAGAACAACCAGTCGCGCAAGCGATACGTGATGGTTGGCTCGCCATAGTTGTTTTCAGCTAGCCACGCGTTGATGACAGTTGTTGCTTCGCTGATGGATGCAAGGCCGTTCAGGCTGAGAGAACCATTCTCTGAGTTGATGTAAACACCATCGCCAACAAAAGCACTTGGCCATGTTGAACAATCTGCAGACGAAGCGATACCAAGTTGATCAAACCATGCGACTGGTGGCATCTGAATAGCAGTGATTGGCAAGTTGTAGGTACGTGCAAAATCAAAGTCGCGTTGGTCGCCGGCAGGCACAGCCATGATGGCGCCTGTGCCATAGCCCATGAGAACGTAATCGGCGATGTAGATAGGAATGTCTTTGCCGGACACTGGGTTGGTGGCAGTTGCGCCAGTGAACACGCCAGTCTTTTGTTTCGAATCATCTTGACGTTCGTTGTCTTGCTTTGCAGCTGCTACTGCCTTGTATGCAGCAACTTCTGATTTCTGCGAGGCAGTAGTGAGAGTGTCAACAAGAGGATGCTCTGGTGATAACACCAAGAATGTCGCACCAAACAATGTGTCTGGGCGCGTGGTGAATACTTCGATGGAGTTGCCAGAAGAGGTGAACGTGACGCGAGCACCTTCGCTACGTCCAATCCAGTTGCGTTGCATCATCTTGATTGGTTCTGGCCAATCGAGGCGGTCAAGGTCAGAAATCAATCGGTCTGCGTAAGCAGTGATGCGCATCACCCATTGGCGCATGTTGCGCTTAAACACGGGGTAGTTACCGATATCGCTTCGGCCTTCAGCTGTGACTTCTTCGTTAGCCAGGATTGTTCCGAGGCCCGGACACCAGTTCACGGGGGCGTCAGACAGATACACAAGACGGTATGAATCGAGGACATCGTGTTTCTCGCCTGAGGACAATGATGACCACGAAGCACCAGTAGGGGTGGCACGAATTCCTTTTTCGAATTCGTCTACAAGTTCTTCAATGCGACGAGCGCGGCCCGTTGATGGGTCACACCATGAACCATGAATCTGCAAGAAGATCCATTGCGTCCACTTGTAGAACTCTTCGTCTGTCGTGCTGATGCTGCGACGTGGATCATGGCCAAGACCAAGGCGACGCAATTGGCGACGCATGTTGACAATGTTCGATTCGGTGTTTACGCGGGGATGAATTCCGGTGGTGATGGCGTGCTGTTCAGCTGGAAGACCAAAACTGTCGTATCCGAGAGCGTGAAGAACGTTGAAGCCCTTCATTCGTTTGAAACGGGCGAACACGTCTGTTCCGATGTAGCCAAGTGGATGCCCAACGTGTAGTCCGGCGCCAGATGGGTACGGGAACATGTCAAGAATAAATAGTTTTTCTCGACCAGCGACTTTTGCTGGATCACCGAGAGGACCTGCCGGGTTCGGAGCCTCAAACGTGCCGTTTTGCTCCCATGCATCTTGCCAACGCGCTTCTAGTTCTGACGCAAGGTGGGCAGAGTAGCGAAAGGGAGGCACTGACGATGTGCGTGAATTGGACGGCGAAGTGGTGTCACTCATTGAAGCCCTATCGTATAGGTCGTGTCGAATCAGCGCCCAAGGCCGGGAAAACGTAAGTCCAAGGGAGGCTCCTCAAAGGGGTACCCCCGCACCGCCCGATTGTCGGAGGTCCTACGGGAAGTCATTGCCGATGAACTCACCCTCATTGATGACGAGCGGCTTGACCTAGTAACGATCACCGCAATTGATGTGGATGCCGAAATGAACCGAGCAATCGTGTACTTCGATTCGATGTTTGGCGAAGAGGGCGACGAAGGAGTTGTTGAGGCTCTGAATGAGTTCCGCCCTCGGATGCAAGCATCAATTAATCGTCAGATGCATGCACGTAAAACTCCAATCTTGTCCTTTCGACCAGACGAAGTAATTCGTAGCGCAGCTCGTATTGAAGAGTTGTTGCGTAAACAGCCTGATACATCTCCTATCTCGTCAAGCGACGACACCGAGTAAGACATGGCCCGCAAGAAGCCGTCAACGGCTCACGGGCTCGTCCTTATTGACAAGCCGGCAGGCCTCACTAGCCACGATGTGGTGTACAAACTGCGCGGACACTTTGGCGAAAAACGTATCGGCCATGCTGGAACGCTTGACCCAGATGCAACAGGTCTGCTTGTAGTCGGTGTCGGTAACGCCACACGACTATTTCGGTTCATGGCTGACATGGACAAAACGTATTCATGTGAAATCGTTTTTGGTGTTGAAACTGATTCGTTAGATGACTCCGGCGCAATTACCGCGACCCACGAGATGACTCCGCCCAATTTGGAAGCTGTTCGTCGAATCATCGATGAACAGTTCCTTGGCGAGATTATGCAAGTGCCTCCCATGGTGTCTGCATTGCGGGTTGACGGAGTGCGGTTGCACAAATTGGCTCGCGAGGGGATCGAAGTGGAACGTCCTGCGCGCCCCATCACGGTTCATTCATTTGAAGTCGAGGCAACAGATAACCCCATGGTGATTCGAGCAACGATTCGTAGTGGAGCTGGAACATATATTCGGTCTCTTGGTGCTGACTTAGGGACCGCTCTTGGTGGCGGTGCACATATTCGTACATTGCGACGTTTTTCTGTCGGGCCATTTTCGGTTGATGAAGCAACCACGATTCCAGAACCAACACTGTTACCAATTCGTGAGGCAGTGCGACATCTTGCAGTGCAAGTGCTTGATGATTCTGAAGTAACTGATTGTCGTTTCGGTAGAACACGTCTCGCGTGGGACGGCGACGGACCATGGGCGGCAGTGGATAGCACTGGCGAACTTGTCGGAGTGTTTGAAGTGTGGCTTGAGCGCATCGCCAAACCCACTGTGGTCTTTCAAGCGAGATAGCGTTAGTTCTTGTGCAAGTAGTGACAGACCTTTCCGCATGGCCATGGCCAAATGAGCGTTCCGTTATCACCATTGGCGCGTACGACGGTGTGCACCTCGGTCACCAGGCAGTAATTGGTCAGGTTCGCGAACGAGCAGCACGTGTTGGTGCGCGCAGCGTTGTTGTCACTTTTGACCGTCACCCTGCAAGCGTTGTTCGCCCTGACGCAGCTCCTCGCTTGTTGACCAACACTGCACAGAAACTGGAGCTTCTTGCGGCAACTGGTGTTGACGCTGTGGTTGTGCTGTCGTTTACGCCGGAACAATCAAAAGAGATTCCTTCAGATTTTGTACAACGAGTCATTGTTGATGGGCTACACGCAAGCACCGTGATTGTTGGGTCTGATTTCCACTTCGGACACATGCGTCAAGGCAATGTTACGTTGTTGCGTGAGATGGGCGAGAGGCACGACTTCACTTGCGAGCCCGTTGTGCTTATTTCGCGTGGAGACGACATTGATGAACCAGTCAGTTCAACAGCTATTCGACGCGCCCTTGCTGGAGGCGAAATAGCCACGGCGGCCAAGATGCTCGGACATTCATATGAAGTTGTTGGCACCGTGGTCACGGGCGACCAACGCGGTCGCACCATCGGATTCCCAACAGCGAATGTTGAAATTCCTAACGGCATGTGTGTACCAAGCGATGGTGTGTACGCAGGTCTGTACCGTCGCCCGGATGGCAGTGAACATCCTTGCGCCATCAACCTTGGACGTCGCCCAACGTTTTATGTCAACGCCGAGCATTCATTGCTCGAGGCATACCTCATGGATTTCAGTGGTGACTTGTACGGAGAAGTAGCAGTTGTGCAGTTCGTTGCGTTCTTGCGTAGCGAACGTCAATTTGCTGGTCTCGATGAATTGAAAGATCAATTACAAGTTGATATCGCGCATGCTCGCGCGGCTGTAGCTACGCACCTGCAGTAGGGCTGAGGAACTTGTAGGCAGTATTGCGTTGCACCAAGGTGCGTCGCATCGGAGCAACAATTTCACCAAAGCGACCTTCGGTCATCATCTGACCGTGGTTAGCGCCAGCAGCACGAGAGATGTTCTCGTCCATCAATGTGCCACCAAGGTCGTTACAACCAGCCTGCAGTAACTGCGCAGCACCGGCAGTACCAATCTTGACCCAACTGACCTGAACATTGTCGATGTGGCCATGGTAGAAAATGCGGCCAATTGCGTGCATCAAGACGTTCTCACGGAATGTTGGTCCACGACGTGCTTTGCGTTGCAAGTAAATAGGCGAGGCCATATGAACAAACGGAAGCGGAATGAATTCGGTGAATCCGCCCGTTTCTTTCTGCAGCTCACGAGTGACAACCATGTGCTTGGCCCATGAACGAGGATGCTCAACACTGCCGAACATGATGGTGATGTTTGAATGCAAGCCGATGGAATGGGCTTGACGATGACATTCAAGCCATTCTTCAGTGTTTACCTTGTCAGAGCAGATGATTGCACGAATGTCGTCGTCCAAAATTTCAGCTGCAGTGCCGGGTAGAGATGCAAGACCGGCTTCTTTCAAGCGAAGCAGGTATTCACGTAGTGATTCGCCATTGCGATGTGCACCTTCAGTTACTTCAAGCGCAGTGAATCCATGCACGTGCATGTCAGGAACTGCAGATTTCACAGCTTTTGTAACGTCGATGTAATAGTCGCCATCAAAGTCTGGGTGAATACCGCCTTGAAGTGTTACTTCCGTTGCACCCATGCCGGCTGCTTCCACTGCGCGGTCTGCAATGTCGTCAAGTGTTAAGAGGTACGGAGTGCCGCGCAAGTTAAGACTGAGTGGACCTTTGGAAAAACCACAAAACTTACATTTGTATGTACATACGTTTGTGTAGTTGATATTGCGGTTGTGAACCCAGGTGACATTGTTGCCAACGGTCTTGAAGCGCAATTCATCTGCATAGTCAGCGAGGTAACCCACTTCTGGTCCGCGTGCAGCGAACAATGCAACGACTTCGTCTTCGCCTAGTTCTTGACCACTGCGATGGCCTTCAATGATTTCCGCAATGCGACCCTTTGCCGAAGGGCGAGGGTGTGGCACCAACATCATTGGTTTCACATTTGAGCCTGAATACCACTGTGTTGATTTGTGACCAACGAGAACAACTTCCGCACCGTCGTGCACAACATCTGCTGCAGTTACTTTCTCTGGCCAGAATGCGCCTGGGTCATCGCGACCGAGTCCTTCTGCATCAGTTCTGTCCATCACTGGGAAGTGCAACGCAGGGTCAAGCCATTTTTCAGGGGCTGTTGCGAATTCGGGATAAATGGTGAGGCGTGGTGCAAGAACCATGCCGCGATCTTCAGTGACATCGCCCAAGCGATCAAGTGCTGGCCATGGACGTTCTGGGTTTACATGATCTGCAGTAACAGGCGAGACGCCGCCCCAGTCATCGATTCCTGCATCAAGCAAGATGCCGAAGTCGTCTGACAAGTTTGGTGGAGCCTGCAGGTGAATTGATGCAGGCAGAATCAAACGCGCAACAGCAATTGACCACAAGTACTCATCTTCAGGGCACGGCTTCGCTTTGTGCATTGCAGTGCCAGCTTTTGGCAAGAAGTTCTGAACAATGACTTCTTGCACGTGACCGTACTTTGCGTGTGCTGCAGCAATGAGTGCGAGAGCCTCGATGCGGTCACGACGTTCTTCACCAATGCCGACCAAGATTCCGCTTGTAAATGGAATGGCAAGTTCACCAGCTTCGCACAACGTGTTTATACGACGCTGCGGTTCTTTGTCTGGCGCACCACGATGGCATTCCAGATCATCACGCAGTGATTCAAGCATCATGCCTTGTGACGGTGACACGCGGCGCAACATTGCCAACTCGTCGTTATACAACGCCCCCGCATTTGCGTGAGGCAATAGGCCAGTTTCGTCGAGGACAAGCTTTGCCATGTCATGTAGGTAATGAACTGTGGAGTCGTATCCGTTATCGCGTAACCAATTGGCAGCAATGTCGTAACGCTCTTCCGGCCGTTCTCCAAGAGTGAATAATGCTTCTTGGCAACCAGTACGTGCGCCTTGACGTGCGATGGCAAGAACATCTTCTGCAGTCATGTATGGCTTTTCTAAACGTGCAGGTAGTTGAGCAAACGTGCAGTAGCCGCACTTGTCGCGGCACAACATGGTGAGTGGAATGAAAACTTTTGGTGAAAACGTAACGCGCGTGCCGTGAGCAGCATCGCGCACATTTCGCGCACGCAACATCAACTCATCAAGAGGCAATGTCAAAAGGTCGTCGACGAACGATTGATCGATGGGGAGAGAAGACATGACGTCATCTCGGGAGAACTGGCGCGACAAGGCAGCACCTTTCAGGTGGATCCGGTGGAATATGAGCCAGTGGCGGTCGAACCCCATCAGACGAGCAAGAAATGTCTGGTGGCGCCCATTTGGCCGCGCACCTAAATAGTACCGCCGTTATTGGTCGGTGGCGGTGTTGGAGATGGCCTCGAACATGGCAGACACGTTGTGGCTGCTCATTGGTACCCGATGCCCCGTGCGGCTGATGAAGCTGAGCTGGACTCCGGTGACGGGGTCAAGGGCTGTGAACACCTGCTCATGGCCTTCGGCGTCAACGACTACGTCAGTAAGCAGTGGCACGCCCGCAGCGTCAAGTGCGTCACGGGTAAAGCCAGCATTAAGAACTTCAATGGCGATGTGTTGCACGCCAGAGCCGTGTTCGGCAAGTCGTTGATGGACCGCAGGGTTATGGTCAGCGCCAACAAGAACGACAGTGACGCCACCTGCTTCAGCACTGACTACAGATGCATCATCGGTGATGGTGGTGGAGAAACCCATGCCGTCAAAAAACTTTCGTGCAGCAGAAAGGTCGGCTACAGCAACCACAACATGATCAATGCGGCATGCCACTGTGTCAAGCTCACTACGTTGTGTATCGCCAGCAAGTTTGATCGGTGCTAATTCCTCACGCGACTCTGCGCCTTCAATGCGGTGTGTTTCTGACAACAGAGTGCGAAACAGTTGCTCTGCAAAGTCCGCGTCAACACCGGCATCTATTGCCCATTGGCGACGACTAGACAACACATCACGTACGCGCTGTGGCTGAATAACAGCAGCGCCTGTCGTTTCTTTTAATTCTGCAACTTCACGGCACACGTTCATGCGATCAGCGAGCAGGCTCACAAGAGCGGCATCAATGGCATCAATGCGCTGGCGAAGATCTCCGAGGTCAGCCATTTCTAGTTCCTGTGCTCAAGCAATCGCTCGACATGCTTTGCGAGGACATCAATTTCAATATTGACTTTGTGTCCCGGTTTGCGATGACCAAGTGTGGTCACTTCTGACGTATGTGGGATGACAGCAACTTCAAACGTGTCAGCTGTGAGATTAAAGACGGTGAGGCTGATGCCGTCGACCGTGCAACTTCCTTTTTCTACGATGTATCGCATGAGGTCTTGAGGTACGCGCACAATCAGTTGGGGAACGGGGGAGACAATTTCGCCCACGGCATCAACGTGACCAAGAACTATGTGGCCACCAAAACGGCCGTTAGCCACCATGGGGCGCTCCAGGTTGACAGGGTCGCCAGGCTGCAAGTCGCCAAGGTTGGTGCGGGAATAGGTTTCGTCCGAAACATCGGCAATCCACCAATCTGAGCCCTTTTCTACAAGGGTGAGGCAGCAGCCATTGACGGCAATCGATGCCCCAAGGCCAGAATCCTCAAGCACGGTATGGGCCGTAATGGTGAGCTTGGCGCCTTCGCGGGCCAAAACAGAGCCTTTTTCTTCAACAATTCCTGTGAACACTCCTTCAATCTAATCAGGACAGGGGGTTGTGGGCACTAGGAAATGGCTCATAACCTAATCAGGTCCTCGTGGGCTCTGGCGCACGTGTGATGCTCGGCCCAAATTCTTGGGATGAGCGCCCTCTCTCAATAAGGAATATGAGGCCTTTATTATGTTGCCGAAGATCGACACCATCTCGACGTACCGCAAGCACGGAACGGACACCGGTTCACCCGAAGTACAAATTGCACTTCTTACCGACCGCATCAATCACCTGACGGAGCACCTCAAAACGCACCACAAGGACCACCACTCTCGTCGTGGATTGTTGATGTTGGTGGGCCGCCGTCGCCGCATGCTTGATTACGTTCGCGATCGCGATATCGCTGGCTACCGCGAGCTCATCGCACAACTCGGCCTTCGCCGATAACAAAACCTTCCGCCAACACCATTTTTATTGTTGTCGGTTGTCAGTCGATTATCCCGCGCCATGGGGCGGGGTTGCCGACTGGGAACCGGCTGGTTGTAGGCGGAACTACAACAACACACAAACAAGGGAGTTCCCATGGCTGACGCCATTCGTGTTTCAACACAGGTTACTGGTTCCGAAAAAACCATGTCATTCGAGACTGGAAAGCTTGCGACACAATCGCAGGGCGCCGTTCTCGCCTCAATCGACGGTACAACCGTTCTAGTCACAGCCAATGCGGCTCGTGGCGTTAAAGACGGCATCGATTTCTTCCCACTCACCGTGGATGTCGAAGAGCGTGCATACGCTGCGGGCAAAATTCCAGGTGCGTTCTTTCGTCGTGAAGGTCGTCCATCAGAGCAGGCAATTCTTACTTGCCGTCTGATTGACCGCCCACTTCGTCCTGCATTCCCAGACGGTTTCCGCAACGAGACACAAATTGTTGTCAACGTTGTTGGTGTCGACATGGAAAACCCACATGACGTCATTGCAATCAATGCTTCGTCAGCTGCTCTCATGATCAGTGGAGTTCCATTCGAAGGCCCAATCGGTGCTGTTCGTTTGGCATATTCGCAGGACGGCGACTGGGTGCCTCACCCAACCTATGCAGAAGGAAACAACGGAACATTTGAAATCGTTGTTGCTGGACGCGAACTTGACAATGGCGACGTTGCCATCATGATGGTTGAAGCTGGCGGCACCGAGAAGTCATTCGAGTTCTATGCAGACGGCGCTCCAAAAGTGTCCGAGCAGACAATTGCAGATGGTCTTGAAGCATCAAAGGTGTGGATCAAAGAGTCCATCAAGCTTCAGCGCCAACTCGTTGCAAGCGTTATTGCTACTAAGGGTGCAATCGTTCCTCTTGAGTACACAGCAATTCTTGACTACACACCGGAAATTTTTGCAGCAGTTGAGAAAACAGCTACTCCTAAATTGGCAACAGCAATCACAATTGCTCTGAAGGCTGACCGCAATGCGGCCACCGACGCAGCAGCAGCTGAAACAGTTGCAGAATTGTGCGGACCTGAAGGCGCATTTGCTGGCCAAAGCGGCGCAGTGAAAGAAGCAGTTCGTAGCCTCACAAAGAAGCTTGTTCGTAAGCGCGTTGTTGAAGAAGGAATCCGCATCGACGGTCGCGGTCCTCGCGATCTTCGCGCAGTGGCCTCAGAAGTTGGCACATTGCCAAGCGCACACGGCACTGGCTTGTTCCAGCGCGGTGAGACTCAGGTTCTGAACGTCTGCACATTGGCCATGCCTCGCATGAACCAACTGCTCGACACTCTTGGTCCTGACAATTCAAAGCGTTACATCCACCACTACAACATGGCTCCTTGGGCTAATGGTGAAACTGGTCGTGTTGGTACTCCAAAACGTCGCGAAATTGGACACGGTGCTCTTGCAGAGCGCGCGTTGTTGCCAGTCGTTCCTAGCCAAGAAGAATTTGCATACGCAATTCGTTTGGTCAGCGAAGTTCTGTCATCAAACGGTTCAACATCAATGGCTTCAGTTTGTGCATCAAGCTTGTCGCTGATGGACGCCGGTGTTCCCATTAAGGCTCCAGTTTCTGGAATCGCAATGGGTCTCATCTATGCAGAAGGCAAATACCTCACGCTCACCGACATTCTCGGTGCAGAAGACGCATTCGGTGACATGGACTTCAAAGTTGCCGGAACAGTTGATTGCGTAACCGCTTTGCAGCTTGACACCAAGATCGACGGAATTCCTGCCGATGTATTGTCAGCAGCTTTGCAACAGGCACGTGATGCTCGTATGACAATTCTTGACAGCATGAACTCAGCGCTTAACGCTCCACGTTCAACTGTTGCTGATACAGCACCGAAAATTGTGTCCTTCACAATTCCTTTGGACAAAGTCGGTGAAGTCATCGGGCCTAAGGGCAAGGTCATCAACACCATTCAGCAAGAGACAGGTGCAGACATTGCAGTTGATGATGACGGCGCAACCGGCATCGTCACAATCGGCTCGCCAGATAACCATCGCGTTGAAGAAGCAAAGGCTCGCATTCTTGCGATCGTTGATCCTCCAACCGCTGAACTCAACGCAATCTACGACGGTCGCGTTGTCAGCATCACGAAGTTCGGTGCATTCGTCAACATCCTTCCTGGACGCGATGGCCTTGTGCACATCAGCAAGTTGGGTAACGGCGAGCGCGTGAACAATGTTGAAGACATTCTCACCCTCGGTGACGTCATCAAGGTGCGCGTTGAAGATGTAGACGACAAGGGCAAGGTCAGCCTGACCCCTGTTGATGCAGACGGCAACGACCTTCCTGGCGGCGGCGGCGGCGGCGGCGGAGAACGTCGTGAGCGTAGTGACCGTGGACCTCGCGAAGATCGCGGAGACCGTGGTTCTCGTGACCGCAATGACCGTGGTTCTCGTGATCGTAATGATCGCGGACCTCGCGAAGACCGTGGACCTCGTCAAGATCGTGCGCCTCGTGCAGACGGTCCTGTCGAAGTCTCATTCGAAGCAGAATTTGATAGCGAAATCCGCTCGGAACTCGGTGACCTTGGTCCCGACACCCGTGGTGGAGACGACCGTGGCGGAGACCGCGGTAATCGTCGCCGTCGATAACCATTGCCAGCGACTACGGTCTTTCACATGATTCGTGTGGGAGTAATTGGAGCAGCTGGAAAAATGGGATCCACAGTCTGTGACGCAATAGTCGCAGCTGATGGTCTAGAACTAGCAGCCGCTGTCGACTTGGTCGGCAGCGGCGGTTCTGTTCATGGGCTCACCATTGCAGCAGACCTGAAGGCACTGGCAGACGCGAAGTGCGATGTGGTGGTCGATTTCACTGTTGCTGCAGCAGCTCGCACCACATTGCCCTGGTTGGCGCTGCATGGCATGCACGCCGTTGTCGGTACTACTGGCTTTTCAGATGATGACCTTGCAGCTTTTGAAAAAGCGTTCACCGGAAGCAACTGTCTGATTGCGGCCAACTTCGCAATTGGTGCAGTTCTCATGATGAAGTTCGCTGAACAAGCTGCTCCGTATTTTGAAACTGCAGAAATCATCGAGTTCCATCACAACGCAAAAGCTGATGCACCAAGCGGTACCGCAATGGTTACGGCACAGCGCATGGCAGCAGCAAGTGATGAATGGGCTGCTGACCCCACAAAGCACGAGGTAATTCCTGGTGCCCGCGGTGGAGTTGGCCCAGGTGGCATTCACGTACACGGCGTTCGAATGGTCGGCATGACTGCGTCACAAGAAGTGATCTTGGGTACTGCTGGTCAAACCTTGGTGATACGCCACGATTCGAATGACCGTGTCAGTTTTATGCCAGGAGTTGTCTTGGCGTGTCGCAAAGTTGGAGACCTGAAAGGTCTCACGATGGGAATTGATTCGCTGTTGTAGTTACTTCAGCGATGCAATTGCTGCGTCGTAATTTGGTTCGTTCGCGATGTCTGAAACAAGTTCAGTGTGAAGAACTTTTCCGTTCTCATCTACAACGACAACTGCGCGAGCAAGAAGTCCGGCAAATGCGCCTTCGTTCAGGCCAACACCAAATACTGAGCCAAAGTCAGTACGGAATGATGATGCATTTTGCACGTTGCTGAGGCCTTCTGAACCGCAGAAGCGACCTTGAGCGAATGGCAAGTCTGCCGATACGCAATACACAACGGTGTTGTCAAGAGATGATGCGAGTGCATTGAAAGTACGAACACTTGTTGCACATGTTGGTGTGTCGACGCTTGGGAAGATGTTGAACACAACGCGCTTACCAGCTAGCGAATCGTTGCTGAACTCTTGCAAGTTTCCAGCTGTCAATGTGAATGTGGGAAGTGATTTTCCTGCAACAGGAAGATCGCCAACGGTGTTGACGGGCGTGCCGCCGAATGATGTCTGAGCCATGTAGGAGAGCCTAACCAACAGGCAGGCTTACTACTCAGGTGCGCCAGGGGACTTTCGACGTGATGTTTGAATGAACGTGAGAGCAAAAAGTCCACCGACAATCCACCACTGGTACTGGTCAATCCAGTCGAGGGCAGATCGGATCTGGCTTTCAAATGCCTTGCCCCCGTACCAAAGGACGATGAGGCGAAAGATAATGCCTGAGGAGACAGCAGCTATGAATTTGCGAGCGTCGAGCCGGAGATGGCCAAGAAGGAGGCACGCAATGTTTGAGCCCGGAAGAAAGAATGCTGCGACCCACCCGCCCCGTATCGCCATGCGCTCGGTCCATCGGTAAATGCGGGGCATTTCCCCAACCTGAGACTCGGTCCAACGCAACGCGCGTTCTCCGAATAGCCGACCGACATAAAACAGGGCGATAGCGGCAACCAGTAGTCGAACGAATCCAATCAGAAAAAATGGCAGTGGGTCGATAAACGGGACAGCACCAAAGAGGTTTCGGCTGCGAGAACTGAGCATAAGGATGAGAAGCGGATGGTCGTCCACCAAGGCGGGGCCGATATTGGTGCCAATGGTGCCAGCGGCAAACAGCACGGAGGTAAAAGCAATGAGTAGTTTGCGCATCTGGGCAACCGTAGTGCCTGTGGGCTTTCCTGATGCGTCACAGCATTGCTACGGTTCTCTATGTCGTGGCGTAAGCCACTGAAACACAGGGGGACACCATGAAGGGTTTAATGCAGCCGACACAATTGTCGATTAGCTACCTATTTGATCGCGCGGAAAAGTACCACCGCAATAAACAGATCATTACTGCCACGGCTACCGGTCGCGAGCGCATTACCTACGGCGAATGGGCAGACCGCACGCGTCGCCTTGGCGGGGTACTCGACACATTGGGTATCTCGCATCTTGGTCGAGTGGCAACATTTGCGTGGAACACTGCTCGTCACCTTGAGTTGTATTTCGCAGCGCCATGTTCAGGCCGCGTGTTGCATACCTTGAACATTCGTTTGTTCCCCGAGCAGATTACGTACATCGTTAATCACGCTGAAGATGAAGTCATCTTTATTGATACCTCCATCTATCCGTTGATCGAGCCGCTACTTTCTACATTCACAACCGTGAAGCATTTGGTTTTCATGTATGACGGTAAAGGAGAAGTACCAACATCTGTTCCCGGTTTCCAAGTGCACGAATACGAAGCACTCCTTGCTGCTGCATCGCCAGTGCAGTGGGCTGCGGTAGACGAAAATCAAGCAGCAAGCATGTGTTACACCAGTGGAACAACTGGTAATCCGAAAGGCGTCGTGTATAGCCATCGCAGTACGTACCTGCACACCATGGGTGCAATGATGGCCGACTCGCTTGGCGTAAGTGAATCAGATGTCATTCTTCCTGTGGTTCCAATGTTCCACGCAAACTCATGGGGTCTTGCACATGCTGGTGTTGCCTCTGGTGCAACATTGGTCATGCCAGGACCTGATTTGTCTGGTCCTGCAATTGCCAATTTGATCGTGGAAGAAAAAGTCACAGTGCCTGCTGGTGTTCCCACCATCTGGATGGCCGTCCTTCCTGAACTCAAGGGACGAGACACGTCAAACATTCGTGCGATCCCATGTGGTGGTTCAGCAGTGCCAAAGGCGCTCAGTGAGGCATATCGCGAGCAGACAGGCAAGCCCATCTTGCAAGCGTGGGGCATGACAGAGACAAGCCCCATTGCTGCAGTGTGCACGCTGTCATCAGAGGACTTGTTGTTGTCTGATGCTGAACAAGCAGAACTGCGCACAACTGTGGGCCTCATTAGTTTCGGTGTCGAAATGCGCGTTGTAGAACCAGGCACAACGACACCATTGCCGTGGGACGGTGAATCGCAAGGCGAATTGCAGTGTGCAGGCGCATGGATTGCTTCTGACTATTACAACGATCCTCGTTCGCGCGAAAGTTTCACAACCGATGGTTGGTTGCGCACGGGTGATGTTGCAGTAGTAGATGCAAAGGGCCGCATTCGTCTGGTTGACCGCACAAAAGACCTCATTAAGTCTGGTGGCGAATGGATTTCATCGGTCGACGTTGAAAACGAACTCATGTCGCATCCGAAGATTGCTGAAGCTGCCGTAATTGGAGTACCTCACCCCAAGTGGAGCGAGCGTCCGCTTGCATGCGTCGTGATCAAGCCAGGCGAGACTTTGACCGAAGCGGAAGTAATTGAGCATCTGATTCCACGATTGGCTAAGTGGCAATTGCCCGATGCCGTGGTTTTCATTCCAGAAGTACCAAAGACATCAGTGGGCAAGTTCTCAAAGAAGACTCTGCGCGATCAGTTCGCTGATTACGTATTGCCAGACGCTTAAAGGCCGCCGGCGCGAATAATGCGCTCGAGAAATTGTTGAGAGCCCCTTGACATTGAGACAGTTTCTGTCTTAGTGTCTCATCGTGACTTCCGACACAGCCGCCCAGCCTCGCGATATCGAAGCAGCCATCTTTTCTGCTGTTGATTCATGTGTCACACAATGGGGCTGGGACAAAGTCACCATGGACGACATCTGCGTTACCGCAGGTGTTTCGCGGGCCACTGTGTATCGGCTTTTTCCTGGCGGTCGTGACGTGTTGTTCGAGGCAGTGCGCCTTGGCAAGTTAGAAGACTTCTTCACTGCGATGCGCGCGAATGTTGAGGGCTCTGAATCATTGGAAGATTTGTTGGTGCGTTGCATTGTTGTTGCATCAAGTGAATTGCAGCACGACGAACACTTGGCAATGATGCTGGCAACTGTGCCCGGTGAAACACTGGGCGATCTCACAGTCAGCGGTCTCGGTCGCATCGTGCGCGTTGCAACAGCATTCATCACCCCGCTTACTGACGAATTCATCCCAGCCGATGAAGCTGCCCACATTGTTGAAGTGATGTGCCGACTAGTGATCTCGTATTACTTGTCGCCATCACCCACACTTGATTTTGCGAACGAAGATGCCACACGCACCTTTGTTCGCACGTTTCTTCTGCCGAACACATCGTCAGTTGTTGTAACCCAATAAACCAAAAGAGAGAATTATGAGCATCATTGATAAATCAAATGAAGAAATGATCGGCCGCGCCGAACTCAATGACATTGAGGCAATTCTTGCCGTCACAAACACAGACGTTGATGAAGTTGAGCACATTGTCAAGAACAATGCGGACAGCATTTTCACCTGGGATTATTCGTTGGCACGGCCTCAGTTGCGCAAGTTGTACGAAAAGGCCAAGACAGGGCAGTGGAATGGCGCAACCGATCTTGACTGGAACATCGGTGTAGACATCGAAAAGACCATTATCGAAGATTCCTTGATACTTGGTAGCGGTATGCAGCGTGACCGGTACGCAGACACCAAGATTGGTAACTGGGGTGACAAAGAGTGGCTTGAATTTGGTATCGAAGGTCGCCGTTGGCAACTCAGCCAATTCCTTCATGGTGAACAAGGTGCATTGATTTGTACTTCAAAGATTGTTGAAACTGTGCCCTGGTACGACGCAAAGTTGTACGCGAGCACGCAAGTAGTTGACGAAGCACGTCACGTTGAAGTGTTTGCCCGTTATCTCGACGAGAAGCTTGAAGGCGGATACCAAGTCAATACACACCTTCGTTTGCTTCTTGACGACATCGTCAATGACAGTCGTTGGGACATGACATACCTCGGTATGCAAATCATGGTGGAAGGTTTGGCACTTGCTGCGTTCGGCTTTCTTCATGCCACAACGAACGAGCCACTTTTGAAGAAGTTGTTGCGCTATGTCATGAGCGACGAAGCGCGCCACGTTGCCTTCGGTGTTCTTAGTCTCAAAGAGGTCTATGACGGAATGTCAGATGCCGAAATGAAGGACCGTCAAGAGTTCGCTTATGAGGCAAGCGTTCGTATGCGCGACCGCTTCTTGCAGCAAGAGGTTTGGGATCGCCTTGGTGTCAGCACCAAAGAACTTGCTCCCATCATGCTGCAAGACCCAGAGCGTCAGTTGTTCCAGCAGATGTTGTTCGCGAAGATCGTGCCGAACTGTAAGAAGCTCGGTCTTCTTGACCGCAATGACAAGTGGCTGCGCCATAAGTTCGAAGAAATGGGTGTTATACAGTTTGAGGATTGGCAAGACACCACAGACGAAGTTGATGATTTCGAAATCGGCAAGGAACTTCGCCCAATCGGAGAATGATTCGGGGCGGTGTCACCGCCTCTCATCAGCCATAATGGTGCATGGCCATTTTCGGACAAGTTCTCACGGCGATGATTACGCCCTTCGACGCATCGGGCGCGCTCGACCTCAATGAGGCCGTGCGCCTTGCCAAATGGCTTCAAGACAACGGCAATGACGGTCTCGTTATTTCTGGAACGACAGGTGAGTCCTCAACGCTGACCGATGCTGAGAAGTTGTCACTGTGGGAAGCAGTAATCAACGCAGTCACAATCCCTGTCATTGCTGGTTCTGGTTCCAACGACACCGCGCACTCTGTGCACATGACCAAAGAAGTGACAAAGATGGGTGCTGCCGGAATTTTGGCAGTCGGTCCGTATTACAACCGCCCGCCACAAAGCGGACTTGAAGGCCACATCACTGCCATGGCAAACGCAACCACACTTCCTGTTGTTGTTTATGACATTCCTGCGCGCACGGGCCGAAAGATTTCAACTCAGACTCTTGCGAAGTTGGCAAACACTGTCCCGAACATCAAGGCGCTCAAAGATGCTGCGGGTGCTCCAGCAGAAACTGCAAACCTCATGGCGCAGGTGCCAAAAGATTTCGAACTGTATTCGGGTGATGATGGCCTCACGCTCGCGTTCCTCGCATATGGCGGCAGTGGAGTCATTGGTGTTGCAACACATTGGAGTGCTCCAGAACATCAAGCCATGATTACTGCATTCAAGAAGGGTGATGTCGCATTGGCACGCAAGTACAACGACATTCTGCTGGAGAGCTACGCATTCGAAACTGGTGATGACAACCCGAACCCAATTCCGAGCAAGGTCATGATGAATCACCTCGGATTCAAAGTAGGCGACTGTCGCTTGCCAATGGGTCCACCACCTGCAGGACTTGCTGATCGTGCTGCAGTAGTGCATGCCAATTTGCAAAAAGCGCGCGAAGCGCTGAGCAAGTAACCCATGGCGCAACCAGTACGTATTTATTTCCTCGGCGGTCTCGGCGAGATCGGGCGCAACTGCATGGTGCTTGAGCAAGATGACAAGTTGATGCTTATCGACTGCGGTCTGATGTTTCCCGATGCAGACATGCACGGTATTGACCTAGTACTTCCAGACTTCACGTTTTTGCGTGAGAACGCAGACCGCATCGTCGGCTGTGTAGCTACTCATGGCCATGAAGATCATGTGGGAGGGCTGCAGTTCTTATTGCGCGAATTGTCATTTCCTATTTACGGCTCGATGGTGACATTGGGTCTTGCCCGCAACCGCATTGAAGAAGCCGAGCTGCTGAAGAAGACAGACCTCATTACGGTGCGCGACGGAGAACGAATCAATATTGGTCCGTTTGATGTGGAGTTCTTGCCTGTCACTCACTCGGTTCCGCATGCTCATGCAGTCATTGTTCATACGCCCCAGGGTGTCATTGTGCACTCTGGTGACTTCAAGCTTGACCTGACGCCAGTTGATGATCGTAGAACTGACCTTGCTCGGCTCGGCGAGCTATCAAAGACCGTGGGCATTCGCTTATTGATGTGTGACTCCACAAACGCTGAAGAACATGGTCATGCACCAAGTGAGAAAAGCGTCGGCGCCGTTTTGCATCATCTATTTCACGAGCATCGCGATCGTCGAATCATTACCGCCAGTTTTGCAAGCCATATTCACCGTGTGCAGCAGATCATTGAAGCCGCAATCGATAATGGTCGCAAAGTCTGCCTCATGGGGCGCTCAATGCAAAAGAACATTGGGCTTGCAATTGATTTGAAACTGATCAACGTGCCAGCAAGTGTTTTTGTTGATGTTGAAAAAGTTGATGACTTCGCCCCAGAAGATATCTGCATCATCTCCACCGGATCTCAAGGTGAACCAATGGCTGCATTGTCATTGTTGTCACGCGGAGAAAGTCGCTGGTTCAAAGTTGGCGAACGTGACACCATCATTTTGTCTAGCCATGCAATCCCTGGCAATGAAGGCAATGTCAATCGTGTCATTGACGGTCTTGTCCGTGCCGGTGCAAAAGTTGTGCATTCCGGTATCGCTGACGTGCACGCAACAGGCCATGCTCAGGCTGACGAACTAAAGACGTATCACTCCATCTTGCAGCCCGAGTGGTTTGTGCCCGTTCATGGTGAGTATCGCCATATGCGCGCACACGCAGAACTTGCAATCGTGATGGGTGCCGCGCCTGATCATGTTTTGCAAGCAACTGATGGTGATGTGTTGGAGCTGTCTGATGATGGTCTTGCATTCCACAGCAAAGTGCCAGCGAGTTATTTGTTTGTTGATGGAATTGTCGGTGATGTTGGCCACGGCGTGTTGCGTGACCGCAAGGTTTTAGCTGAAGAAGGCGTAGTTGTAATTGTTGCGACTGTTGACAGTTCATCGCACAAGGTGATCAACGGGCCTGAAGTCATTACGCGTGGCTGGGTGTACGCACCAGAAGCTGATGCATTGCTAGACGAAGCAGAGGCACATATTGAGAAGGCTCTAGTGAAGGCGCTTGATGATGGAATCACCGATATCGACGGACTTGAGCGTGTGGTCCGAAAGGCCGCGGGCAAATTTGTGAGCGATCGCACCAAACGACGGCCAATGATCGTGCCCGTCGTCATGACCACGTAAACAGCCCGTTTTCGTTGCCCAGCATTGGCCTATGGAGTATCCCGTAGGCAGGAACACCTCATTGGTACCCTTTTTTCATGTCTGCCAAGGGTTCTCGTCCATCGTCTCGCGGCACCAAAGCGCCTTCAGGCTCTCGTGCGTCGGTCAAAACCCCTCCGAAGGGCAGCAAGCGCCCACCCGTCAAGCCTGATTCAGCAGCTCGCGAAGTAGTGCGCGGTCGCGAAGTTGAGTTCTGGGGAGTCGGATGCATCAGTCTCGGCATAGTCCTCGTGTTGTCCATGTATCTCCACATGGCAGGGCCGCTTGGTCGTGCCATCGACACAACCTTTGGTTGGTTGCTCGGACTTGGTCGTTTTGCTTTGCCGATGGTTGTCACTGGCATCGGTGTTGCCATGGTGCGTCGTCGCAGCATTCAGCATCGTCTCCGTCTCACGATGGGGTGGACCATCGTGGTATTGGCGATTCTTGGCTTCCTGCATCTGGTCAATGGTGCAGACAAAATTGTTGCCAGTGTTGATGCCATGTCGCAGGCCGGCGGCTGGTTTGGCGCAATAATGGCCGAGCCGTTGAGTTCCACAATCAGTTGGGCTGGCGCGTTAGTCGTTCTGTTTGCAATCGCTGTCGGCGGAACAATGTTGATTACCGATACAACGGTCCCGGAACTCATTGTGGCTATTCGTACATGGGCTGCAAAGCAATCAGAGTCAGCCGCAACTTTGGCGCGTGGTGTTTCTTCTCGTGACGGGTCATCAAAGCCGTACGACGAATTCAGTAATGATGATTCAGATTTTGCACCAGCACCATCTGTGCGAGAACGTCCACAAACTATCTACGACGCAGATTCAGACCCAGATCTTGTTGAAAAGAAAGAACGGGCGAAGCGTCGCCCAGAACCAGGTCGAGTTGAACCAGTTACTCCTGAATTTGTTGGTAAGCCAGGCACAAAACGCCCCGCTGCTTCAACTGATGAAGCAGCGGTTGGTGCCCCCGCAGTTCCAGGTGAGTGGGTATTGCCATCAACTGATTTGCTCGGACTTACAGAAGTACAAGAAGTCAATAAGGCACGTGTTGCTGAACGTGGTCGTCTCTTGGAAGAGTCTCTTGCATCGCACGGCGTTGAAACTCGACTTGTTGGAATGACAGTTGGTCCAACCGTTACGCGTTTCGAACTTGAACTCGGTTCAGGCGTCAAGGTTGCAAAGGTCACCAGCTTGAACCGTGACATTGCGTATTCGATGGCCGCAACCGACGTTCGTATCCTTGCGCCAATTCCAGGAAAATCTGCTGTTGGTGTTGAAGTGCCAAACGAAGTTCGCCAACTAGTTTCTCTCGGTGACCTCATCTCTTCTCCTGAAGCTCGTGCAGCAACGCACCCACTTGACGTAGCAGTCGGTAAAGACATTGCAGGTCGTGCAGTGTTCTTGAACCTTGCAGCAACACCCCACATGCTTATTGCTGGTGCAACGGGTGCTGGTAAATCAAGTGGTATCAACTCAATCTTGACGTCGTTGCTGATGCGCAGCACACCAGATGAAGTGCGTCTGATTCTGATTGACCCTAAGCAAGTGGAAATGGGCCAATACGCACGCCTTCCTCATTTACTCACTGCACCTGTTACGAACCCGAAGAAGGCAGCTAACGCTTTGGGTTGGGCCGTAAAAGAAATGGAACGCCGCTATGACCTTTTGGTTGAAGTGGGCTTCCGTGACATCGGTGGTTACAACGCAGCGTTTGATAAGGGTGAAGTAAACGACAACACCGACGAGAACGCAAAGAAGTACGAACGCTTGCCGTTCATTGTTGTAGTTGTAGACGAGTTAAACGACCTCATGATGGTTGCAGCACGTGATGTTGAAGAATCGATCACTCGTATTGCCCAGAAAGCTCGTGCTGTTGGTATTCACCTCATCGTTGCTACGCAGCGACCATCAGTCAACGTGATCACGGGCGTAATCAAGGCCAACATTCCTGCACGTATGGCGTTTGCAGTCAGCAGCCTCACAGACAGTCGAGTCATTCTTGATCAGCCTGGTGCAGAGAAACTTGTGGGTAAGGGCGACATGTTGTTGATGCCCGGAAACACAAACGTGCCAAACCGTATTCAGGGTTCTTGGGTTGATGAAGATGAAGTACGCAAGATTGTTGCGCACTGGCGTCGTCAATCTCCTGAAGTGGTCTATGTCTCTGGCATTGAAGGCGAAGAATCTGGCGGCAGTGGCGCTGGCGGTCTCTTTGGTGGTGGCAGTGGCGGCGTTGACGATGAACTCATTAAGGCAGCTATTGAAATCGTTGTCCGTTCAGGGCTTGGTTCTACTTCCTTGTTGCAGCGCAAACTAAAAGTGGGCTTTGCACGTGCTGGCCGACTGATGGATGAACTCGAGGAGCGTGGCATAGTAGGGCCAAGCGAAGGTTCTAAAGCGCGCACCGTCTTGATGAGCGTCGAAGAACTCGAATCAATGGGGGAGTAACACAATGGCCGACACGGCATTCACCGAAATGACTACTGGGCTTCAGTTTCCAGAAGGGCCGGTGGCAATGCCGGACAGCAGTGTCATACTCACCGAAATGTTTGCATCGCGTCTGACGCGAGTTGCGCCTGATGGCACCAAAACAACTGTTGCCGAAATCAACGGTGCACCAAACGGTTTAGCCCTTGGTCCTGATGGCGCTTTGTACTTGTGCAATAACGGCAATGCATTCACGGCACTTAATGCTGGTGGCTTGTTGTACCCAGGCCCCTTTGATGAATCAAAGTACATCGGCGGGCGAATTCAGCGAGTTGATATTGCAACCGGAACAGTGACTGATCTGTACACCCATTGCGGCGAAACACAATTGCGTGCACCGAATGACATCGTGTTTGACAAGCACGGAGGTTTTTACTTCACGGATCACGGAACCCGCACAGAACGAAGCGCAGACCGTACAGGTATCTATTACGCAAAGCCAGATGGTTCATTCATCGAAGAAGTTGCATTTCCTGTAGATGGTCCGAACGGCATCGGATTATCACCAGATGAAAAAACTGTGTATTGGGCAGAGACTCACACAGGCCGCGTCTATCAACGCGCAATAACCTCACCTGGAAAATTGGCTCCGCCAGATTCGTCCACCGTGTTGTGCGGGTTGCCCGGTTACCAACTGTTTGATTCGCTTGCAGTTGATGGCGATGGCAACATCTGTGTCGCAACCATTGTCAATGGCGGCATCACAGTCATCTCGCCACAGGGTGAGGTGCTGCAACACATCGCTGTTGATGACCGCATTACGACCAATATCTGCTTCGGTGGGCCTGATTATCAAACGGCGTACATCACGGCGTCTTCTACGGGCCGTCTGTTGGCTATGAAGTGGCCATACAAAGGACTCAAACTGAACTACTAGTAGGCTCTGACGGATGGTTCAGCGCTACTACATCGAGACTTTGGGGTGCCCGAAGAACCAGGTCGACTCAGACAAAATTGCCGGCAAACTCATTGCCGATGGCTTAGTAGCCACCGAAGATGCATCGAAGGCCGATGTTGTTGTTGTCAACACGTGTGCATTCATCGAAGAGGCACGCAAGGAAAGCATCGACACCATGTTGTCGCTTGACGACACCCGCAAACGTTCGTCACGTCTCATAGTCACTGGTTGCATGGCCGAGCGCTACGGCGACGAACTTGCCGAAGCATTGCCAGAAGCAGATCAGGTTGCAGGTTTCGGCGTACCGTTACAACTCACTCGCAAGCCGATTGCAGTGACGGGTGAAATACCAAAGTTCGACCTACTAAACCTGCCACGTCCGAAATCAACATCTCCGTGGGCCTATGTAAAAATCGCTGAAGGCTGCGACCGCAGTTGTGGCTTCTGTGCCATCCCTAGTTTCCGCGGTCCGCAGCGCAGTCGTGATGTCGCTTCAATTCTCACCGAGGTTGAACAACTTGAAGTTCGTGAAGTGGTGCTGATTGCACAAGACCTTGCAAGTTACGGCAAAGACCGCCCCGATGAATTGGGTGCAGGTTCCATCGTGCAGTTAGTACGCGACGTTGCAGCTATGGCCGACTGGGTTCGCCTGTTGTATCTGTACCCGAGCGACTTGTCTGATGAATTGATTGATGCAATCTTGGATACGGGTGTTCCGTACTTCGACCTATCGCTGCAACATGCAAGTAAAGAACATCTTCGCCGCATGAAGCGTTGGGGCGACGGTCCGCGATTCCTTGAACGCATCGCCCGTATTCGTACTCTGTCTCCTGACGCCGCTTTCCGCAGCAACTTCATTGTTGGGTACCCGGGCGAAACCGAAGAAGACCACGACCAACTGCTGTCCTTTGTGCGTGATGCACAACTTGACTGGTGCGGATTCTTTGCCTTTAGTCCCGAAGACGGCACTCATGCACTCACTCTTTCGAACCGAGTGGAAGAAGGCCTCATGAATGAGCGCCTTGCTGAACTGCGTGAACTGCAAGACAACATCTCAGCCGAACGTCGCGACCTCTTGCTCGGCGAGACAATCGAAGTGCTCGTTGATGAACCAGGTATCGCTCGCTCGTTCCGCGAAGCACCTGAAATTGACGGTGTAGTTCAAGTGCCTGAACATCTTGAAGTGGGTCGTTTCCATACCGTCGTTGTGGAACAAGTATTCGGCCCAGACCTCATCGCAACAGAAGCACCAGGAAAATAACTAATGGCATTCGACGAAACAGCAATTGTCACCTGGGCCAACATGGTCACGGTTGGGCGAGTCCTTGCATCTCCTTTCTTGTTCATGCTCATCCCTGATGACGGGCGTGGTTCGTACGTTGCTCTCATTGTGTGGATTGTGTTGTGCAGCAGCGATGGGTTCGATGGTTATCTGGCTCGCAAGCATGGCATCACTCGTAGCGGTGCATTCCTTGATCCGCTAGCTGACAAGATTTTGGTTCTCGGCGCAATGTTTACCCTTGTTAGTCGTGATGTGTTCTGGGTATTACCCGTTCTCATTATTGCAGCCCGTGAAATCATCATTAGTTTGTATCGGGTCTTTGTTGGTTCAAAGGGTGTCTCAATGCCCGCCAGCAAGACTGCAAAGGTAAAAACGTTTAGCCAGCAATTAGCTGTCGGTTTCGCATTAGCTCCATTCACCGTTATTGATCAAACGTGGACATTCACTATTTTCATGTGGATCGCCGTTGCTCTTACGCTTCTTAGTGCTGCTCAATATGCGGTGAAAGCCCTGCGTTAGTGACGCTCACGGCACTAAGCCCGCAAGAACGCGCGGCATTACAAAAGCGCACGCTGAACACCTTGATGGTTGGACAAATCATCGGCGCCGCAGCTCTTGCTTCTGCAGTCACGGTTGGCGCATACGTCGTACAAGACATTCTGGGTGACACAACTCCGTGGGGTGGCATTGCAACTGCAACCGCAACCATGGGTACTGCAGTAATGGCACAAGTCCTATCTCGCATCATGATGCGTCGTGGTCGTCGTCCCGGGTTGCAATTGGGGTATGCCCTAGCAACCGCCGGCGCAATCCTGGCCGCTGTCGGTGCGCAACATCGATCGCTTGCACTTTTCATGGTTGGTCTGTTTCTCTTTGGTAATGGTCAAGCATCAAACTTGCTGGCCCGATACGCCGCAACTGACTTAGCGGAACCGCACAACCGGGCTAGCTCAATGAGCCGCATTGTGTTTGCTTCAACATTCGGCGCAGTCTTCGGGCCGCTACTCATTAGTCCTGCACAAATTGCTGGTCAGGATTGGTTCGGTTGGGCCAAGTACACAGGCCCTTGGGTCTTTTCCAGCATCGTGTTGTTTGGTGCATTTCTCAACACCACTATTCGTTTACGCCCTGACCCACTGGTCATCGCCGGTGGCATTAGCCCGAAGGGCACGGTGAAGCTTCCCAGCATCAAAGAAGCTCTCATGGTCGTTGTCGATACTCAAAAGGGTCGGCTTGCTCTTGCCTCAATGGTCATCTCTCAGGTCACCATGGTTGCCGTTATGACCATGACCCCAGTGCATATGAAACTGCACGGTCATGAATCACTTAGTCAATTTGTTGTGTCGCTACACGTCGCTGGCATGTTTGCATTTAGTCCACTAGTGGGCCGTTACGCAGACAAGAAAGGCACGCATCACGCCGTGCTCGCTGGTTCTTCCATTTTGGTATTGGCAACTGTCATGTCTGCCCTTAGTGGAGAGTCTTCGCTCATACTGTTTCCGGCGCTGTGGTTCCTCGGAATAGGTTGGAACTTCGGACTCATTGGTGGGTCTGCGATGTTGCTGGAATCAGTTCCCGACGACAAGCGCGTCACGGTGCAAGGGTCAGCAGATTTGATGATGAGTTTCTGCGGCGGACTGGCCGGACTGTCGTCTGGCTTTATCCGTAAAGCGTTCGGGTATCACTTGCTGTCAGCGTCTGCGGCACTAGCGGCTGGCGTTCTCCTCGTGTGGGCCTACTATGCGTTTCGGCGCATGCAGTTGCAGTCCTCTGTGGCAGGCTGAATGCTATGAAGTGCAATGTCGTTGCCGTCGGTACAGAGCTTCTGCTCGGCCAAATAGTTGATACGAACTCTTCATACATCGGCGAACAACTAGCAGCTGTTGGTATTGGATCTCACCTGCAACTCAAAGTTGGCGACAACTTGGCGCGCGTTGTCGCAGCAATACGTCTTGCCCTTGAAGATGCTGATGCAGTCATTATCTGCGGTGGCCTCGGCCCAACACATGATGACCTAACGCGTGACGCACTTGCCGAAATCATGGGTGTCCCGCTTGAGCACAATGATCACATCGCCCAATTGATTACGAACCTCTTCGCCACACGCAATCGTTACATGGCCCCCAACAACTTGAATCAAGCCCAAGTTCCACGCGGAGCCACAATCATCGAACAGACCCGCGGCACCGCCCCTGGCCTCATGTGCCCAATTGGCAACAAGGTCATGTACGCAATGCCTGGTGTGCCTCATGAGATGTACGACATGATGGCGCGCGCCGTTTTGCCTGATCTGTTGCAACGCAGTGGGGAAGCGAGCGTCATCAAGAGTCTTGTATTGCGCACGTGGGGCGAAAGCGAATCAGCACTTAACGAACGACTAGACCCCATCATTGACGAACTCGAGACACTCGGAAACCCCACACTCGCTTTTCTTGCAAGTGGCTGGGAAGGCATCAAGGTTCGTCTCACTGTTAAGGCAGCAACTGATGCCGAAGCCGACTCATTGCTCGCAACATGGGAAAGCAAAGTGCGTGCACTGACTGAAGATCTTGTATTCGGAACAAACACAGACACCATGGAATCTGTGGTGCTCAACCTTCTTGAACAACGTGGTTGGACACTTGGGCTTGCTGAATCAGTAACCGGTGGTCTTGTCGGCGGTCGCATCACATCAATTCCCGGCGCGTCACGCACTTTCCGCGGCGGCATCATTAGTTACGCAAGCGAAGTGAAGTTTGATGTGCTCGGAGTCGACCGCGGTCCTGTGGTGTCAGAACAAGCAGCTGTACAGATGGCCCAAGGCGCTCAACGAACATTGAACGCAAGTGTGGGGCTGGCACTTACTGGTGTTGCTGGGCCAGACGAACAAGACGGCCAACCCGTCGGCACCCTGTGTGTGGGTATTGCATTTCCTGATGGCAGAACCTTTTCCAGCATCTCTCAACTGCCGGGCCAGCGCGATCAGATGCGCCAATTCAGCGTGATTAATGCACTCTCGTTCCTACGCAAGCTTCTCCTCGCCGAGCCTCGGTAGAGTTGTATTCAATGCCCTCGTAGCTCAGTCGGATAGAGCAACGGACTTCTAATCCGCAGGTCGCAGGTTCGATTCCTGCCGAGGGCGCCAAGAGGTGGGAACCCAACGTCTATGGTTTTTCTTGTCTCGCAATTGAGAAGAGATGCCATGCGCCGTCTGTAGTCGGTGACCACAGTGCTGCGCCGTCTTCAAGGTAATTGACCGGTGGGTTAATTGGTGCTTGTTGAGGAAAGATCTTGCCTTCGTCTGCACAGGGGATGATCAATACATTGTGCGGTGCCAAGATTGCGTGACTTTGCCCTTCACTGTTTAGTGGTACTCGTCCTGTGTCGAATAAATCGCGCAGCCGAGTGGTGTCATTGCATCTGTAGATGACGTCACCGCCAAGCAATTGAAGTGTGATGACGCCTTGTCCTATTTCAATCACGGTTGCTCGCCGCCATTTGGTTGATTCCTCCAGAGCTTTTCGTGCTTGTATGAAGTGCACGCAATACCCTGGGGCGTAGTTTTGATTATTACTCATGTTGTTTTTCCTCATCGTTCTTGGCGTTACCACCGACTTGAAATCGGTTGGTGATCTTCAACGGGCCAAGCCCCTCAGATCGTCTTGATGACTACAAATGCACAGTACCGAAGGGGTGTGTGAAGGTATCTAACCGCAGGTTCATCACGTGCCAATGCCCCGGGGATAGCAGGAAGTGAGAGTAATGACCAACTTTCCCGCTCTAAATGAGGCTTTGAGCCCTCAAAGCCTTACAATTGCAGGGTGGAATTTAAGAAAGATGACATCGTCATCTACCCCCAACATGGTGCCTGCAAAGTAAAAGGCAAAAAGAAGCACGACTTCTTCGGTACTGGGAAAAAAGAGGAGTACCTCATCCTTGAGACCATCATTAATGAGATGACTCTCCAGGTCCCAATGTCGAAACTGGACGAAGTCGGTGTGCGACCTCCAGTAAACGCAGAAGAACTCGACGACCTTGTGCAAGTGCTCTCAAAGCCAGACCCTCGTGTACCAAGCAACTGGTCACGCCGTTTCAAGAACCACCAAGAGAAGTTGAAGAGTGGCGACGTCTACCAAGTAGCTGAAGTTGTTCGTAACTTGGCAGCGCGTAACCGCGACGCTTCGTTGTCTGCAGCAGAGCGCACCATGTACGAGCGCGCTCGTGTGAACTTGATTTCAGAAATTGCACCAGCCTTAAAGGTCAGCAAAGAAGAAGCAGAAGAGTTTCTCAATCAGGCACTTGAAAAAGGTGTTCTGAAGGTGGCGAAAGTTGCCAAGAAGAAAGTCGAAGCAGTTGTCAAAGTTGTTGACGATGCCGACGACGATTCTGACGACGAAGACGACGAGTAAATCATGACCCGAGTGGGTTTTTGTGGTCTAGGCGTTATGGGATATCCCATGGCCGGACATCTTGCTTCTGCAGGTCATTCAGTTTCTGTCTACAACCGCACTTCTGCGCGTGCAGATGCCTGGGTAGCTGAACATTCCGGAACAGCTTTTGCTACTCCGCGTGAAGTTGCAGCCAACTCAGACATTGTGATGCTGTGTGTTGGCAATGATGCTGATGTGCGTGCTGTAGTGATGGGTCCTGATGGGGTTTTGGCTGGTGCTCATTCCGGTTTGATTGTTGTTGATCACACCACCACTAGTGCCGAACTGGCACGTGAGATTTCCTTGGCATGTTCTGCAGTCGGAGTTGGGTTTGTTGATGCGCCGGTGTCGGGCGGTCAAGCGGGAGCAATCAATGGTGCTCTGACAGTTATGTGCGGCGCTGATTCTGAAT
>CAMDLK010000019.1 GCA_945901725.1 Bifidobacterium breve | reverse complement strand
GGCGTAGTAATGCGAATTGGTGCCCCTGCACCGATTGTTCCGGTTACAACAGTTCCAGCAACAACAGTTCCAGCAACAACAGTTCCTGTGACTACAGTTCCTGTGACTACTGTTCCAGCAACAACTGTTCCGGTGGCAACAGTTCCTGTAACTACAGTTCCCGTGGTTGCGGCAGCTGTGGCGCCAAAGATTGCGCAGGATGCGACGTTGTCTGCAGAGTCAGCGCCAGTGAAGTTAGTGATTGCAGTGAGCCAGGCAACAATTTTGAAAAACATGAAGCTCACTGTGCCGAAGGGTGGTGTAGCGAAGTTCTCTATTGCGAAGTCGTCGGCCAAGGTCTGCAAAGTGGTGAAGAAGCAAGTACTGGGAACTGCAATCGGAACCTGCCGCGTGTCGGTGACCATCAAGACAACGTCAAAGAAAAGTGTGACGAAGTCGATGGCTTTCAAGGTGTCTGGCTGAGGCACAACTAATCAGGGCTACGATTCGGGGCATGGCCACGGTTCGTTTCTTTGCTCAGGCTCGTGAGGCCGCAGGAACCGGAACCGCCACTATTTCCGGGGCAAGCGTTGGCGAAGTCCTTGATTCCGCTGTTGCCCAGTACGGCAGCCAGTTCGAAGCGGTGCTCGGAATGAGCAAGGTGTGGCTGAATGGTGAAGAGGTGACACGCGAGCACCCCGTGACCGATAAAGATGAAGTAGCGGTGTTGCCGCCTGTGTCGGGAGGAATCTGATGTCAACTGAAATCCCGGGCACATTGGCCGAGATTCGAGCACAACGTAACGCCTTGAATATGGAAGAAGATGCCATCTCGTATGTGCGGCGTCTTGCCCAAGGTCGACTTGATTTAGTCCAAGACGAAGAACGTCGCAGAGCAAGTGGTGCCGATGCCCCAGTTGGTTCATTGGCTGATCGGCTCGCAGATGTATTTGGACAACAACATGGTGGTGGCAGTGCGCGTCCTCCACGTGAAACAAATGTTGCCGGTGATCATCCGTTGGTGAAAGAGCTTGATGAACTGTGCGAGCACTACCAGTTCGAATCACTTGAGAACATTGATGATCGTGCGTTATCTGACCTTGCTGGTGCATTAGGAATGTTTGAAAAGTCTTGTTCACAACAACGTCATGAATTGTTTGAACGTATTGATGCGCTTACTGCAGCATTAGTAGCGCGTGTGCGCGAAAGTGGCGCCGGTGCAGTGGTGAAAGATTCGTAGGCCCATGCCTATTCGCCCAACTGAAACTTTGCACGATGTCGGAGAGTTCATTCGTCAGCAACGTGAGAATGCACAAAAGAGCATTCGTGATCTTGCACGTTCTGCCGGAGTATCGAATCCGTATCTCTCGCAAATAGAGCGCGGCATTCGTCGACCATCGGCTGACATCTTGCAGCAAATTGCTCGGGCGCTTGAGATATCCGCCGAGACCTTGTATGTCAGAGCGGGCATCCTTGACGGATCACCCCCAACGGCCAGCAGCGTTCCTGAAGCTATAAATAACGATGAGCGACTGACGGGAGAACAAAAGCAAAGCCTTTTGTCCGTGTATCGGTCTTTTGTTGGGCCGGCTACCACTGAATAGCTGTCCTTAGGGAATGAGACAAGCCCTAGATAGGTTGAGTTCTGCATGCTTCGTGTAGCCGTCCTCTCACTACATACGTCGCCTCTTGTCCAGCCAGGTATTGGCGACGGAGGCGGTATGAACGTGTACGTTCGCGAACTGGTATCTGCTCTTGCACATGCCGGAGTTGATTGCACCACTTATACACGTACGTGGCGTGATGACCTGCCCGCTGAAGTCATGATTGAACCAAACCACAAAGTGGTGCATATTCCTGCGGGCGCAATCGATATGCCAAAGGGCGACATGATTTCAATTGTCCCGCAGTTCACTGAAGGCGTTCTTGATCACATCAATGCACACGGCGGCACTGACGTTATTCATGCCAACTATTGGCTCAGCGGTCTTAGCGGCCATTCACTGAAGCATGAACTTGATGTTCCATTAGTCAGCACCTTTCATACGTTTGCTCGCGTGAAGGCTGAGGGCGGCGACCCTGAATCTGAATTCCGTGAACAATCAGAAACTGAAGTTATCGGTTGCTCTGATGCCATCTGTGTGAGTTGCACAGAAGAAGAACGTCAATTTCTATCTCTGTACGGAAACCCTCCGGGGAAGATTGAAATCGTCGCACCCGGGGTCGAGCATGCTTTCTTTGCTCCTGGCGATAAGCGTGGTGCACGTAAAGCTCTTGAACTTGGTAGCGGACCTGTGTTGTTGTTTGTTGGTCGAATTCAGCCATTGAAAGGCGCTGATGTCGCAGTGCGTTCGCTGGCTGAGCTTGGTCGCAAAGATGCTGTGCTTCTTATTGTCGGCGGTGCAAGTGGCACTGAAGGTGAAACTGAATTAGCCCATGTTCATTCACTCATTGAAGAACTTGGCGTTGAAGGTCAAGTACGTTTCGTTGCGCCGCAGCCTCACCACATTTTGTCCACGTATTACCGCGCTGCAGATGTTGTACTAGTTCCTAGTCGTAGTGAAAGTTTTGGACTTGTTGCGTTAGAAGCGGCAGCGTGTGGAATTCCAGTTGTTGCTACTGCAGTTGGTGGACTTCTTAACATCATTGAAGATGGTCGCACAGGTTTCTTGGTGCCAGATCGTCAACCAGATATTTTTGCTCGCCATATCGCAACCATTCTTGATGACCCGTCAGTTGCTGCCAACATGTCTGCACAAGCAGCAGAGCGTGCAAAGGCGTACACATGGAGCTTTGCTGCGGCGCGTTTGCGTCGGGCGTACACAGACCTCACATCACGTGACCGAGTTGTGTGTAAGTAGATCAAATCATGAGCGAACTATTTGGTAACACGCATCTTGAATTACTTGATCGGCAGATCACGTCATGGTTAATGACAATGATGGAACGCAACGACACAATCGTTGCAGTTGACCGTGGTGAGCCCGACGAGTATCGCTGGTATGTGCGAATGCATGGTGAAGAAAAAGAGTTCACCACTGTGTGGTTCACACTTGGCCAACGAACACTCCAGTTCGAAACGTATGTGATGCCGGCTCCGGAAGAAAACGCTGAACAGTTGTATGAGCATGTTTTGCGTCGCAATGAATCGTTAGTAGGCGTGCATTTTTCCATCGGAATTGAAGATGCCATTTTCCTGCGCGGTGAATTGCCACTGCGTATGGTCGATGAAGACGAACTCGATCGAGTGGTTGGAACTCTCTATGCCACGGTTGAGCGCATTTTCCCCACCATCATCCGAATTGGTTTCGCCAGTCACTTTGCTGACTGAGTAATTGCCAAACGGCATCAGCCTTCGCCCACATCTCAATTGCCGAGGGGCGGGGAGGTCGGGGAAGTCAGCCCCGTCCTCGGCACCATCGCTATTAGTGTTGGCATATGACTTCACACACACCACGGCTCGTCATTATCGGCGGGGGCAATATGGGCACTGCAATAGTCAGTGGCTTGGTGGCTAATGGGTGGGAGGCATCAAGTATCACCGTTGTTGAACTTGACGCAGATAAGCGTTCATCGCTGGAAACAACATTCGGGGTTCGTACTAGTGCAACTGTGGTGGCGGGCGAAGGTGCGCTGATCGCAGTGAAGCCGGGTGATGCAGCAGCAGTGGGCGCATCAGCAGCGGCACTTGGAATTCCGCGAGTTCTTTCCATTGCTGCGGGAATTTCTGTTTCAACATTGCAAGATGCTGCAGGTGCAAAAACCGCTGCAGTGCGTGCAATGCCGAATACGCCAGCGTTAGTTGGTGAAGGTGTGTCTGCAATTTGTGGCAGCGCGCAATGTACTGAAGAAGATCTTGCATGGGCCGAGTCTTTGTTGAGCGCAGTGGGAATTGTGGTTCGCGTGGACGAATCACATATGGATGCAGTAACTGCGGTCGCTGGTTCTGGCCCTGGGTATCTCTTCCTTATTGCCGAGTCTCTTCTTGACGCTGCCTTGGCCGAAGGATTACCCGCTGACATTGCGGATGCCCTTATTCGTCAACTCTTCAAAGGTGCCGGCGCTTTGCTTGCTGAATCAACGGAAAGCCCAGCCACTTTGCGTGAGCGCGTGACATCGCCAAACGGTACAACCGCTGCGGGGCTTGGAGTTCTGGAGGCAGCAGGCATTCGTGAAACTATGCACAACGTGGTGAAAGCAGCTGCTGCACGCAGTGTTGAAATGGGCAAATAGATCCCTTCATTTTTCTGTGAGGGGTATTTAACTTTTTCGAGATAACAGGTGTATGGTTGTGACACAGGTCACCAGCACCGGGAAACTAATGCTGGGAGTCGCGCTCAGCAATGAGCTGCGCCGAGAGGGCCGGTGCCGTCGGGGGGTTGGCACCGGCCCTCCCGTATGTCTGAGCTCAAATCGCTTCTCTTCCAATATGGTGAACAAATGCACTCACATGTCTCTCTCTTAACTGACTACGGACTGAACGATGAATTCGTTGGTGTGATGAAGTGCGTCATCACTGATATGGCACCGCATGTGCGCATCACTGACATCACGCACGGTGTTCCTGCATTCGATGTTCGCGCTGGTTCGTTAGCTCTTGCACGTGCTATTCAATATGTGCCACCAGGAATTGTGATTGCAGTTGTTGACCCGGGTGTTGGTACTTCACGTCGTGCAATAGCCATTGAAGTATCTGATGGTCGCGGAGTACTAATGGGTCCAGACAATGGATTGCTTGCATCTGCTGCTGCAATGGCTGGCGGTGCAGAGCGAGTTTTTGAACTCAGCAACGCGATGCTTCACATTGAAGCACCAGGCACAACCTTTGCAGGTCGAGATATTTTTGCTCCCGTTGCTGGTTTCCTCTGCAACGGTGGAGCCATTGAAGAAATTGGTGAGCAAATAGATTCAGCAAGTGTGATGCCAGGACTAGTGCCGATTCCTACCAATGAGACGCACGCAACATATGGCGACGGTGTGCGTTGCGAAGTCACATGGGTTGATGTGTATGGCAATTGCCAACTGAACATTGGACCAGAAGACTTGGTGCACCTTGGACCCGTGCTTCGTCTAGTTATTGGTGAAGACGTGCGCAGTGCACGTATGACTTCTCATTTTGCTGACATTGACGGAGGAGCCATTGGGGCTGTCACGGATTCATACGGCATGGTGGCCTTGGCCGTCGACAGAGGATCAGCTGCTGAAGTGTTGCGTGTTGGCGCCGGAGACGGTGTCTATATCTATGCAGGCCAGGCTGAGGGCGCTACGTCTGCAGTGTCGATACGGCCAGCGAAGTAAGGTGTTCCTATGCGTCCCGCAGTTACTTTGACCATCGCCCTCCTCATTGGGGTCATCATGGCAGCGGGAATCATCAATCTTTTGATGATCAAATAGGGAGCCCTTGCCATATGAATCTTGCTCACATTCTCGATGCACACCCAGATTCATCTACTGCATTAGTTAGTCGTGGTCGCAGCACTACATACGGAACATTGCGTCAACAAATTGCCAGTATGCGCGGTGCGTTGCTGCGTGAAAATGTTGGCAAGGGTGACGTTGTTGCATTGTTGTGTGGCAATAGCCGGTATTTCGTAGTTTCGTATTTCGCAGCTATTGGAATCGGTGCAATTATTGCGCCACTGAATCCCACTAGCCCTGCGCCTGAAATTGAAGGCGAGCTTCTTGCGATTAAGCCAACGGTTGTTGTTGTAGAACCATCTGCATCGGCTGCATGGGAACTGATTCCAACGGTTACATCATCTGCAGTGCGCATTGTTATTGGCACTGAAGGTCATTCCATTCCAGGAGCTCTCACGATTGATGACATGTTGTCTGGTCCGCCTGCCGAAATCATCGATGTTGAATCATCACATCCCGCCGCATACATGTTCACCAGTGGAACTGCCGGTTCACCTAAAGCAGCAGTGTTAACGCACAACAACTTGCTCACCAATATTCATCAAGCGAATGTTGCTGAACACATTGGACCTGACGATGTCACGTTTGGTGTTTTGCCGTTGTTCCATATTTTCGGTCTCAACGTTGTGCTCGGCACAACTCTTGCTGGAGGCGGTTGTGTGGTGCTGGTGCAACGCTTTGACCCGGTGTCGGCAATGGAGACAATCGCCGAACGCAAAGTCACCGTGATTCCAGGTGCTCCCAGCATGTGGATGGCGTTGGCACAACTTGATCACCCAACTCCCAACGGATTTGCCGGGGTGCGTATTGCATTATCTGGTGCTGCGAAATTGCCTGAACAAATCAGCCAATCAATTAGCGCTCGTTTCGGACTTCAGGTTTTTGAAGGGTATGGACTTACTGAGGCTGCACCTGTGGTAACTACATCAATTGGCCTCGCATGGATCCCCGGTTCTATTGGTCGAACTGTTCCCGGAATCGAACTTCGTTTGGTGGATGAAAACGGTGACGATGTTCTTGTTGGTGACAGCGGAGAGATTTGGATTCGCGGAGAAAATATCTTTGCTGGGTATCTCGATGATCCTGAAGCAACAGCACGAGCATTAACGCGCGACGGTTGGTTACGCACTGGCGACATTGCTGTTGTCGATGAAGACGGACATCTGTACATGGTTGACCGCGTGAAAGATCTCATAATCGTGTCTGGCTTTAATGTTTTCCCCGCTGAAGTAGAAGGCGTTCTCGGTGCGCATCCTGATATTGCGGAAGTTGTAGTGGTGGGAACACCGCATCCGCATACTGGTGAAGCCGTGCGCGCATATGTTGTTACTCGTAATGGCGTGCATCTAGACGAAGATGCAATTATCGATTACTGCCGTACAAAACTGGCACGATACAAGTGTCCATCAAAGGTTCTGTTTGTTGATGCGCTTCCGCGCAATCTCACCGGAAAAGTTCAGCGCTTCGCTTTACGGTAGGTGACTGTGTGGCAGTACTTGCCACCAAGAACCCTGCAAACAAAATTGCGATGCCCACCATGAGCGTTACCGCGAATGCTGTGTCTTTGCCCAGACGGCCCGACAATGTTCCGCTGGCAGACAGTGTGGCTGCACCAAGTGCAATGAGAGCATTGCCGATGGCAAGTTTTGGAGCAGACGTCACATGTCGTTGAACGGTTGACGACAGTGCAGGGTTTGCGCCACGCAGCACGCGCCACACGGACCAGATGGCGCCACCAAAAATAACGAGAGCGGGAATTGATGAACCGACGGCGGCAAGAATGCGGGGTAGCGCTGAAAAGAGGTCACTGCCCTGAGGCAATTCTGTTGGGTTGATGGCGTCCTTCATTGGTGCGGTCAGGATGATGCCGGCTGAAAATCCGCTGAAGACAAGAAGGCACTGAGAGACAATGCGGCCTGTTCGCTGGCCAGCCAGAAGATAGACGGTGCCAAGTGCGAGCCACGGAACATTGATGACGGCTCCGAAGAGGAAAAAGACTCGAAACGTGGCTGAACTCCAGCCCCGAGCTTCGGCCCACCACAGCGCCAGTGAGGCAATGGCGAAAAGACCCAATGCGATGGTCCAGGCCAGTTCGTGGGGACGATGCCTACGTAACCAACGATCAAAGGTGCTGAGACCAAAGGCCACAGCGATAATGAAGGAAGCTGCGGCGAGGGCCGTATTGAAGGTCACAGTCCCAATGCTAGGCGTGAGGCTACGGACTTCGTGAAATCATGCACGAAGTAATAGCGTGGAGTTGCATGTCGGAATCCCCCCGCCGCCGAATCCCAGAAGCTGCCCTCGGGCGTCTTCCCATATATTTGCGCATTCTCGTTGAACTCGGCCACGAAAATGTTGCGCAAGCGTCAAGTGAACAACTTGCTGACCTCGCAGGAGTCAATGCTGCAAAGGTGCGCAAAGATTTGTCGTATCTCGGCACGTACGGCACTCGAGGCGTTGGCTATGAAGTGCAATTTCTTACAGTGCAGATCCAACGTGAACTTGGTCTGAACCAGGCGTGGCCAGTTGTCATTGTTGGCGCCGGAAATCTGGGTCAAGCGATGGCGAACTTCACCGGTATCGCCGAGCGTGGTTTTCACATCGTTGGTGTTGTTGACAAGGACGAATCAAAAATCGGAACGCATGTTGGCGGAGTCAGTGTCACTCATGTTGACTCGCTCACTCAATTAGTACAACTGCACAAAGTGAGCATTGGAATCATTGCGACACCAGCCGCCCATGCTCAGGATGCTGCTGACGCACTTGTGCGTGCAGGCATCGGGTCCATCATGAACTTTGCTCCAACAATTTTGTCTGTGCCCCGTGATGTGCATGTGCGCAAAGTTGATCTTGCGCTTGAGTTACAAATTCTCAGCTACTACGAAGACTGCCGTAACGGCAACTTGCGCGAAGTGCCTACTGATGGCCGCATAGATCCTCGGAGCGCGTAACCCAATATGTCAATTGTTGTCCTTGGGGTTAACTACCACACGAGTCCGGTCACATTGCTTGAGAAGGTAATGATTCCAGTTCCCGCAATGTCAGAGGCATTGCGAGTTCTGTCGAACCATAGTGACATTCGTGAAGTTGTAGTTCTCTCTACATGCAACCGAACAGAGGTGTATGCAGTGGCTGAACGATTCCATGCTGCTCACACTGACATTCTTGAATTCTTGTGTGAAACCAGTGGCCTGAGCGCTGACGAAATTACACCGCATTTGTATAGCCAATTCGATGATGATGCCGTAGTGCATCTCTTTGAAGTTGCAGCCGGAATTGATTCAGCAGTTCTCGGTGAAACTGAAATTGTTGGTCAAGTGCGTGATGCATGGGATTTTGCAATGAAGCAAGGCACATCACGCAGTACGTTGAACCTTTTGTTCCGTTACGCGCTTGAATCTGGAAAGCGTGCCAGAACAGAAACTGGAATTAGCCGATCAACAGCATCCGTTGCACACGCTGCAGTTGAGATGGCAGAAGAAATTCTCGGAACACTCAGTGGTAAACGAGTTCTTGTTGTTGGCGCTGGTGAAATGGGAGAAGGAGTTGCCGGTGCGTTGTCTCGTGCTGGAACTGAAAGCATCACCGTCCTGAACCGCACAGCGTCTCGTGCAGAAGCTCTTGCAGAAAAAATTGGTGCTCGAGTTTCAGAATTTGAAAGTCTTGAAACCGAACTATTCACAGCAGACGTTGTGTTGGCCTGCACAGGTGCTGGTGGAGTCATCATTGATCACGAATTAATGGCTCGAGTTCGTAATGGCGTTTCAACACCGTTATTAGTTGTCGACATTGCATTACCGCGTGACGTTGCTGCAAGTGTCGCAGAGTTGCCTGGCATCACTTTGCGCGACCTTGATCATCTCAGTGATTGGGCGCAACGAGGAATTGATAAGCGAGCATCTGAAGTTGGCCAAGTACGTGAAATTATTGGTGAAGAAGTGAAGCGCTTCCTGCTTGACCAAACGCAACGTCAGGCTGCGCCGCTTGTCGCTCAATTGCGTGAAGTGGTCGAATCAATTCGAACAGCTGAGATGGAGCGATTCGATTCGGCATTGGCAGCGATGACACCAGAGCAGCGCGAACTCGTGGAATCCATTTCTCATGGAATTATCAACAAGATGCTCCATGCCCCTTCCGTTCGCCTTCGTGAGGCAGCCGGAACCCCACAGGGAGAACGACTGTCTGCTGCGGTCCGAGATTTGTTTAGTCTCGAATAAGAACTTCTATGACAACTATTCGCATCGCCACACGCTCCAGCGCGCAAGCACGCACTCAGGCTGAGGCAGTTGGTGCATTGTTAACAGCAGCCCGCGACGGAGTTGTAGTGGAGTATGTGTTTGTTGATACGCAAGGCGACCTTAACGCCACAACACCGTTACATCTCATGGGTGGCCAGGGTGTCTTTGTTAAGGAAGTACAACGCGCAGTACTAGAGAATCGTGCAGATGTTGCTGTGCACTCTGCAAAGGATCTTCCTTCGCAGAATGCTGAAGGACTAGTTATCGGTGCAATTGGTGAACGCCGGACACCGAATGATGCTTTAGTTGGGAAACGATTAGAGGATCTTGCATTTGGTGCCACCATTGCTACTGGTTCAGTTCGTCGTCGTGCGCAACTAATGCGCGTCCGCCCCGATCTGCAATTTGTAGACCTTCGTGGAAATATCCAAACGCGTCTTTCCAAAATTCCTGATGGTGGCGCAATTGTGATGGCGGTGGCGGCATTAGAGATTCTTGACATGACCTCGAACATTGCTGAAGTTCTCGATCTTGATGTCGCTGTTCCAATGGTGGGCCAGGGCAGTGTGGCAATTGAGGCGCGTACGGATGACACTGAAACGCGAGCAATCCTTGCGCTCATTGATCATGCTGCAAGTCGTCGTGCAGTGGAGACAGAGCGCGCGTTCTTGGCCGAACTTGGTGCTGGTTGTTCACTGCCGGTTGGTGCGCATTTGTCGAACGACGGAGTATTTCGTGCATTTATGGCAAATGATGATTTCAGCGACTCAGTGCAAATTGTCGGTTCGATTGGAGATTCCGATGACAATCGTGTTGTCGGAATTACTGCAGCAATTGAATGCCGCACTCGACTTGCAAAGCCACTTAGTTAACACACATGGGTAGTCCACTTGATAATCGTTCAGTGGTCATCACTCGATCTATTTTGCAAAACGAATCTCTACGTCGACTATTGGAAGCTCGTGGCGCGCGCGTCGTTGAAGTTCCACTGATTGCAATTACAGAACCTGAAGACGAGGGCCGTGAGCGAGACCAAGTTCTTCAGCGTCTTGATGAATTCGACTGGATTGTTGTGACATCACCTAACGGCGCAGATTGTGTAGCGCCGTTCATCGTTGCCTCCCATGCTGCTGGTGATGCAAAACGTTTTCCATCACTTGCTGCGGTTGGTGAAGCAACGGCACGTTCGCTTGGTGTCGCAGTAACGCTGACGGCGCATCCTGCGCGAGCAGAAGTTCTTGCTGAGCAGTTTCCGAATGGAACAGGATCAGTTTTGGTTGTGCACGGAAATTTGGCGGACGATTCATTGAGTACTTCGTTGAGTGCAAAAGGTTGGACAGTGACGCAAGTAGTTGCGTATCGCACTGTGCAACTTCGACCGACGCGTGAAATGATGTTGCCGGCAATGACAGCAGATGTCTTGTTTCTTGCATCAGGCAGTGCAGCAAGCGCTTGGTTTGATGCTTTTGGAACTACTACGCCACCATTCGTGGTGGTGATGGGGCCGTCAACAGCCAAAGTCGCAGCAGCTCTTGGTATTGATGTTTCAGCAGTAGCGCCGGAACAAACACTCGAATCAATGATTCAGACGGCTGAAAGAGTGCTTACCGAGGTGTAACCGACGGCGCCTGTCGTTGCTGGTGCCAGAGCCAATAGAATCACCGTGTGGCTTTCCCCGTTTCACGCCCTCGCCGACTACGCACCACTCACGCCATGCGTGAATTGGTTGCTGAGACCCGCCTTCATGTCTCAGACCTTGTTGCGCCGTTGTTTGTGCGTGAAGGAATAACTGCCCCGCAGCCGATTGTGTCGCTGCCTGGCGTAGTCCAGCACACCCGCGAGTCTCTCGTGATCGAAGTGGTTGCTTTGCGCGACCTTGGTGTACGCGCCGTGATTCTGTTTGGAATCCCTCTTGAAAAGGACGCGGTGGGCTCTGGAGCGTATGACCCAAACGGCATTGTTCAGGTGGCGCTTCGCGACCTGCGGGCCGCAGTGGGCGATGACATGGTCATCATGGCTGACCTGTGCGTCGATGAGTACACGTCCCATGGGCACTGTGGAATTGTCGGGGCCGATGGAGATGTAGATAATGATGCGACACTGGCGATCTATTGCAAGGCAGCACTGGCGCAAGCCGAGGCCGGAGCGCATGTTGTGGCACCGAGCGGAATGATGGACGGCCAAGTGGGGGCTATTCGGGCCGCGCTTGACGCTGCTGGGCACCAGAATGTGGCGATTATGGCCTATTCGGCGAAATACGCCTCGGCCCTATACGGACCATTTCGAGACGCAGTCGATGTGCAAATTGCAGGCGGCGGTCACCGTAAGGGTTACCAACAGGATTGGCGCAATACTCGAGAGTCAATGCGAGAGGTCTTTGAAGACCTCGAACAAGGTGCCGACATCGTGATGATTAAGCCTGCATTGTCCTATCTCGATGTCATTACCCATGTGCGTGAGGCAGTCGACGTTCCAGTTGCCGCGTATCACGTCAGTGGCGAATACTCCATGATTAAGGCTGCTGCCGAACGTGGATGGATTGATCATGATGCAGTTGCGTTAGAGCAACTGACAGCAATCAAGCGCGCAGGTGCTGACATTATTCTCACGTATCTCACGCGCTGGTTCGCTGAATATTCTTCATAAGGAAAACGCAATGAACTCACCAATCCCTCTTTGTGATGCCAAAGCATGCGTTGCCGCTGGTTGCACTGCAACTGTGTGTCGCGGTCTTGGAATTGCATCGAACACAGATTTGTTCAATCGTTCGGCGCAGGTAATTCCTGGTGGTGTCAACTCTTCTATCCGAGCATTTAAGGCTGTTGGGGGAACTCCATACGTTGTGTCTCGTGCTGAAGGTGCGTTTGTATACGACGTTGAAGGCAATGAACTTATTGACTTGGTACAAAGTTACGGTGCCATCATTCTTGGTCACGCACATCCAAAAGTAACTGAAGCAATTCGTAGTGCAGCCGGAGACGGTACTTCGTATGGTGCGCCAACGCCTCGTGAAATGAAATTGGCAGAAGCAATTTCAGAACGTGTTCCTTCATGCGAACGTCTTCGTTTTATGAACAGTGGAACCGAAGCAACAAGTACGGCAATTCGTTTGGCACGTGGCGCTACTGGACGTAAACGCATTGTTACTTTTCACGGAAACTTTCATGGTGCTACGGATGCGTTACTAGCTGCTGGTGGAAGCGGTTTAGCAACTCTTGGTTTGCCAGGTACTGCTGGTGTTCCCGAAGAAGCTGTTGCAAATACATGGGTACTGCCATACAACGTGGTGCCAACACTTGATAATGATGTCGCTGCAGTAATTGTTGAACCTGTCGCAGCAAACATGGGATTAGTTTCTCCCGCCCCAGGATTTCTTGAGGGGCTTCGTGCAGAGTGTGATCGCGTTGGTGCGCTAATTATATTTGACGAAGTGATTACCGGATTCCGTCTTGGCTCTGGTGGAGCCCAAGCTAAATACGATGTGAAACCAGATCTCACATGTTTCGGAAAAGTAATTGGCGGTGGATTACCAATTGGTGCAGTTGGTGGCCGACGCGACGTCATGGAAAATCTCACACCGCTTGGCACCGTCTTCCACGCGGGAACCCTTGCAGGAAATCCACTCGCATCTGCAGCGGGTCTTGCGGCACTCAATGAATTGTCAGATGATGTGTACATGGAACTGTCAGCACGTGCGCGCTTCACTTCAGCAATGCTGCGTGATGCGTGCAGTGATGCAGGAATTCCCGCACAGTTTCCTGTTGTCGGAACATTGATTGGAATGTATTTCGGAAACGAACTTGGTGGAAAGACTCCGACAAATTTCGCTGAGGCACAAACGACAGATGAAGCCTTATATGCAAAGGTATTTCATGCGTTATTAAGCGGTGGCGTTGCGTTAGCCCCAGGTGCATATGAAGCTGTATTTGTTGGCCTTTCTCACACTGATTCAGTACTTGATCAATTAGCAGTTCGCGTATCTACGGCACTGAAAGGCCTCATGAATTGAGTCGGCGAATTCTTGCCGTTCTTCTTGCAGTGCTTGTCGCGGCAATTTTTCTTTTCGCTACACGCGATTCGTCTTCAGAAATTTCCGTGACTCAAACACTTCGCAAAGTTGATTTGGTTGCGAGTGTTGATTCAATCAATGTTGATTCGACATGGTCACAGGAAAGTGGTGTCACACGCGGCGGTGCTATGCGATTATCTCTTGACGACTTACGAGTGTTGACTGTTCAAGACGGAACGTTGACTGCAAAATACGGCTCGATGTCGGCGTGTACCGATTTTGTAAAACCATATGCGTGTGTGCTGTTGGCCGACATGTTGGGAGATGCGGTTGTGTGGTTCGCGCTTGTACCGTCAGATGCAATTGCAGGTCGAGAGTTTTTGACGATGCCAGGTTTAGTTGACATGCAAGCAAATGGAGACGAAGGAATTTTACGCAATGGCTGGGTCATTAATTTGGCGACACCAGTGAAGAGAGAATGTGGTGATACTGCAACGTCGTCACTACGAGACTTCATTACGCGTTTCCCTGATCAACTCAGTAAAACCATTGTGAATCTCACCACAGACAATGTTGTGTCTGTGAAGTGTAAATAAGTTATTTACTTGCTGAGGCGCGAGGTGCTGTGCCGACGGCAGCTGGTTTTTCAGCAAGCATCGCGAAGTCTTTTTCAATGGTGTCGAATGACGTTGATCCGTCTTCTAATGCCTTAAAGATTTCGGACTCTGGTGAACACCATGTCTCGTACTCTGACATCCACTCTTCGCTTGCAGGGTCTGCACCAGAGGTTGTGTAACGCACGTGACAGACAACTGAAAGTATTTCTGCTTCCGTAAGAGCTCCACCAGCTTTTTCGCCTTGCATTGGCATCGGGTTTCCGTTGTATGACAGTGGCGCGTGTGCACCACCTTCACGCTTTAGGTTTCCGTACTCTTTGATCCCGGCGGCAACGTACTGCTGGCTTCCGGTGTAAACGAAGTTCAACATGTCTTCGATGTGTGGGAATGTCTTCATGACTTCACCTTGATACAAAACTCGGCCAGCACCGCCAGCACCATCTGCACCATGGCAGCCTGCGCACGAACCGTAGGTGGCAGCACCAATTGACAATGGGCCAGCAACAACCTTCTCAGCGGGCTTCAGTGCAATGAGATACAACATTGCCCACGCAGGAAGTAGAGCCAAAGTTGTCATCGCCCAGAACGGAATCTTCTTACGAGTCTTTGCGGCCACGACATAGGCAGGATCTTGCACAACGGCTTTTGGTGCCGGGGCTTCTTGTGACTTTGCTGGTGCAGCTGACGCTGCGGGTGTAGCAACTGCTGGAGCGTTGTCACTCGTGCTGTCGCCAGACGCCTCAGAGCGTCGTGCTTTGGAGCGATTCAGAAGGTGCTCGGGAATCTCGGTCACTGCGCTTACCTCTCGGGGAGACCTGTCAGGCCTCTGAGAAGGCGGGGTGCCTTCAGATGCAATGCCTGACACCTCCACGATAGACAAACATCCCCTCGTGGGAGTAATCATCTGCCAAAAGTCGAGAAGTTTGTTCAATGAACCAAACGACAGGACTCAATGAAAGATGCACAATGGCACAACCTCGGTACGCATAACCGGCCCAGAATCACGGGAATTGGTCACATTCAGAAAATGGAATTTCTGTCCCTGCGATGACTAGTCTTAAAAGTGCTTAGGCACCAGCCCCATGACACAAACGTCACTAGGACCGAAGAAGAAGAATCGTTCATGCTCTCGATTGACATACTTAGATGGCCAGGAGTTAACCAGGCTTTTTTGTTTTCCTTTGGTATTACAACCGTGATGGCCCTCGCCGTCATTCCTTTCGGTAAGCGACGCCCTGTCGGTACCCAGTCAACGTGGGGCGAAGCGATGGTCGGCTCTGTTTACACATTCTTTGTGTTGTTTCTTGCGTTTGGTGTCGTACCTCACCAATTCCTCGACCATGCCGACAAAGACCTCGGTTGGCGTAAAGACAAACTTCTGCTTGGCCCTTTTGACATCTTGAAACCAAAGGCTTTTGGCGGCAATTTCCCCATGACCATTAGCTACGAAGCAGTGCGCGACATTTTGGCCGTTGTCCTTCACGGGTACTTCATTGCACTCATGGTGTTTATGTTTGTTTGGTGGCAAAAGCGTGGAGAACGTGGCGCTAAAGAACTTGAAGTGTCCACGTACGGTCGACCATTGGTGAAGAGGGGCTAACACCAAATGGCACGTACAGACGCAAATCCGCCAATGCCAGAATGGTCAACTGAGTATCAACTCGTTGAGGTGGATGCCGATTACCTTGGCAAGGCTGTCAAGCCGAAGCAGTTCATTCATATTGATCAAAGTGAATGCATCATGTGCGAAGGCTGCGTTGATATTTGTCCGTGGAAGTGCATTCACATGGTGACGACTGATGCAATTGCGGAAGCGCAAGACACTGAGATGCCTGGGTCAGACCCGTCTGACAACGTTCTTTTCATCATTGACGATGATGTGTGCACCCGTTGCGCACTCTGTGTCGACCGTTGCCCAACAGGAGTAATCATCCTGGGCAAAGTTGGTGCACCAGATCCTGATGGTGACAGTCATATCCGAACTAATAATCATGGCTACGGCTATGGAATGCGACTCTGAGGTAAAGGCCCATGGCAAAAGTTCTTGATAATCCCCGTCCTACTCTGAAAGAGCGGGCGGCCCAATTAGGCAATCAAATGCAGGGAAGTCAGGCATGGAATGCAATTTTCCGTCCTGGTTCGATCTTCCGCAAGGGCTATACAGACAGCCCTCGTAACCGCTCGTACGTCATCATGAACTCGGTGCTGTATCACTTGCACCCAGTGAAGGTAAAGCGTCACGCAGTCAAGGTCAGTTACACACTGTGCCTTGGTGGTCTCAGCTTCTTCTTGTTCATTTTGCTCACTGTTACAGGCATTTTCTTGATGTTCTTCTACCGTCCAACAGGTGCTGCAGCATGGCAAGACATTCAAACGTTGCAGACATCAGTGACATTCGGACTTCTTATGCGAAACATGCACAGATGGGGAGCGCACCTCATGGTGCTTTCAACATTCCTTCATATGTCTCGCGTGTTTTACCACGGCGCATACAAAGCACCGCGTGAATTCAACTGGGTCATTGGCGTTGTGTTGTTGACACTCACACTACTTCTGTCATTTACCGGCTACCTGCTGCCATGGGACCAGTTGGCCTTGTGGGCCGTAACAGTTGGTACCAACATGATGGGTTACACACCGGTGTTCGGATCGCAAGTGCGTTTCGTGTTGCTGGGCGGAGTCGAAATTGGTTCCGAAACATTGCTTCGTTGGTACGTGCTGCACGTACTTCTTCTTCCATTCGTCATCGTTATCTTTATGGCCATCCACTTCTGGCGTGTTCGTAAAGACGGCGGAATTTCCGGACCTTTGTGATCGGGGGGACATCAAATGACTGAAATACCAGAACACCTTTTGAAGCGGGCACAAGCAGCTCGCGATAAAGCAGCTGATGACGCCGCAACACCAGCGGCAGCCGCTGGTGACTCACGTATTCCTGACCATTTGCTCGAACGCAGCAAAGCTGCTCGCGGTGAGGGAGGAGCAGTTGCGGTTGCGGAAAAAGCATCAGCAGTTGTGACTTCCGTTCCATCAGCCGGTTTGCCTGTTGGCGCTGGCCCCGGTGGACATACACAACGTTTATTGACCGTTGTTAAGTCTGGTTCTATTCAAGAAACAAAAGCAGCACCAGTCGACAAAGTTCATACATGGCCACACTTGTTGGCTGTTGAATTTGTTGCAAGCCTTGCATGTACAGCGTTCTTGTTGCTTTTTTCATGGTTCGTAAATGCACCATTGATGCACGCAGCTGACTTCAATAAAACCCCAAACCCATCAAAGGCTCCGTGGTACTTCCTCGGTTTGCAGGAACTTCTGACCATGTTCCATCCGTTGGTTGCTGGTGTGACACTTCCTGGCATGGGACTTATTGTCCTGATCTTGGCTCCGTTTGTTGACAGAAACGCTTCGAACAAACCTGAAGATCGCAAGTGGATGACTTCCATGTTCACCTTGTTCCTGATGTTCTGGGCAGTACTCGTGATCATCGGATCTTTCTTCCGCGGTCCTGGATTCAACTTCACCTTCCCGTGGCGTGACGGAATCTTCTTTGAATTGTGATGAAGACAATGAATACCCCCAACAACACTCGACGTAACGACACAGAAGCAAGGAATGCACAGTCATGAGCACCGGAATTGTCATCGCAATCGTTGTTATTGCGGCCATCGTCTTTGGTCTGATTGTTGTTCTTACAACATCACGTACCACTGAAGTTCGTGGCGCAGGCGCATTGTCTCGCGAGACTCGTTCTCGCGATTCAAAGACCAACATTTCAGACACCGCACCAAGCGGTCGTGAAGTTGAAGCAGCAGTTCGTTCAACATCAGTGGTCAAAGCAGCACCTGTTGAATTGGCCCCGTGGGTGGCTCCTGACGAAGAAGCACTTGGTGTTTCACGCCGCATGTTTTTCAACCGTGCGACAGTTACTTTGTTTACAGTCAGTCTCGGAGCATTCGGTGCTTCAGTAGTTGGTTTTCTTTGGAAAGGTGCTGAAGGCGGTTTCGGTTCCAAAATTAATGCCGGAAAAATTGACGACGTTATTCAATTGATTCGTCAGAACAAAGGTTTCTTGTATCTGTCAGAAGCACGTGCTTGGGTCACCGAGTATCCGAAAGATGCTCTCGGTAAGGGCCAAGCTGTCTACAGCGGTCAAGCGCCAGTGTTCACTGGAATGCAGGCGGGCATTGTGGCGCTGTATCAAAAGTGTCCTCACCTCGGGTGTCGAGTTCCAGAGTGCAAGAGCTCGCAATGGTTTGAATGCCCTTGTCACGGTTCTCAGTACAACCGTGTTGGTGAAAAAAAGGGCGGCCCAGCTCCACGTGGAATGGATCGTTTCGGAGTGGCTATCACTAACGGCGTGCTCACGATTGACACTGGTGCAGTTTTCGCAGGCCCATCGATTGGTATTAACACCACCGGTCAAGAAGCCGAAGGACCACACTGTGTCGGCGGAGGGCACTAATCATGATTGCATCAACTAGCACCTCCATCGCTTGGGTAATCCTTCTCATCTCGCTTGCGGGTTGGGCGTTCTACGCGTTCTCAAATATTCGGTCATCGCGTAGCGAAATCGGTTCCGAACAAAAACTTGCTGCAAACCGTAAGCCCTACTACGACGATGAGATTCTCGAAGGGCCACGTCTTGAGCGTGTACAAATCCTTGGGCTTTTGTTCCTCGTCATCATCACCATTTCTCTGCCTCTCTATTGGGTACTTGAGCCTGGCCGCACAGCCGGAGCACAGTTTGGTTTTGAAAAGCGTTTCACTAAATGGGGAGCAGAACTTTTCGCGTCTACTGCTGATGGTGGGTTCAACTGTTCCGGTTGTCACGGTGGCATGAAAGCAACTGGTGGAGTTGCCGCGCATGCAATGACTGATCCAAAAACAGGCGAAGTGAAATCAGTGTCCTGGAAAGCTCCTGCATTAAACACAGTGCTGTATCGCTATACAGATGATGAGATTCGTTTTATCTTGAACTACGGACGTCCGTTCTCCCCGATGTCTGCCTGGGGAATCATTGGTGGAGGTCCGCTGACCGATCAAAACATCACAACGCTTATTGAGTACATGAAGTCAATTCAGATTCCGCAAGATAATTGTGTTGAACCACGCGGCCCATACAACCCAACGTGCGTGGATGGTGCATTGCCTGCAGCGGAAAATAAAGCGATTATCGCTGAAGCACAACGTCAAGTTGATAACGGAACGTACGCATCCGTTGGTGAAGCACTCTTTAGTCTCAACGTCAATTCAGGTGCGTACTCATGTGCTCGCTGTCATACAAAGGGTTGGTCGATCGACGATCCACAAGCAACTGGTGGCGGTGCTCTTGGGCCAAACCTCACCGGTGGTTCTTCAGTTCGACAGTTCCCGAATCAGGAAGACATGATCGCTTTCATTAGTGGTGGATCTGAACTCGGCAAGCGTTATGGCGAACAAGGACAGGGAAGTGGTCGAATGCCAGCATTCGGTCAGGTCTATACGGACGAGCAGCTGAAGTTGATCGTGGAATACGTTCGGAGTTTGTGATGTTGTCAGCGCTACTTGCAGTCAGTTGGGAACCAGAGATCCGCGGATGGATCATCGTCATCATCAGCGTTGTGGTGTTGATGGGTTCTACCTATCTCATCTTGGGCACCAACCTCGGTGCACGCCTCGGTTTCTTGATTGCGATCACCGGTCTGGCCGGCTGGATGATGTCAATGGCCATCATTTGGGCTGTGTACGGCATCGGCTTAAAAGGGCCTGAACCAACATGGCATCCTCATGAGCCAATTGCCATTGTCCGTGACGGCGCTTTACTAGATCGAACAGAAATTGTAGAGCGCCCCATCGACATCAAAGGTCTTGACTCCGTTGCGGCAGCAAAAAAAGTGGCTGATCAATTGGTGAGCGAAGGGTGGGAATCTCTTGCGGAATCTAATCCGCAACGTGGACAGGCCATTGCCTCAGCAGACGAACTCATTCAAATCGAAGCAAAGGAATTTGCGGCTGGGGAATATGTTGCAGTTGCCGTGTACGACAAGGGTGGCGAACGGTATCCAAAACTTGGAGATGCGATTGACTTCTTGGCGTTTAAGCACAAGCCTCGGTATGCAATAGTCGAAGTTGCACCGTTAGTAGTTCAGCGCGCAGAACCTGGTCGAGCACCTGCACGGCCTGTAATTGACGAAGCGCAGCCTCATCGCTACATAGTGATGATTCGTGACTTGGGTGCGAAGCGCCGCCCAGCATTTCTCATTGGCTTTGGCTCAGGGTTGATCTTCTTTTTGTTGGCATGGGTCTTGCATCGTCGCGAAACTTTGCTTCGCAAGAATCTTGCACTCAATTCACCGGTGGCCTAGATCATGGGCCAGTACCTTCCAATAGTCGCTTTGATGGTGCTAGCAATTCTGTTTGCTGTCATCAGTCTTCTCGCTTCGAAGTTACTTGCGCCTAATCGTCCAAACTCCGCAAAGGAAGCTCCGTACGAATGCGGAATCGTGCCGAGTCGTGAGCCACCAGAACGCTTTCCTGTCAGCTTCTTTGTCGTCGCGATGTTGTTCATCATGTTTGACATTGAAATCATTTTTGCGTATCCATATGCCGTTGATCGCGAGTTCCTTGGAACGTACGGATTCTTTGAAATGGTTTCCTTCAGCGCAGTGTTTTTCGTGGCATTTGTGTACATGATCGCTCGCGGAGCTCTTGACTGGGGCCCGATACAGCGGGCAAGCAAACTTGAAACTCAAGAGTCACTTGGCTTCACCACAACTAGTTCTGTACGAGTTGTAGGTTCAGAAGGCAGAGCTGCCTAATGGGAGTCGTTCAAAACATCGCCGATGACGGCCTCGGGGGCATGGACCACAACTTCGTTACGGCACGTATCGAAGACTTAGTGAAGTGGGCGCGCTCACGTTCAAGCTGGGGAGCATCCTTCGGTCTTGCGTGCTGTGCAATCGAAATGATGGGTACTGGTGCATCGCATTACGACCTTTCACGTTTCGGCATGGAAGTCTTTCGCGCATCGCCCCGTCAAGCAGACATCATGATTGTTGCCGGGCGTGTCAGTCAGAAGATGGCGCCAGTTCTTCGTCAGGTTTATGACCAGATGATGGAACCCAAATGGGTAATCTCCATGGGCGTATGTGCATCAAGCGGCGGAATGTTTAACAACTACGCAATTGTGCAAGGTGTAGACCAGATCGTTCCTGTTGATGTGTATGCACCAGGTTGCCCACCAACTCCTGAAACTCTTATTCATGCCATTGAAACCTTGCACCAGTTGATTGAAGATGGTGAAATCATGCGTCGTCGCGTTTCAAACAACGGCGGTGCTGGTGTTGAGCTTTCTTCTGAACTCGCAGCACACACTTCAGTCACCATTGGTACGAAGTAATCATGAGTGACTCAGCAGACACAATGGAGAATGCTGTAGAGACTCAGCATGGTTGTCCAGTGCAAGATTCTCATGGACAACGCGTCCTACATGCTTCGCGTGATCAGTACGTTTCTGTAATAAAGGCATTGGCTGACGAGGGATACGAGATGTGCGTCGATCTCACAGGCGTTGATTACCTTGCAATGCCGCAGCGCACAATTGGTTTCGATATTCAAGCAGAGCGTTTTGAAGTAGCAGTGAACTTGTTGTCACTGTCACAACGCAAGAGAATTCGAGTACGAGTTCAAGTGCCTGCTGATGACTGCACAATGCCAACATTGTTTGATATTCACCCGGGCACAGAAGCTCATGAGCGTGAAACATTCGATATGTTCGGAATTGTCTTTACTGGTCATCCCGATATGACTCGTATTTTGATGCCTGAAGACTGGGATGGTCATCCATTGCGTAAGGACTACAGCCAGGGTTCAATTCCTGTGCAGTTCAAAGGTGCTAACTCATGACCATTATTTCTGCAGGCACCGCAGAAGGCGGACAAGAACTCCTTTCACGCAGTGAACTCACCGCAAAAGAATTGTTGCGCGAAGTTGGTTCTGTATTGCGCCTAAGCGAAACAGAAGCTGCCCTTCTTGCAGAAGTACAGACCGAAGCTCCTGAAGATCAAACAATGATCATCAACATGGGTCCTCAGCATCCAAGCACTCACGGTGTTCTGCGTCTCATGCTTGAACTTCAAGGCGAAACCGTGTTGCGGTGCAAGCCAATTATTGGTTACCTGCACACCGGCATGGAAAAGACTGGCGAAGCACTGACTTATATGCAGGGCGGCACAAACGTCACTCGCATGGACTATTTGTCTCCATTGAACAACGAACTTGTTTTCTCTTTGGCAGTTGAAAAGCTGCTCGGCATCGATGGTGATATTCCAGAGCGCGCTGTATGGATGCGCATGTTGCTTTCAGAATTGAACCGCATGAGCAGCCATTTGTTGTTCCTCGCCACTAACGGAATGGACCTCGGTGCAGTGTCCATGATGTTGTACGGATGGCGTGAACGTGAAGATGTCCTTCGTTTCTTCCAGAAGGTCACGGGCCTTCGAATGAATCACAACTTCATTCGCCCTGGCGGCCTTGCAGCAGACTTGCCAGCTGGCTGGCGTGATGACGTGCTTGCGATTCTTGAAGGACTGCCTTCGCGTCTTGAGGAATATGACATCTTGATGACTGGTCAACCAATTTGGCGTGAGCGTCTACAAGGCGTCGGTGTCATCACAGCACAAGAAGCAATCGCGCTTGGTGCAACCGGACCAATTCTTCGTTCAACCGGAGTTGCATGGGACCTACGTCGTGACATGCCATACCTGCATTACGACAAAATGGAATTTGATGTAATTGTTGGTCAGTACGGCGATGCATACGATCGCTACTCAATTCGATTCAATGAAATTCGCGAGTCAATGCGCATCGTGTACCAGGTTCTTGAGAACATGCCTTCTGGTGACTTCCGTATCCAGAATAAGAAGGTCACGCCACCGCCTCGTGCGCGTATTGACGAATCAATGGAAGCACTGATTCACCACTTCAAAATCTTTACCGAAGGCTTCAAAGTGCCAGAGGGCGAAGTGTACGTATCTATTGAAAGTCCTCGCGGCGAAATTGGTTGCTACATCGTGAGCGATGGGTCATCGAATCCGTATCGCATGCACGTTCGTGCTCCGTCATTCGTGAACATTCAAACAATGCCGCACATGATGCGTGGTGGGCTTGTTGCTGACGCTGTTGCAGTTATTTCATCAGTTGATCCGGTACTCGGGGAGGTTGATCGCTAATGGCTCGACTAACAGAAGAAAACGTTCGCCTCGCCCGTGAAATCATCGGTCGTTATCCGAAACCCAGGTCTGCAACCATTCCGTTACTGCATCTCGCTCAAGAACAAGATGGTTACGTCACAAACGAAGCTATGTCGCACATTGGCGAATTAGTCGGGGCATCATCGGCAGAAGTGTTCGGAACAGCCTCGTTCTATGAGATGTTCAAATTCGAACCAGTGGGTAAGTACCTCATCAATATCTGCGGCACTATGTCGTGTGCATTGTTGGGCGCAGAGGAACTTATGCATCATGCAGAAGAGCGCCTCGGTATAAAGATGGGTTCCACCACAGCAGATGGAAAGATCACTCTTGAACGTGCCGAGTGTCAGGCAGCATGTACTGAAGCTCCTTGCTTGCAAGTGAACTATCGCTATCGCTATCGCGTCACACCAGATCAACTCGACTCACTTATTGATGATTTGTCGGCTGGAAATCTTTCATCCGAAATTCCAGCACACGGCGTTGTCGCTTCAGTCCGTCAGCACATTCCTGCTGACCGGGCAGTCGGCGCCGTTGCACCAGAATTAGTAACAGAAAATCCCGTGTGGCTTGATGGAAAGGCTGCGCTATGACCGGCGGAACCTGGAAACATGCACCCGGCTTTTATGTCGGAGATCGTCCTCAAGTTGTAACTTCGCGTTTTCAATACGAAGACTCGTACACACTCGAGCGCTACCTAGCCACCGATGGCTACAAAGGTTTGCGTTCAGCACTCGCTCGTCCTGCAAATGAAATCCACGATGAAGTAAGGAGCGCAACAGTTCTTGGTCGTGGTGGTGCTGGTTTCCCTGCAGGCAACAAGTGGGGACTCATGCCACAAGAAGTATGGCCTCGGTACCTCGTTGTTAATGGTGACGAAAGTGAGCCGGGCACATACAAAGATCGCTTGCTCATGGAGCGCGACCCGCATCAACTTATTGAAGGTTGCCTCATTGCTTCATATGCAGCTGGTTTGTCGCAATGCTTCCTTTATATACGCGGAGAAATGGCGCTCGCTCAAGAACGAATTGCAACGGCTCTCAACGAGGCATATGCAGCTGGTTATGTCGGTAAAAACATTCTCGGTTCAAAGTTCTCTCTTGACATCGTTCTTCACTGGGGTGCAGGCGCATACGTAGTAGGTGAAGAGACCGCTCTGATTGAAAGCCTTGAAGGCAATCGCGGTATGCCTCGCTTGAAGCCTCCATATTTCCCCGCAGCAAACGGCTTGTACGGACAACCAACAATTGTCAACAACGTAGAGACGCTCGCCAACCTTCCGTGGTTGTTGAACAATGGTGCTGCTGCATACACAGCGATTGGCACTGCAACTTCTCCAGGTACACGAATGGTTGCCGTTTCAGGCCACGTGAATCGCCCTGGTGTATTTGAAATCATCAACGGCATCACAACATTCCGTGACTTGTTGTACGGGGAAGAATTCTGCCAAGGCATTCGCAATGGAAATGATCTCAAAGCTTTTGTACCAGGTGGCGGTTCTGCTCCATGGTTCACGCCTGATCAACTTGATCTTCCGTTTGAAGCAAGTCAAGTAGGGCCTGCAGGTTCAATGCTTGGTTCTGGCGCCATCATGGTGATGGACTCAACGACAGACATTCCTCGTGCCGCATTAACTCTTACCCGTTTCTATGCGCATGAATCTTGCGGCAAATGCACACCATGTCGTGAAGGCGGAACGTGGCTTGAACGCATTTTGTCCCGTGTTGTTGATGGCAAGGGCACTGATGCTGACCTTGATCAAATCTTCGAAGTGGGCGAATCAATTTGCCCGGGTGCATTCCCTCATGCATCAAACGAGAAATTGGGAATTGCCGCAGTGCCATTTCCGTATCGCATGAACACCATCTGTTTCGTTGGACCATCTGCGTATGCGCCAGTCCACTCAGCTCTTACGTTGTTCCGCAGTGAATTTGATGCGCGCATCGTGAAGCGCACCATGATCAAAGTAACGGCGGTTTCAGAATGACCACTATTGACACCACCGATACAAACGATCTTCCGCCTCAAGATCCGAACGCAGTATCGATAACTATTAATGGACGCACCGTTGAAGCGCGTAAAGGTGATTTCATTATTGCGGCAGCTGACAGTGTGGATGAATACATTCCGCGTTTTTGCTACCACCCACGTATGAGTTCGGTCGGCATGTGCCGCCAATGCATGGTTGAAGTAGAAGGCCCTCGTGGCCCGATGATGGTTGTCAGTTGTATGACTCCTGTTGCTGATGGCCAAGTAGTGCGCACTGATACGCCGCAAGTCAAGCGCGCTCAAGAAGGCATGATCGAGTTACTGCTTGCGAATCACCCTCTTGATTGCCCAGTGTGCGATAAGGGCGGGGAGTGCCCATTGCAAGACCAGGCCTTCAGCCATGGTGCCGGCGAAAGTCGTTTTGTTGAAGAGAAGCGCCACTACGAAAAACCAATCCCAATTAGTGACTTGGTATTTCTTGATCGTGAACGTTGCATTTTGTGCGATCGTTGCACGCGTTTTGCTGATGAAGTTGCGGGCGACCCTCTCATTAGTTTCACTCAGCGTGGAAACAACACTCAAATAATGACCTTCCCGGATGAGCCGTTTGCTTCTTATTTTTCCGGTAACACCGTGCAAATTTGTCCAGTGGGCGCACTCACTGCATCGCCGTACCGATTCAAGGCTCGTCCGTGGGACCTTGAACAACGGGAAAGCACATGCACAACTTGCTCAGTTGGTTGCCGCACAGTTGTTCAGTCAAGTCGTGATGAATTGTTGCGCTATCAAGGCGTCGACAGCGATCCGGTGAACTGGGGTTGGTTGTGCGACAAAGGTCGCTTCAACTTCCAGTCAACGAATTCAGATGATCGCTTGTCATCCCCGCAGATCAAGTCTGGAGATTCTTTTGCTGCATCATCGTGGTCTGATGCTCTTGAATCAGTTGCTCGTGTCATCCGTCATTCACGTGAAGGGTCAATAGCAATTCTTGGTGGTGCTCGCGGAACAAATGAAGACGCATTTATGTGGGGCGCTCTTGCTGATGCAGCTGGAGTCACTATGCGAGATGCGCAACTTGATGATGGGCTTCCAGCATCTGTGTTCTCGTATGCACAAGCGACCATTGATTCTGCATGTGCCGGTGGCACCGTGATTCTTTTGGCTCCAGACATTAAAGAAGAACTTCCAGTTTTGTACCTGCGTCTTCGCGATGCAGTACAGAAGAAGCGAATTCGCCTGATTGAGATTTCATCTCATGAAACTGGTCTAACGAAGTACGCATGGAAATCAATTCGGGCTGAGTCTGGCACCGCTGCTGGAGCCATACCTGCGCTTCTTGTGCAAGCTGATATTGCAGCGCAACTTGCATCTGGTCCAGTAGTCGTTGTAGCTGGTCGTGCGAACCTTGCAGAATCCGCATCACACTCGATGGACGCGCTCACTGCCGTTCTGGCAGTTGTTCCATCAGCAAGCGTGTTGCCAGTTCTGCGGCGTGGAAATGTCCGCGGTGCGTTGTCACTTGGGCTTGCACCACGTAATGGCAATGACGCTGCAACAATCCTTGAAGCATCTGCGAAGGGCAATGTTGATTGCCTCATTCTTCTCGGTGCAGATCCACTGTCTGATGTTGCTGACGTTGATCTTGCTCGTCGAGGAATTGCTGGCGCCAAGTTTGTAGTGGCCATCGATACGTTCCTCACGGCCAGCGCGTCACATGCGGATGTTGTGTTACCTGCAGCTGCCTATGGTGAAAAAGATGGCACCACGATGAATCTTGAGGGCCGAGTCACTTCGGTCGTGCAGAAAATCACGCCTCACGGAACATCGCGTGCAGACTGGATGATTGCAGTTGAACTCATGACTCTTCTCGGTCATGAATCGAACTTCACCACTTTGGCTGACATTCAACATGCAATGTCAGCTGCAGTTCCTGGTTTCGGAAGCACCACAACCGCGGTGGCAATCAAACGTGATGGTGTCGTCGTGTCTGTGACTCCACCGAGTTCTGCACCCTCTGCAACAAGTGTTGCTGGGCCTCGCAACTCATATGAATTCCGTCTTGATCTCAGTCGCAAGTTGTTTGACCGCGCAATCGGCACAATAACCAGTCCGTCACTAGCGAATTTGGCTAGTGAGGCGAATGTCTTTATTCATCCTCTTGATCTTGACCGCGTGGGCGCTGCTGAAGGAACCAATGTGCGAGTTTCAAATTCACACAGTTCAATTGTTCTTCCGGTTCGAGCATTGTCCTCAATACCTCGCGGGACTGCGTGGGTGCCATTCAATCAAATCGGCGCTGATGTGCGTGAACTCGTTCGTCGCAACGAATCAATTGTTGATGTCAGAATTGAGTCAATGTGATTGGTGCAATTCTCGCTATTGATCCAATGTTGGAAGGCAATGTCCTCTGGACTCCGCTACTGATTGTGCTCGTAAAGGTCCTTCTCGTTTTCGTTGTCGGTTTGGTAGCCACAATGCTGATGGTGTGGTTCGAGCGCAAAGTCATTGCCGGAATGCAGAACCGAGTTGGCCCGAACAAAGCTGGCCCATGGGGAATCTTGCAAACTTTGGCTGATGGAATCAAGTTGTTCTTCAAAGAAGACCTCATTCCGGAACGTTCTGATCGATTCATGTTTCGCTTGGCTCCGTACCTTGCGTTAGTTCCGGCGTTTCTGGCCTTCGCGATCATTCCACTTGGCGGAGATTTCCGTGACGGCAAGGGCGGTCTTGTCACATTGTTCGGACAACAGACTCGACTGCAATTAGCCGACCCTCCTGTTGGAGTTTTATTCGCATTAGCAATTTCATCCATTGCTGTGTACGGAATCATGCTGGCGGGTTGGTCGAGCGGATCAAAGTACCCATTGCTTGGTGCTGTTCGTGCATCGGCCCAAATGGTTTCCTATGAAGCAGCTCTTGGCTTGTCACTCGGTGCAGTGCTGTTGGTCTCTGGGACACTGTCAACTGCCGGCATCGTCAACATGCAATCGTCAATTGGTAACTGGAACATTGTGGCAACCGGATTCGTGCCGTTCGTCATATTTCTCATCGCAGCTACAGCAGAACTGAATAGGCCCCCATTTGACTTAGTGGAAGCCGAACAAGAACTTGTTGGTGGATTCAACACCGAATACTCGTCAATTCGATTTGCCCTCTTCTTTTTGGCTGAGTTCATGAACACAGTCACGATGTCAGCATTAATCGTGACTCTGTTTTTTGGTGGACCTCAACCAATCTCTATTGGAAACACCACCCTCGACATTCCGTTTATTCCGAACGCAATCGAGGGCACCGTCTGGCTTCTCCTCAAGGTGCTTGTCTTCCTCTATATATACGTATGGTTCCGAGCCACCCTTCCCCGTTTCCGTTATGACCAACTCATGGACTTGGGTTGGAAGATTCTGATTCCTGGTTCTCTTGGTTGGTTCATGCTTCTTGCTGCACAGCGCGTAGGTCGAGATGCAGGATGGGATCAAATAGTTGTAACTCTGGTGACTGCGCTTGTTCTTATTGGCGGCTACGGGTTACTCCTTGCCGCACAACATGTCAGTCGCGTTAATCGTGAGAAGGATGGGGCGAGCTTCTAATGGGCTACTTCGGAGGATTCCTCGTCACTATGCGTCAGCATGGTGCACGTAACAAGGTCACTACTGAGTATTCAGGTGGCCGCGTATTTCGTCGCAAGAACAACGACGTCAAAGACGAAAAGATCGACAAGCCAGAGCGCATGCATGGTCGTCATGTTCTGAATCGTTACGAAGATGGAATGGAAAAGTGCATCGGCTGCGAACTTTGCGCCGGTGTGTGTCCTGCAAAGTGCATTTATGTGCGTGGAGCCGACAACAACCCTGACAACCCAACTTCTCCAGGTGAGCGCTTCGGTTTCATGTATGAGATCAACTACCTACGTTGCATCCATTGTGATTTGTGTGTTGAAGCATGTCCAACAGAAGCTATTACTGAGACCAAGTTGTTTGAGTTCTCATTCACGAACCGCCAAGATGCCATCTATACAAAGTCTGAGCTGCTTGTAGACAACCATGGCATGCCACAGCATCTTCCATGGGAAGACTGGCGCCCAGGCGAAGACCAGAACACATCTGGCTGGATGCGCGCAACCGCGTCTGCCGGAAGCGAAGATTTTGTTGGTGTTGTTTCATGGGGTGGGGAACTTGGATACGGCGTTCGCGCTGCCGAACCTACGCAAGGCATCAGCGATGAATCTGAGTCGGACAACTAATGGAACTCTTCGTTTTCGTTGTCGCAGCCGCAATGGTTCTTGGTGGCGCTTTGGGAGTCGTGACTCGGTCTAACCCCGTGCATGCAGCCATGAGTCTTGTTCTTACTCTTTTTGGTATTGCGGTGATGTTTGTTTCACACAACGCACACTTTCTGGCAGCAGTTCAGGTCATTGTCTACGCCGGCGCAATTGTGGTCTTGTTTTTGTTCGTCATCATGTTGCTCGGCGTTGACAAAGCAGAAGATCTCAGTGTTGAACCGATAACAAACCAGCGCCCTCTTGCCGCCATTATCGGCGTTGGTATCAGTGCCATTGTGATCGCCGCAATTGTTTCTTCTCGGGCCGGGCTCGGGGCTTCGGGGGAAGGCGTCAATGAGACCACATTTGAATCTCCTGATGCAAACATTCGTCAACTTGCCCGAGTGATTTTCAGTGACAACGTTTTCGCCTTCGAACTCACCTCGGTGTTGTTGCTAGTCGCAGTTATTGGCACCGTAGTAATGGCACGTAAAACTAAATCTGTAGGTACTGGGAAATGAGTCTCATGTTTTCTCTCGCAGAGCCCACCTCAACGTGGTATCTCGTGTTGTCGGCCGTGTTATTCGGCATAGGCACCATCGGAGTCATGGTGCGTCGCAATCCTCTCATTATGTTTATGTGTATTGAATTGATGTTGAATGCTGTGAACCTCTCTTTCGTTGCTTTGTCTAGTCAAATTGCCAACATCGACGGACAGGTTGTCGTATTTTTCGTTCTTGTAGTTGCTGCTGCTGAAGTAGTAGTTGGGCTTGGCATCATTGTTTCCATCATGCGGCGACGCACCACTTTGACGGTCGACGATATGTCAGGACTGAAGGGGTAGTCGCCATGTTGGATCTTGTTTGGCTTATCCCTGCACTGCCGTTAGCTGGCTTCTTGTTGATTCTGTTGTTTGGTCGCATTCTTGGCGAACCACGTGCCGGAATTCTCGCCACAGCAATGACTGCATCTTCGTTTGTTGTGACGGTTGGTGTGTATCTCGACCTCCTGTCACGTACTGCGGAAGAACGCCATCATGTCGTCACATTGTTCTCGTGGTTGCCTGTCGGAACACTCCATATTGATATGGCTCTTTTGGCAGACCCATTGAGCATCACGATGGCACTCTTTGTCACAGGAATCGGATCTCTCATTCACTTGTACTCAATCGGGTACATGCATGGTGATCCGAAGTTCTCGAAGTTCTTCCTGTATCTCAACCTCTTCGTGTTCTCCATGTTGATGCTGGTGCTTGGTGAAAACCTTCTCGTTACTTTCCTTGGTTGGGAAGGCGTGGGTGCGTGTTCGTACTTTCTTATCTCGTTCTGGCACACTCGCGACTCCGCCGCAACTGCTGGTAAGAAGGCATTTGTTACCAACAGAGTTGGTGACTGGGGAATGATGGTCGCTATGTTCCTTGCATTCTCTTCAGTTGGAACTTTGTCGTACGCGGGTATCAATGCCGCTGCAGACGGTGGGAAAATTGCCGCAGTAACTGCAACCGGAATAGCCATGATGTTGTTTGTTGGTGCATGCGGAAAGAGCGCACAGTTGCCACTGTACATATGGTTGCCCGACGCAATGGAAGGCCCTACTCCGGTTTCAGCTTTGATTCACGCTGCCACCATGGTGACATCCGGGGTATTTCTCCTTACGCGCATGGCGCCAATTCTTCATGCGTCGTACCCATGGGCTGGCGATGTGAT
>CAMDLK010000018.1 GCA_945901725.1 Bifidobacterium breve | reverse complement strand
GCAAATATTGACGGCGTTGCCATGAAGGGCTACATCGATCGCTTCATTTTCGCTGAGGATGGAAGCGTTGTGATCTCTGATTACAAAACAGGCAAGATTCCGAACCCTAGGTTCAAATCAGAAGATGACAAGTTCTTCCAGTTGCTTGCCTATGCACTCATGCTTGAAGAGTCAGATCAGGAAGCAACGTCTCGAGTCGAACTTCTCTATCTCACGCAAAAAACCAAGCATGATCTCACGGTAACCCCAGTGAAACTCAATATCGCTCGCGGTGTCATTGTGGAGACTCGCGAAAGTATTGATGCATCATGTGCAACGGGTGAATTCCATTGCAATGTCACAAAATTGTGCGATTGGTGCCACTACAAAAAGATTGGTATCTGCCCCGCTCACGCAGGGAAGTAACTAATCCACTGCTTCTATCGGAAGCGTAAATGGTGAACCAGGGAAATGAAGGGCAATCGCTTCCCGATCATCCTTTAGTTGGTTTATTTGCGAATGGCAGTCGCCGCTAAGTTCACTAAGTGCTGCGTGTATGGGTCTATTGGAGAATTGATAACAGCATCGACAGAACCTTGTTCGACAACTTTTCCGTTTCTTAATACAATGAGTTTGTCGGCCAATGATGCAATCAGAGCAATATCGTGGGACACCATCACCATTGACATTCCCCTGGCCGCCTGGAGACTCGCAAGCATCTTGACCACGGATGCTTGCACGGTGACGTCTAGTGCCGATGTGACTTCGTCAAGCAGTAACAGTTGGGGATGCATGAGCAGAGCTCTTGCGACAGCAACGCGTTGCTTTTCTCCACCTGACATTTCGCTTGGACGACGAGTCAAGAACTGTGCAGATAACTCCACTGCATCGAGCGCTACAAGAACTTCGTCCCGGTTGGCATTGGTATAGCGTGACATTGACTGTTCAACGGTTCGTACCGGATTAAGCGAGTCATCCGGATTTTGAAACACCATTTGAATTTCAGAAAGAACTGCACGCGGTCGATTGCGCAAGGGTGTGGAGAGATCAAACCCGTTGCCGTTGTGAATTGAACCTGACGAGGATGAAACAAGTCCACTGATCACAGATAAGAGAGTCGATTTGCCGCTCCCTGATTCGCCGATGACTCCAACAACTTCACCTTTTCCGACCTTCAAGCTGACTGAGTCAAGTGCACGCGTAGATCCGTTTCTGATAACGGTGAGCTCGTGCACAATAACGACCGGTGGCTGCACACTCAGTTGTGGTGTGCGCATTCGCACATGCAGGCGCGGTATAGATGCGAGTAGTGACTGTGTGTACGAATCAGATGGAGTCGCAAGAACACGTTCTGTCAAACCATGTTCCACGATTTGACCACGATTCATCACCACCACTTGATCAGAGACTCGCCCAACGACCCCAAGGTCGTGGCTCACACAGATCAGCGCAAATCCTCTCAACTCTTGCAATTTGATAATCGTTGCCAATACATCTGCTGCTGTCCCTACGTCTAGGGCCGAGGTTGGCTCATCAAGCAACAACAAGGAAGGTGACCGAACGAGAGCAAGAGCGAGCAAAATGCGCTGTCGCTCACCTCCAGAAATCTGATGCGGGAAACGTTGTAGATATTTAACTCCGTCCAAACCAGCATCACCGAGTGACGACAAAATGGTTTCATCGTTGACGTCATGACCGAGCGTGTCATGGAAATGTGCTCGAATGGTCAAGTGAGACGTGAGAGCCTCACCCAATGATTGCGCAACGAGCGCGACTGTACTGCCGTACATTTGCTGACGAACTTTGGGGTCGACAGCCAGCATGTTTACCCCTGCCGTTGAGACTTTGCCAGACGTATGATGCAATCCTGGCGACAACACCCCTGCTGCTATGCGCAACAGGGTCGATTTTCCACTCCCAGATCCGCCGACGATGCCGAGCTTCTCACCCATTTCGACTCTCAAATTAACTGATTGAAGAATTGGCGTCATATCTCGATGACGATCTCGAGCCTCGACACACACCTGATCAAACTGCAAGATGGTATTCATTCGCGATCTACCAGTGCCTGTACAGCCAAGACAAGTGAGCCAAGCATCACTATTGGGGCGATGACTGAGAGCGGATTAATTGTCATATACGAGCGCGCCTCGGCAATCATTAATCCCCATTCGGGCGTTGGAGGGCTTGCGCCGAGTCCCAGAAATGAAAGTGAACTGAACGCCAGAATAATCCAAGTGAACTGCATTGCTATCTCGGTCAATACCACTCGCCACACGTTGGGCAACACCTCACCAAACACCAGATTTATGCCACTACCGCCCTGTAATCTTGCAACTCGCACGAAGTCACGCGCTAGTAATACTTGGGTGCTTCCACGTGCGACTCGCGCAATGGGAGCGGCATACATCAAACCAAGAGTGACACTCAAGATGAATGGATCGTGTCCGAAAAAGCTTGCGATCAACAAAAGTAAAATCAATGTTGGTACTGCCAACAAGAAGTCGATAAATCTTGCTAATGCTTCATCAATCCAACTGCCAGCCAATGCAGCAAGTGAGCCAAGTGCAACGCCAATGATTGCAGAGAGGAGTGTCGCTAACACTGCAATAATGAGCGATGGTCGACCTCCGTGGAGTACACGACTCAAGATATCTCGACCCAACGCATCTGTGCCCAGCCAGTGAGTCGCTGAAAATCCCTGCAACATCGCGCCGGAGTCTTGCTCGTCTGTAGGTGTGAGCGGCAATAGAGGCGCAATGAGGGCAACGATTGCGTGGAACCCAAGGACGCAATAGACAATTATCCGAATTCGAATCAACCGGCGCTGTGACGAACTGTTCATGAGCGCTGCCTCAGCCGTGGGTCAAGAAGCCGTACCAACATGTCAGCAATGAGCGACATAGTGAGGTACACGCCAAGTCCGAACAACACAATCGGCAAGATGACGGCCGTGTCACGATCTGAAATCGCATCAATCGCCAATCTGCCCAATCCGCGGTAGTTAAATACGGCCTCGGTCACAAAGGTTCCGGTAAGAAGCCATGCTGCATCTACTGCAATCGTGTTTACTACAGGGGGCAACGCTGCTGGCAAAATATGGCGCAGTAAAGTGACCCGCTCTCCTGTTCCTCGAAGACGGGCACTTTCTACAAAAGGCATCAACTTAACCGTTGTTACTCCTGCTTTCATTGTGCGCATTGAGTGTGCAAACACTACTGCCGCAAGCGTTAGAGCAGGCATCCAAATGTGTGGCAAGAGCTCCAAGATTGTTGCATTGCTCGGTACCACCGTCACACCCGGAAATATTGGAATCCAAATGGAAAAGACCAGCCATAAAATGGTGGCGATAACAAACTCTGGAAGTGTCATCGCAACTAGCCCCAGAGTATTGATTATTCTTCCGACACGACTTTGCGGATAACGACCAATCAGTAAGCCCGCCACAATCGCGCTAGGAAACGCCATGAGCCCAGCGACTACAGCCAACATGGCGGTGTTTCGTATTCGTGGTAAAACGATTTGTGCAACCTGATCGTCACGCTTGATCGAATAGCCAAGATCTCCGTGTACTGCGTCGTTGGCCCAGTTGCCGAGACGAACAACTACTGAATCATTCAGCCGATGCTCCTCGCGACATTCGGCAATCTTGGCCGGTGTGGCAAATCGGCCATGCAATGCAGTACAGCCATCTCCCGGTAGTGCATCAATTCCAAGAAACGATAAGACAGCAAGCGACGCAAATGCGCCAAAGGTGAACAGGGCTCGACGTGTCAAATTTTTCATGCATGTATCACGAAACGCTAATCTTCTCCCATCGAACTGCGTCAATCACGATGGGATTAATTCCCCGAACTTTGCTGCTCATCACTCGCGTCAGAGTCTTGTGATACGGCAGAAAGATTCCAGAATTCTCGAATAGATGCTCTTGAATTGCAGCGTACTTTTGCTTGCGTTGTCCCAAATCTAGAGTTGATCTGGCATCATCAAGCATTGCGTCAAGAGCTTTATCAACTTGGCCAGTCGGATTCCACGCAGCAGTGCTGCGATAAACCTCATTGAGTACTTGGGCAGCGGGACGCTGACCCCAGCTGTCAACAAACGCTGACTCTTTCATCCACACGTCATCCCAAAATCCGCTCGCGTCAACCATCTTGATCGTCACGCGGATACCAGCATCCTTGACTTGTTGCTGATATGCCTCAACAAGTTCAACCATGTGTACTTCTACATCGCTCGTGTGGATATCAATATCAATTCCGTCCGGGTATCCGGCCTCAGCTAGCAATGCTTTGGCTCCCTCGGTGTCCTTCGCGCATGGCCCGTCCCACCGATATGGGTCTGCAGTCCAAACAGGAGTGTCGCATGCAACAACTCCGCCGCCAACCCCCAACACAGTGTCGGTGATTATTTGACGATCTGCCGCTATGCGCAATGCTTTTCGCACCCGCACGTCGTCAAACGGCTTTCTGTCAACTCGAAAATCTATTGCATTCCAGTCGCCAGACGGAATTGTTTGCAGCGTAAATTTGGCAGAGTCTCCAAAGATTGACGACGACTTACCATCAATAGACAACAACAGATCCACCTGGTCACCTGAGAGTGCTTGCGCAGCCGATTGCGAGTCTGCAAACGTGATGATTTCTATTTTGCTCAACTGAGGCTTGCCAAGGAAATAGTTTTCGTTGGCAACAAGAACGGTTGTCCCTTCGGGGTCAAATGTCTCCATCTTGAACGGTCCCGTGCCGATTGGTGTCTTTCCAATTGTTGCCTGTGAGTCGACTGGTGTCATCAATGCGCGATAGTCGGCAAGTAACGAAGGAAGGTCGGCTTCTCCTGTGGTCAAGGAAAGCTTGACCGTGTAATCATCGATTGCCTTGACAGCCTTGATTACCCCAAGTACCGCACGCACAGGAGAGTCAAACTTTGGATCAATCATGCGATTGATTGAATACACGACATCGTCGGCATTGAAATCGCTGCCATCGTGAAACTTCACGCCCTCGCGAAGCGCAAGAGTCCATTCCGACAAATCATCATTGGAAGACCACTTGAGAGCAAGTTCTGAAATCGGTGAGAAATCTTTATCAACTCCAATGAGACGATCAAACACCATGTTGATGGTTGGCCAAGTTCTATTGCCATCGTATGGATCCATTGTCTCAGCGCCACCAAACCCAGCATCGTTCGCAACCCGCAACACTCCTGAGGTGGTTGTGGTCCGACCGCACGAAGCCAGCACTGCTGACCCGCAGAACAATGCCATCATGCATACCCGAAGAATTGTTTTCTTGTTCATTCACCCAATGCTAAAGGCTTATTATGCTGTCATTTGTGAGTTTGCTTTCTGTTGTCTCCTACAACATCCAGTATTCATTAGGTGCCGACTGCCGCTACAACCTTGGTCGCTCAATAGAGCGAATTCGCGATGCCGACATCATCTGCCTTCAAGAGATTGATCGCAATTGGAGGCGCACACACATGGCCGACCAATTTGCCGAAATCCAGCAATTGCTCCCCGATAGGTATTGCGTTTTCGGTCCCTCTATCGATGTAGATGCGAGCGTTGTTCAGTCAGACGGTTCGATTAAGAATCTCCGTCGCCAAGGCGGACAAATGATCGCAAGCCGATTCCCAATCATGTCATCACGTGTTATTCATTTGCCAAAAGATGAGACTGGAATCAATATGAATATGTGGAGCGTTGCTCTTGAAGCCGTCATCGCTACCCCCGATAAACAGATTCGTGTCATCAACCTTCACCTCACCGATGTGACCGAGACAAACCGAATTACACAAATCCAGTCGCTCCTCAAACAGTGTGCTGCCGCAACCATTGAGGGTGGTGCATGGAACGGTGATGAGGGCGATGATGAGTACCGTGAACACTGGCAGATGAACGACATTGTTCCTCTAATGCCCAAAGAAATCATTCTGACCGGAGATTTTAATGACGAGCCAGAATCACACGTAATCAAGCTTGTCACGGACGCTGGATTTTCCGACACGTGGTCGCTTTCACCAGCAACTGCAGCATCCACTTCGACCTTTAAGAAAAACCCCGAACAAGGCACCGACCGGGATTTGCGCATCGACTTTATTTTTGTTTCTCCACACTTTGAAACAGTCAACGCCTCCATCGATGGATTCACAGATGCATCAGATCATCAGCCAGTGTGGGCAACACTTCAATAATTCTTGCTATGCGTCCAACCAAAATATCTTCAGGGATCCCCACAAGATGCGCAGCCAATTGTCGAACCGTCCAAGCAGGTGTGCAGGGGATCACGATGTCTGCCGATGATTCAGGCGTCGACCGCAAGAGATCAATTACTCGTAAACGAGACAACCATCTTCGAGGTTGACGGCTGGTAATAAGTCTTTTTCCAGCGTGTAATTCTGGTCGTGCTTCCACTCTTGCTTGTCGCCAGACTTTGGCATGAGGTGTTGACTGCGCATCAGGTAATTCGGATTGAAGTTATCCGGATCCATCCACGCACCAATCGGCATGTCTGCATCTTCAGGGCGCAATTGTGGAGTCACACTATGTACTCCCTTTGCATCCATGTGTTTGAACAAACGAGTAATAAAGTCACCCATAATGTCAACACGCAAGGTCCAACTGGCACGGAAGTAACCAAACACCCATGCAAGGTTCGGTACACCAGTGAACATCATGCCGCGATACGTAACGGTGTCAGCCCAGTTGAGTGGCTTGCCATCAAGATCAAACGGGATATCGCCAAGAACACTGAGGTGGAATCCGGTTGCAGTCACAATGATGTCAGCATCAATGACAGTGCCATCTTTCGTGCGAACACCGGTTGCTGTGAACGTTTCGATTTCATCTGTAACCATTGATGCTTTGCCGGATTTGATCCCAGCGAACAAGTCGCCTTCTGGCACAAATGCAATGCGCTGTTGCCACGGGCGATACTTCGGCGTGAAATGCTTCATGTCATAACCCTCAGGCAGCAAAGGCTTGATGCCATCGAGAAGTGCATCTTTCACCATGTCCGGATATTGAAACGCCATGTCGGTAACAGCTTGGCCATCAAACAAAACTTTGCGGCGCACAATTTCGTGAATCCACTCTTCATCTATTTCAAGTTGACGAAGTGTGTCTGCAAGCTCGTTTACATTTCGACCCGGGATAAAATATGTTGGCGAGCGCTGCAATATGGTGACATGTTCACAATCTGCCGCCATGGCAGGAACAAGCGTTGCTGCAGTTGCACCGGAGCCAATGACCAAAACTTTCTTGCCTGTGTAGTCAAGATCTTTGGGCCATGTTTGAGGGTGCACGATGCGGCCCTTGTATTGGTCCATGCCTGGCCACTCTGGCGTATAGCCCTGTGAGTGCTTGTAATAGCCCTGGCACATCCACAAGAAGTTGGCGGTCATCTGGAAGGTCTCACCTTTGGCAAGGTTTGTAACCGTGACAGTCCATTGTTTATCGCGACTGCTCCATGATGCTGCTGTGATTTCATGGCGATAGCGAATGTGTTTATCGATGTTGTTTTCAGAAATTACTTCTGCCATGTACTTCTTGATCTCTTCAGCACTTGCAATTGGTGCTGACGTCCACGGCTTGAAGCGATACCCGAATGTGTAGAGATCACTGTCGGAGCGAACACCGGGGTAGGTGTGCATGTGCCAGGTACCGCCGAAGGTCTCGTACTTTTCCAAAATGGCATACGACTTGCCCGGAGCTTGATCTTGCAAGTGATACGCGGAGCCGATGCCGGAAATTCCAGCACCAACGATTAGAACGTCAACATGTTCGGTTTTCCCAGCAGTTGGGGCGTTGATTGTGTCTGCCTGAGTCATGGGGGCCTCCTCGATTGGCTTATCCATATTGTAGGTTCCCGTCCCTCTCAGGTGACCAGTCCAACTTGGCGTCGGGCTGCCTAACAATCGCGCAAGCCCACCCCACTATGCTGAGCAACGAACGGGGGTTCTGATGTTCGATCTACTTATTCGCGGGGGCACAGTTGTTGATGGCACTGGTGCGCCAGCACGAGTCGCTGATGTTGCTGTAACAAACGGCCGCATTGTGCAAGTTGCTGCCACCATCGTCGGTGAAGCTGCAGAAGAAATTGATGCCACTGGAAAACTTGTCACACCTGGCTTTATCGATATTCATACTCATTACGACGGCCAAATTAGTTGGGACACATTGCTTGAACCATCAAGTGGTCACGGCGTCACCACCGTTGTTGTGGGCAACTGTGGCGTTGGTTTTGCACCGGTTCGCCCGGGTCGCGAAGAGTGGCTAGTGCAGTTAATGGAAGGCGTGGAAGACATTCCTGGCACTGCATTGCACGAAGGCATCAATTGGGAGTGGGAAACATTCCCTGAATATCTCGACGCCATCGATTCGCGGAATTACTCCATGGACATTGCTGCATATGTTCCCCATGGTGCAGTACGCGGATATGTCATGGGTGACCGTGGCGCGCGCAACGAAGATGCAACGCCACAAGACATTGCGGAAATGGCAGCCATCGTGCGCGAAGCACGTGAGGCCGGTGCAGTTGGTTTCTCCACTAGTCGCACAATGGGACACAAAGCAAGAGATGGTCAACCAGTTCCCGGAACATTTGCAAGTAGCACTGAACTCAACGCACTAGCCGATGCCTTGATTGCGGGCGGCGGCGGCATTTTTGAAATCGCTCCCGAGGTACTGCCAGATGGTGGCGACCAACCGACAATGGGAATGACTGAAGAATTGCAATGGATGGGTGACCTTGCGTTGCGCACAGATTTGAAAGTTACCTACCTCTTACTGCAATACGCCACCATGCCAGACACCTGGAAGCAAGCACTCGACTATTCATCAATGATCATGGACAAGGGCGGGTACCTGCGTCCGCAAGTTGCAGCGCGTCCGTTCGGAATGATGGTGTGCTGGGCTGCGTATCACCCATTTGCAAAGCGACCAACATTCATTTCACTTGCAGCATCATTATCACTAGCTGAATTGCGCACCGAACTGGCAAAACCAGCAGTACGCGCACAAATTTTGTCAGAGGCTGATGAAACAGTGAACCCTGCTGTGCAGTTCGATGGTCTCGGACCAGCGCTCGGCATGATCCCCCACCTGATATACGCCATGGGCGACAACGTTGATTACGAACCAACTCCTGCCATGTCTGTCAAAGCACTCGCTGATGCTGCTGGCGTTTCAACATTAGAGATGGCCTATGACTTGCTGAATGAAAATGGCGGCACGGCATCTCTGATGTTCCCCACGTTGAACTATGTGGGCGAAAACCATGATGTCATTTACGAAATGCTCACTCACCCTGCAGCAATTAATGGCCTCAGCGATGGTGGTGCACACGTTCGCATGATTTGTGATGCCTCAATACCTACGTATTTGTTGACTCACTGGGCACGCGACCGTGAACGTGGACCAAAACTCAGTATTGAAGAAGCAGTTCGAATCCAAACCACTGCTACTGCCGAAGTAATTGGCCTTTCAGATCGCGGTCAAGTGGCAGAAGGTATGCGTGCTGATATCAACGTCATCGACTTTGATAACTTGCGCCTTAATGCACCCCATGCTGAGAATGACTTGCCAGCCGGTGGCCGCAGACTTCTACAATCAGCAGATGGCTACGTGGCAACAATCGTGAACGGTGCCGTTACTCGTCGTAATGGTGTCGACACAGGCGCTCGCCCAGGTCGACTCGTTCGCGCCTAAACGTCTATTCGTTCAATCTGTCGCACTTCTTTCGACAGAAGCGGCAACAACGTTGCTAAAGCAATAATTATTCCAACGGTGATCAACGCTGTTCGTGCGCCCACAAGATGAGTAAAGGGTCCGGCCAAGAACAGACCGATGGGCGCAAACACCATTGAACCAAAAGCGTCATAGGAACTCACGCGAGACAACGCTTCGTCTGGAACATGCGTTTGAAGAGTGGTCATCCAATTCGCATACATCAAATCCATTCCGATGCCAGTTCCTAATGCAGTGATGAATAGCACCCACAACGGCAAAGGAACAGCAAGGGCAAACGCCCAGAGAGCTGCAATAGGCAATACCCCTAGCCCCAACAGAAGTGGCCGGCGTGGTCGAAGCTTCAATGCGAACACAGTGCCCAATATTGCTCCGACACCGAACCCAAACATCATGATGCCCATGTCTTTGGCGCCACCCATCGCTTCCTTTATTTGAACCGGCGCTAACACCCCAAGGAATCCCTCGAAGCCCAAATAGAAAACTGAAGAGCCGACAACGACATACACAATCCATTTGCGTGATGAGAATTCAAACCAGCCTTCTCGCAATTGCAAAAAAATTGACTTGCGTTGATTTCCTTCAGCAAGTGGCGTGCTGTTTGGCACCTTCATTTGATACACCAGAACACCCGCAACTAAAAACGTTCCTGCATCTGTCAGAAGGCCCCACCCCGGGCCTGCTGTTGAGACAACAATGCCAGCAACACTGGCACCGAGGGTGTAGCCCAAATTGGCCCCAATACCAACTAATGAGTTAGCTGCCTGCAAAAGAGGATTCGGAACAATCAGAGGCATGATGCCGCTGAACGCCGGATACCACAGGGCATTAAGAACCCCGAATACAAAACCGTTAAAACACAAGAGCGGTATCGAGGCGTTGCCGGAGATGAACGCAAATGCACTGACTCCTACAAAGACACTGCCGATGATGTCAGTTACTCCTACTAAATGGGTTCGACCAAACCTGTCAGCCGCAACTCCGCCAATCAAACTAAACAACACCAATGGAACCATCATTGAAGTCGTGACCAGGCTCAAAGACCCTGCGTCGGCACCAGGCAAAGCCAATACGCCAAAAGCAAGAGCAATCGGAGTAATTCCGTTGCCAAAGTTACTGATGACCCGTGCGACAAGAAGATGACGAAATTCTCTGATCTTCCAGAGTTCAGACAACTCTTTCTTCATGTTTACGTTCGTGGCCACGCGACCACGATACTTCAGATTTAGTTTTTACTTGAGTTTTGTATCTCGCGGAACTTAAGGAAACGACCAACAAAGTCAGTTGTTTGTTCAGTTTTCCACTGCACTTTTTCCCAACCAACAAGCTGTGTGCAGCGTTCAAGATGCTGTTGAACCGATACAGGCAATTCACCTGTGAGACCTAATTGACGCAGTCCATCAAGTCGCGTGTACACACCAGCCATGATTGCTTCGGCAAGGGTCGGAGTTTCTCCGGCAAGCCACGGGGAAGACTGCAGCCACTGATCAACAGTTTCCATTGCTTTCATGAAAGCAATACTTGATTCCTGAATCAATGCAGGGTCAGTTCCGTAATACACACCAATCATGGGCCGGTATACGTACTTGTTCAACCACTCGACACGTTCACGCACTATCGCTTGCCCCGCATCATCAGTAGGCAACAAGGACGAGTCAGTGAATTTCTCTTCTAACCATTCAAGAATGGGAATGGAATCAGCAAGGTATTCCCCATCAATTTTCACCATCGGCACTTCAAGTTTCGGACTATGTGCAATGAATTCCTCTGGCACCACGAAGCCTTTGGGGCGTACAGCGCGCGGCGGAACATCAACAACCGTGTAATCGATACCGCGTTGAGCCAACGCAAACTCAACGCGCACTGAAAATGGACAGATCCAGTGACCAAACAGCGTGACGCTAGAAGTGCTCATGATGCGAACAGAATCTCGCAACCAGTACCTGCCAACAAAGCGTCAACATCGCGTCGATCATCCGCAGAAAGCTTTGCGTATTCTTCGCGAATCCACTTCAAGCACTTGCGCTGATACACAAATGTTCCCTGGCTATACGGATGACCATCAATAACACATGAGAAAGTCTCTGCCCCTGCTTCCATCGCAGCTTCGTTTGCAAGCAAGAACGGCGCGTATGTGAGGCCAATCTCTGGCAGCAATGCAAGAGTTGTCGGATGAATTGCATCGCGTGTCACCCAACCGTTGTCACCGTCAACATCCCACCACGACAAGTCATCAGCGCGTTCAACCCAGTGCACCATTCGTGGTGCACGTTTAATACCGATGCGCACTGATTCCGGATCCCAACGCAACAACTCAGTCATTTGTCCGTACAGCGCTATATCTCCACGTCCTGGACGATCGCCTAACAAGAACGGTGCAACTTCAAGATGAGCTTGCATAATGTCGAGCAAACGATAGAAGGATTCTTCAATCGCAGGCTTATTCTCTTCGGTTGAACCCACAAGTGCACGCCGACCTATTTGGCGCTCCGTGATGTAGTTGGTAAAGCGCGACAATGCTTCGACGGGCATCTGTTGGTCGCCATCAAGGGGAAGAAGTTTCCCGGCCTTATCAATAGCGTCGCTGTAATACCAACGATAGTGATACATCTGCTTTGTAACCCACTCATCTGCGTAGTCCTCAAGCAAGTAATCAATGAATGCAACAACAGCATCTGTTGGCACAAGACTCCGCTCTGAATACATTCCTTCTAGGCGCATGATGAGCGGGCTCGAATCGATCATTGTGTCGGTGTAGGCACCGGTTGCGTCGGGGAATGCAATTGCAGGAATAAGTGGGAACGGCGGGAGGTCGTCCCATTTAGAACCCTGCGGCACCCACTTGAACGGAATCTGGCGATAGCGCAACACCGCGCGCATCTTCATCGAATAGGGCGAACCATGTACGCCTCTAATACGTAATGGGTATTCCTGCTTCGATGCCATGATTGTCTCCCTCGTTACCCGAATTGTATGCGAGGGCTAACCCCCCAATTGCTAGTCAGAGAGAATGCATTGAACTCAACGAGGGCGGGCCGTTTGTTAGTGGCTCGGGGCTCCAGTTGGGGCGCCGACTGACGATGACACATACGTCGGTTTGAAGAGAAATACGAAGCACAGACCACCAAGTGCAATACACACTGAAGCGACCACCAGTGGTTGGCTAGACGTAACGCTCGTTGTGATGTAACCCACCAAGATCGAGGCAGGTACTTGCGCAAGGCTCTGAACGCTTGAGTAAATACCCATGGCCTGGCCTTGCTGGCCTGGCTCAGCAGAACGGCTGATGAGGCTTGTCATATTTGCCATTGTGAGGCCATTAAATGCCGTGAAGAGCGGAATCACTAGGTACAGACCGAATGAGAACGACGTGGGAACTGCAAAGTACAGCATCATCATCGCCGCATTACCAAACAGACTGAATCGAAGTACCGAGTAGTCAGACAACTTCTTTGAAACACGCGCCACCAACACTGCTTGCGAGACAGCAATGAACAGGCCAACGATTGCGAAATAGTCCCCTGTTTTCGATGGGCCAAAATTGAAGTTGTTACGAAGGTAAATACCAAAGAATGTGGTGAAGAAGGTGAATCCAGCACTGAACAAGAAGCCGGAAATCAGAATTGAGCGAAGTCGTTCAGATTTGAATCCAACAACAACATTAGAGATGGCCTGGAACGCATTCAACTTGCCCGCGTGGAACTTCTCTTTCAAGGTCTCTGGGAATGTAGTCAGTACCGCAACACAGTTCAACATCGCAAGAATTGCAGCAAACCAAAACGGGGTTGTTGCCCCGAACCAACTCGGGGTATCAAAGAGGCCGTAGAAACTGACGTCAGGTGAACTCAGTTTTCCACCAAGGTATGGGCCCACGATAAAACCAAGGCCGAATGCGGCTCCGAGTGCACCAAAGTTCTTCGCGCGATTCTCGTTAGTACTGATGTCGCCGATTGCAGCGTTTGCGACTGCCAAGTTGCCGCCAGTGAAACCATCAAGTGCACGTCCTGCAAACAACAACGGAATGTTCGCCGTCATGATTCCAATCGCGAACAGGACGTAGCCAATGGAAGTACCAAAAATTGAAAGCGCCAACACTGGACGGCGTCCATAGCGGTCTGATAACTGACCAAGGATGGGAGATGCAATGAAAGTACAGAACGGATAAATCGCTTGTAACCAGCCGAGCATGATTAACCCTTTGGTAAATGACCAAGATTCAGGCGTGACTCGAAATGGTGAACCAATGCCGATGAGAAGTGGAAAGACCGGAATGAGAATTCCGAAGCCGACAAGATCGATAAAAACAGTGGTGAAAATAGCCAAAAGAGGGTTACGACGCATTCCCCAAGCGTAGTCAGGCGAAGTAGTTAATGGCCTCTATCAACACATCGAATGCTGGAGTTGCATCCACATTCCATACAACGTCGCAATTGGGCGTCGTTGGTGTCTTGTATTGGCGCCTATCAATCATTGTCATTCCACGGGTGTGTTCTCCGCGTAGCTCAATATCAACACGATGTGGCGCAATAGTGAATAACTGGGGGTGTGTAAGCGACAGAACTGCACACGGGTCATGCACTGCTGCTCCGGTCATATTGACATGATGATTGATATAGGACTTCGAATAGAAAGCCAACAGATCTGCGAGCACATTCGGCAGTTGCCCAGGAATCGCACGAATAACAGCAAGGCGTTCTGGCGTGGCTTGAAACTGATGCGTGACGTCAAGTCCACTCATCAGCAATTTCCCGCCATAGCGAAACACAATGTCTGCAGCTTCTGGGTCTGCCCACAGGTTGAATTCTGCAGCAGCAGACACATTGCCAAACGTTCCGCCTCCCATTAACGAGATGCCAGCTATGCGAGAACCAAGGTCAGGTGCCGCCCGAAGTGCCAATGCAATATTCGTTAGCGGGCCAATTGGCACCAACCACACACCTTCTGTTGCTCTGCATGTTTCAATAATGAAATCGACAGCATCCTCACTGTCAGGTCCACGCGACGGTTCAGGCAAGTCAGCACCATCAAGCCCACTCTTTCCGTGAACATGCGAGGCGTCATGTGGCGGCGCCACCAGTGGCCTAGTTGCACCAGAATGAACTGGCAACTGTGAGCCAATGAGATCAAGAACAATGCGAGCATTTCTTGTGGTTGATGACAAAGGGGCATTGCCCGCAACAGTCGTGACTCCGAGCAAATCAGCGTGTCTGGCAGCAACCACCAACGCCATTGCGTCGTCATGGCCCGGATCACAGTCAACAATCATCTTTAACTTTGCCGTCATGTAGCAGACCTTAGTTCCGATATGCGAGAGTTCATAGATGGGAGATTCCGTTGAATTCGATGTTGTCGTGGTGGGAAGTTGCAACCTTGACCTTGTCAGCACTACCACCCATCTCCCCTCGCCCGGAGAAACTGTTCGCGCTATTACATACGCAGAACATGCTGGGGGCAAAGGCCTTAATCAAGCTGTGGCATGTGCGCGCATGGGAGCACGAACAGCGTTCATCGGATGCGTCGGCAACGACACTGCCGGAACAATGCTGCGCGAGCTTCTCAATTCTGAAGGCATTGACACTTCGCAACTCGTAACTGTCGATGCCCCCACTGGTCGAGCATTCATCACAGTTGATGCTTCGGGTGAAAACACCATTGTCATAGTGGCAGGTGCAAATGCGCACGTTGGCAAAACCGCAATTACTGTTCCCTCATCAAAAGTGTTGCTCGCGCAATTAGAGATTCCGTTAGATGTTGTTACTCAGATATTTGCACAAGCTCAAAATGCAATCACAGTTCTCAACCCCGCGCCTGCAGCAGAAATTCCTAGTGAACTTCTGTCGCTGTGCGATATCGCAGTTCCAAACGAAACTGAGTCAGAGGCAATGGGTGGCACCAAGTACCTGCTTGGCTCCGGAGTCAACACCGTGATCACCACATTGGGTGAACGTGGTGCTGAAATTTCCGATGCCACTTCAACTAGTGCAGTAACCCCCTACCCCGTTAATGCAATTGACACTGTCGGAGCAGGGGATGCATTTGTTGGTGCACTATGTGCCGAATTAGCACGTGGCGAGACCATTGAACATGCAGCACGAATTGCTTCTATTGCTGGTGCACTTGCCACAACTGTTCATGGCGCGACGCCGTCACTGCCTACACGTGCAGCAGTGATGTCGCTTTACGCGGACTGAAGAAACTCAACCCAGTTGCCATCAGGATCTTCCACAATGGAAATACTGATACCTGGACGAATTTCGCGCGGAGGTACAACAACTTTGTAGCCAGCTGTTCCGCATGCGGTCGTGATTTCTTCAAGGTTGCTCACACTCAGTGTGAAGTAGCGATAACCACATGCACCTGTAATGCCGCCGCCTGCTGCTTTTGCAGGATCATTGTTGGCCTTAACCAACTTCAACAAAGTGGTTCCCGCCATTACGCGGTACATCGTTCCGCCGCCGGGCATTGGCATCTCACCTTCAAATGTGAAACCCAATGTGTCGCGATAAAAAGCTAAGGAAGCATCTGCGTCGCACACAACGATGCCAAGGTCGATTGAGTCTTTAGTGAGAATTGCTTTTGTCATGAAATGAACACTAGCAACGCTGGAGAACCAGTCGGTTTGTCAGAAAAGGCTTATTTGCCTTGCCAATTGGGAGCGCGCTTCTCAGCAAAGGCACGAGGACCTTCTTTTGCGTCTTCACTGCTGAACACTGTTCGCTGAAGTTGGCCAAGTAGCGCAGGGTTGCCGTCGCCAATCTCATCAAGCATCAATTGCTTTGTTGCTTGAACAGCCAATGGTCCGTTCACAGTGATGCGTGCTGCAAGTGCCTTTGCAGCCTCAAGCAACTCTGATGCTGGAACAACTTGATTGATGAGACCGAGTTCTTTTGCACGAGCTGCATCAATTGGGTCACCTGTAAGTCCCATTTCCATTGCAACTGCCAATGGAATTCGTGCTGGCAAACGCACGCCGCCGCCAGCAGCAAACAATCCGCGCTTCACTTCAGGAATACCAAAACGCGCAGTATCAATTGACACGATCAAGTCACACAACATGACAACTTCAAAACCACCAGCAAGTGCATGACCATTCACTGCTGCAATCAATGGCTTCGTGCACTGACGAAGCGCCGTAAAGCCCATTCCGATCTTTGCAAGATCTTCACCCGCAGCAAATGCCTTCAAGTCCATGCCTGCACAGAAGATTTTCTCGCCAGCACCAGTGACAATAATTGCGCGCACTTCAGGGTTAGTGGCTGCATCAGCCAACGCGTTCGACAAGCCTTCGCTAAGCGCGCCATTGAGCGCGTTTCCTGCCTCGGGCCGGTTGAGGGTGATGACAAGAATGTTGTTTGTTAGTTCGGTGAGAATTTCCATGATGTACCTCCGGTTTGGGATATCAGCCTTGCACACCTTTATATAGAGGGTCTATTCCAACAACCTGACGTTGCATTTTCTGGTCTACCGTAAGGCGATGGGGCAATACACATCAGATCTTGAGTCATTGAAATCTCACACTGTTCCGCAATGGTACGACGGCGCAAAATTCGGAATTTTCGTGCATTGGTTTTCTTCCACCATCCCCGCGTTCGCACCAGTTTCTGATGACCCATTTACCCTGGCTGCTGAAAAGGGTGAGCGTGAAGCGTTCACAGAAAGTCCCTACTCCGAGTGGTACTGGAACTCACTACAAACCCCCGGATCACCTGTTGCCCTGCACCACGCAGAAAAATACGGCGACCAACCGTATGAAGATTTTGTCCCACAGTTTTTTGAAGCATCGCAAGGTTGGCAGCCAGAGCGATGGGGTGATTTATTCGCAGCATCAGGTGCCAAATATTGCGTGATGGGCACAAAGCATCACGATGGCGTGCTGTTGTGGCCAAGCGCAACACCGAACCCACACAAAGGTCCACAGTGGACATCAACTCGAGACATAGTTGGTGAATGCGCAGAGGCAATTCGTTCACATGGCATGCGACTAGGGCTGTACTACTCCGGCGGAATTGACTGGACATTTCAAGGCCTAGGCATTGATGGCTGGGCATCGCTATACGGCGCAATTCCTCAAGATGATGTGTACCACGCATATGTTGATGCGCATTACCGAGAATTGATCAGCCGATACTCGCCCGACGTGTTGTGGAACGACATTGGTTATCCGGGTTTTGGTGCCGGTGCTGCAGATCTCTTCGCGCATTTTTACAACACGAACCCTGAAGGCGTTGTAAACGATCGTTTCGATTTTCTTGGCGTGATGCAAGGCACTGCACATGCAGACTTTGTAACACCTGAGTACACCACCACCCCACCTCTCGAAGGTAAGAAATTCGAAGTGTGTCGCGGTATTGGTACAAGCTTTGGTTACAACGAGCAAGAGAATGACTCTTCGTACGCCACTTCCACCGAATTGATTCACATGCTTATCAACATTGTTGCTGCAGGTGGCAACTTCTTGCTGAATGTCGGCCCCATGGCATCGGGCGAGATCCCGTGGATTCAACAAGAGCGTTTGCTAGCAATTGGCCAATGGTTACAGGTCAATGGTGCTGCGATTTACGCTTCTCACCCACATGAAACATCAGAGCTACGAACTTCAGACGGAGATATTGTCCGACTCACTCGCGGTGCCGACGGTTTCACCTACGTAATGATTCTCGGTCGCCCACAATCAAAGAATGTCAGCATTGCTGGGCTACCCACAGGCGATACCTATTTGTTGGGATACGACCATCAACTCTCGCGAATAGGTGACGACGTTATCTTGCCGTACCGGCCAGATTCATCTCCGGCCTTTACCTTGCGGATTCAGTAATCAGCTAACTGCTGCGGCTGCCAATTTGTCGAGTGTGATTTCCATGTTTGCGCGGTTATGCGTTGCGCGGTTTGAAACACCACTAACAAGTTTTCCTAAGAAGTCAGCCCACGAAGCGCGATGGTCATCCCAACTATGTGTCACACGACAACCTGTTGCAGTTGGTTCGATCTCATAGATCCAGTCGCACCAGTTTTTACCAAGAGCCATCAGACCAAAAGAAAACTTCTTCGGTGCGTCGTAGACGTTCACTTCAACTGAAGTTGACCACGACTTTTTGCCATTCTTGTTCTTGCCGCTGAAGCGAGCACCCACTGCTGGGCCAGTTGCGCCTTTTGCCCACGTACCGCCTTGATTCTCAGGCGACCATTCCCCCATTCGAGGGAGGTCAGTCACGAGTGCCCACACTTTTTCTGGGCTAGCTGCAATGTCACGGGTAACGGAAACGAGATTTGTCATTCCTATATTGTGTCACGACAATCCAAAATCACATGCGAGAATGGTGAAATGGCCGTTGCAACCTCCCCCCACCAAGGAATCGTCACACTTGATCTCGAAGGAGTCCTGATTCCTGAAATCTGGATTGCAGTTGCTGAAAGCACAGGAATTCCAGAACTTCGCCGCACCACACGTGACGAACCCAATTACGACCTTCTTATGAAGTCACGTATTGAGATTCTGAATAAGCATGGCCTCACTATGAGTCGCATCGAGTCAGTCATTGCAGAACTCTCCCCCATGGACGGCGCAATTGATTTTCTTGATGCATTACGTGAACGCACACAAGTCATCATCCTGTCTGACACCTTTGAACAATTTGGTCGCCCATTCATGCGCCAACTGCATTGGCCAACACTGTTCTGCCACAGACTCATTGTGAAAGACGATTGCATTGTGGATTTTGAACTACGCCAAGCAGACCAGAAGCGACTTGCCGTACAAGCCTTCAAGGGCCTGAACTATCGCGTTGCTGCAGCTGGAGATTCATATAACGACACAGCAATGCTGGGTGCAGCAGATGCCGGATTCCTTTTCCACTCGCCTGAAAACATCCAAAAAGAGTTTCCACAGTTTCTGGCACTCGATACCTACGACGATCTGTTCAAACATCTCACTTCTGCCTTAGAGGTGTGAAATGACTAACGGTGACATCTCGAATCTCAAGCCAGAAGATTTTCATACTTCTGTTGCTGCAACCAGCAGAGCTTTCTGGCCAGATCCGATGTTCGGGTTCTTTGCTCGCAACGCTGTGCACGAACACTTGATGCTTCCTAATTATGCAACGGCTGTAATGCGTGATGCCGTACAACACGGCATTGTTGAAGTCATCATCCGTAATGGTCGCGTCGTTGCTTCTGCGTCGTGGCTCGCACCTGGTGATGCACCTCGCCCGTGGCTACAAGAACTTCGCGTCTCGATTCGATCTGCACGTGGTCTGCTCAAAGGACGTAATCGTCTCAAGGGAATCAAGCTTCTTGATGCAATGGCAAAGAAACATCCGAAAGAACCGCATTGGTATTTAGGGCTGTTAGGCGTTGACCCCGCGTTTCAAGGCAAAGGTCTTGGTGGTGCGCTACTCACTCATCGCTTAGAGGTATGCGACGCAACCCACATGCCGGCGTACCTAGAAACTCAAAAGCCCGAGAACCTTCCGTTTTATGAACGGTTTGGATTCTCAGTACTTGAGGAAATTACTGACGATGGTTGCCCCACTTTGTGGACCATGTGGCGCGACCCGCGCCCCGCATAATCAACGTTTAACGATTTCCTGGGGCCATGTAGAACCACATGGGAAACTTTGCGCCGGCATCTTTCATCGCTGTGCGCGCACCTAAAACAGTTTTACCGGCTTCTGTCGTTTCGAAAAACCAATTCTCCATGGCTCTTCCGCCAGGTGCTGGACCATCGATCAGCTCAAGTGCTGCTTCTTCGTAGTAAGTGCGTATGTCATGACACATCGCCATTACGTTTCCACCAGGAATTTCTGCAGTTGTCCAATCTTGTCCGTTCGCAATTGCATGAAGAATTGCCAATGCGTTCGGTACTTCATCTGCGGTGATGCATCGACCGACTGAAGTCACTCCCCTGCGTTCTAGCGCACGGTCATAGGCCCTTTTCAAGCCACGGGCCTCATCAACACTTGGGGGAAGGGTGGCATCAAATCGAGGCGGAATTGCACAAGATACTGGTTGTTCATCTGCCTCAATCACGACTGGATGATCGACTAGGACTGGGCCAGACGGCTCATTCAGAAGGGCAAAAGCTCGACTAATTACGTCCATCTGAAACTCAACATCATTCGGAATTCCTAATGGTCGGCCTAGTGGAAACTCACAATGCAATGCTCGCGGTGGAGCCACTTTTTGTGCAACTTCACGTACGGAAGACAACACAACAGTTGCAATTCCTGCAGCTTCAAAAATATGCGCAAGCACACTCATGGTGCGCGTACAAAGAGGTCAAACAGGAGTCAAGATGACAACGTCAACGCCATCTTGACGAAGTTGCGCAGCCGCCGACGGGCCGGTATCCAAACGAATAGTTGAGACATCATCTGGTTGGTTTCCTGCAAAGGAAATGTGTCGCGGTGCAACAGAACCAATAATTCCTTTTGCAGCTAATTCTTCAAGACGATCAATGGGATACACCACATTGAGATCCATCTTCACGCCCATCTGATCAAAGTTCGGACTCCAATGTCCAAGAACAAGATCACGACGCTCACGATCTATCAATCGGTAACCGGTGTCGCCTGCTGAGAAGGCTTCGTCACCAACTGCGTACAACGCTGCGGAAGTAACAATGGCAACTCGAGCACTAGACAATGCAACGGGAGTTACCCACGCAGGATTATCAAACTGTGGTGCAGGAAGAGAGGCCGAGTGCGCCCTCATCATTTGATCGCCGTTCATAAAGCCCCCTTGGTTGTCCAAAGCCTAAGTCACACGGCAACACTGAGAGTTACTGGCTAGATCCCTTTGCCTTGCACTGCTTGCGTATCGTCACATGACCCTCTTGCTGAGGTTGAGGGTTTGGAACGAGTTTCCCGAATCAAAGTCTCCTAGTTCTCGCCTCGTTTGGCAGTGATTTCTAGACAGTACCTATAATTCATATAGATGAACACCGGCGGAGCCACATCGGGCGTGATGCCCTTCGTACGTAAGAAAAGCGCAGGGATTGCACTGCGCTTTTTCGCATGCCTTGTCATTCTTTTTGTCTCCGTAATCTCCATTGCACCAACCGAAGGTTTCGCTGCTCCAACGTCCTCACCTTCATGTGCCACCGGCGTTGGTGTCGGTGGTCCAGGCAGTGCGACCCTTGCAACAACACGTGGTGGAAACGGATGTGTTGTCATCAAGTATTCCGTCAGTGGTTCAACATTATTTGAAACGTTTAACTACACCGGAGCGGATCAAACATGGACAGTGCCAACCGGCGTAACGAATGCAACGTTCTACTTACTTGGTGCTGGTGGAGGTGGCGTTCCACTGGGAACAACATATGGATCTGGTGCTGGTGGAGGTTATGCAACTGGCTCATACACAGTTACTCCTGCACAAGTACTAACAGTCGTCGTTGGTGAAGCTGGCGGTGGCGTTCTTGGTGTTCTTGTTTCTGCACTCTGTTACCGCACAGTTGCCACTTATGGCGGTGGTGGACGTTCTGGTTCGTGTTACGGATCAGGCCAGGCATACAACAACCGCGGCAGTTCTGGCGGCGGGCGATCAGCAATTCGACTTCCCAGTGCAACTACTGATCTGGTGACTGCCGGCGGCGGCGGTGGCGGTGGCTGGACAGGCGACGGAGCCGCTGGCGGGGGAATTGCGGGCCTTTCAGTTTCATCAATCGTGACTGGTGGAACACAAACCGCCGGCGGAGTAACAACATCGCCTGCAACTAACGGCGCGGCCTACTTAGGTGGAAACGGATATCACCAAGGTGGTGGCGGTGGCGGCGGATGTTTTGGTGGCGGTGGCGGGCACTGGGTTCAAGGCGGTGCAGGTGGCTCAAGTTGTGTGTCATTGCTGACTAACGGATCCACGGTTGCCGGTGATGGCACTCAACCCGGTGCATCAATCAACTCAGTTGCATCCTCGCCCTCCACATCAACATCCCCATCATGTATCTCTGGTGCCGGAAAGGGCGGCCTCACCACATCTGACTCCGCCACACGCGGAGGAAATGGTTGTGTTGTTATTCAATATTCTTTAAGCGGAACGACTTACTACGACACATTCAAATACACGGGCGCTAACCAATCTTGGACAGTTCCAAGTGGCGTTTCATCTGTGATTTTTCACGCACTTGGTGCAGGTGGTGGTGGTGGTCGAGGTGGAACCACAGCAAATGGAGGTGGTGGCGGTTACGCAACTGGCCAGTATTCCGTCACTTCTGGAACTACATACACCGTCATCGTTGGTCAAGGTGGCAAGCGACAGACGTACGCCGAAACAATTGCACTCTCGGGTGCTACCGCACGACGTAATGCAAGTTTTGGTGGCGGTGCATCTGGAATGGGCACTAATGATTATCCCAACACATGGGCCTCTGGCGGTGGACGATCAGCAATTCGATTGGAATCGGGAACAGACGACATCATGACTGCTGGTGGCGGTGGTGGCGGCGGCTACGGCACTGCCGGTGGCGCGGGCGGCGGAGCAACGGGCGTTTCTAGTGGCGGTGGCGGTGGTACTCAAATTGCTGGCGGAACTGGTGCTGCTAGTGGTGGTCAATCTGGAACCGCCGGAATCAAATACGCAGGTGGTTACGCCGGCACAGTTACAACAGGTGCGCAATTTAGCGAAGGTGGTGGTGGTGGTGGCGGCTGGTACGGCGGCGGTGGAGGCGGCGACAACACAGGTGGCGGTGGTGGCTCTAGTTACATATATCTATTGACCGGCGGCTCTACAACTGCGGGAAGCGGAATTACTCCGGGGCTGATTGCTCCATCTAATACCACTGCACCCACAATCGCAGGCGCGGCCGCAGTGGGAGCAACATTGACTGCTACCGGTGGAACGTGGGCAACATCGGGTGCAAAAACATGGACATGGCAATTCTCAACAGATGGCGTGACGTACACAAATATTTCTAACGCAACTTCTTCAACGTATGTGAATACTCAAGCTGGCTATTACCGAGCCGTAGAAACAGAAAACAATCTACTCAGCACAGTAAGTGCAACATCAAATGTGATTCGCGTATTGGCGCCCGTGACAGTTTCATGCACGCCTACAACAAACGTGTTTACTCATTGCCAACGATTTAACTATTACGGCGCAGCACAAACTTTCACCGCACCCAGTGACTTGCCCATTGGCAGCACATTCACAGTTGAAGTGTGGGGTGCTGGCGGCGGCGGCGTGTGTTGTAATTATTGGGCCTCGGACCTAGGTGGCGGCGCAGGTGGATACGTAAAGTCCACAGTCACTGTTCTTCAGGTCAATGAAACGTTCAATGTTGTTGTTGGTGAACGAGGCGAAGCGAGGGATGCCACAAATAGCTACGGAGGTGGCGGCGCAGGCGGGCCAAGCCTCATAAGTTCTGCAAATACAGGCTCCAGTGGTGGTGGCATGTCGGGACTCTTCGCTGGCAGCAGCACCACGAACCCAGTCGTCATTGCAGGCGGTGGTGGAGGTGCAGCTGCAGGAATTAATACAGATGGATTTGCCGGCGGCGGAGGCGGAGTCGGCAGCGGTGGCCAAGGAACAAACGCTGCTACTTCAGGACGTGCAGGAACTTCAGTGAGCGGTGGTGCGGCGGCAACTACAACAACTCAATGTGCAGTGTCGGCAACACCAGGCACTCAGTATCAAGGTGGACGCGGGTGCGGAACGCTCTCTGTCAACACAGAAGGCGGTGGCGGCGGAGGCGGCGGTTGGTATGGCGGCGGTGGTGGAAATCATCAAACAAGTACAAGCGGCGCGCAAAATGGCGGCGGTGGTGGTGGATCTGGCTATCGAGATACGGCAAGAACTTCGTTACTGACTTCAACAACTGGTGGTCAAGGAATTACGCAACCACTTTCAGGTGGACGCACAAGCGATCAATACGTCACATTTGTGGGTACCGGCGGAAACGGCTATCTCAATACGATCGCTGGAGTTGCCGGAGGAAACGGAATGGTTGTTGTGCAGTGGGCAGTGCCACCAACAGCACGCGCCGACACTGCATCTGGTGGAACCGCAATGGCCATTACAAAGAACCCTGCAACTAACGACACCGGAGCATCAGGGGCAACAATCGCAGCATCATCAGTTCGCTTATGCGGTTCTGGCGATATTGCTCCGAACTGCACAGCCACCTCGTTGACTGCCAGTGGCGAAGGAACGTATTCAGTAAATACCTCAACTGGTGTTGTCACTTTCACTGGTGATGCAGGTTTCGTTGGGACTTCAACAGTCACGTATTCAGTGGCCGACACGCGTGGCACAAAAGCAAGCAGCACTATTTCTTTCACCACGCTTGCACCACCAACAGCGCGTCCCGATGAATCAGCAGCTGCCAAAGGAGACAACCAATCTGTCTCCCCTCTTGCAAATGACTCCGCTTCAGGGTCAGCAACACTGAACACTTCATCATTGCTTCTGTGCGATGTAACGGAAACCTCACCAGCATGCACCAAGACAACCGTCATCGTTGCCAATGAAGGGCGTTACGACGTCTCATCAGGCGTGGTCACATTTACTGCTGATTCCAGTTACACAGGAACTCGAGTACTGCGTTACATCGTGCAAGATTCCAACACGCAAATTGCGGCAAGCACAATTAGTTTTACAGCATTGCCACCGCCTGCAGTATCTACCACCGCAGACTCACGAACAGTTGCTCACACCATTACTGCAAGCTTTACCCCACTTTCCAATGACTCTCCAGGTGTCACCCCATCTGATTACACAACACAAGGAACAGTTGCATTCAATACTTCAACCTTGAAACTATGCGCATCAACTGAAACCATCTCAACTGGTTGCACAAGAAATTCCATTGATGTCACAGGTCAAGGAACATGGACACTCACAGGTACAACTGTCACATTTGTCCCACTAGTTACATTCTCGGGAATTGCTACTCCAGTTTCATATGCCATCTGCAACACAATTAGTGGGTCATGGGCACCGGCTACTCCACCATCGTCATGCGGATCATCCACCTTGAGAGTCACCGTCAGTGCGCCAACTGCTCCTGCTGCAACTGCTGACTCAGATACTGGGCAACTGGGAGACATGTTGACGTTTCTTCCTCTCACAAATGACTCAGGTAGTTCGCTGTCTTCAGCGCGCATGAACCTCTGCGACGCAACCGAAACTGCGCCGAACTGTCTTTCGACCTCTGTTGTCATTGCAAACCAAGGAACATGGACACTGAACACCACAACCGGCCTTGTCACTTTTGTGCCCCTTGCGTTGTTCAACGGTGACGCAACGCCAATCACGTACACAGGTACTGATGTTGTAGGCACCGCATATTCATCAACCATTAGTGCGACCATTCAGCCACCTGCCCTACCTTCAGCACGTACAGATTCAGCATCTGGCGTAGTAACTAGCGCCATCACTTTGTCGCCACTTGACAACGACACCGGGACCGGACTTGCTGCGAGTTCTTTACTGCTATGCGGAACAAGCGACACACCGCCGACATGCACTGAGCAAAGTGTCACAATCAACGGCCAAGGAGAGTGGGCTGTAAACACGTCGACAGGCATAGTGACCTTTACACCATCAAGCGGTTTTACGGGGACAGTCACACCACTTTCCTATTCAGTAACAGATGTTTTGAGCAGAGCAACTACGTCAACCCTGAGTATCACCGTTGCTGCAATCTCAGCACCAAATACTCCCGACCTCGACACTTCTTCGGACACTGGAAGTTCCACAAGTGACAACGAAACAAAAGATGCAACTCCGACTGTGGGAGCAAGCGGGGCCACTGATGGCGACACCGTCACGATGACCGCAACTAAGGGTGCAGCAACCGTCACCTGTACTTACGTTGCATCGTCCAGTGTGACAACGTGTGACCTACCAGCATTGGCTGACGGCACATGGTCCGTAACCTCAAGTCGAGTTGACAGTCAGAACAATGCTTCTGGGGCATCTGCACCTCTCAGCATTGTCATAGATACAACGGCACCCAGCAGGGCTTCACTTCCAGACCTTGATGCAGCATCAGATACCGGATCATCGTCAACCGATAACACCACGTCTGATACAACACCCGACGTCGGTGTCTCTGGAGTACAAACGGGTGACATAGTCACGATGACTGCAGTAAATGGTTCAACAACCATCACCTGTACCTATGACACAGCCGTGGCCACTACATGCGAATTGGCGACTCTGACCGACGGCACATGGTCTGTGACAGCAGTAGTTACCGACAGTGCCGGCAATGATTCGCCACAAAGTTCTGCACTGGCCCTAACTATCGATACAACAATTCCGACAACGACAACTACTTCGACCACTTCTACAACTGTCGCGCCAACGACTACAACGACAACGACAACAGTTGCACCAACCACCACGACCGTCGCGCCAACGACTACGACTACAACAGTTGCACCAACCACCACGACCATCGCAATCGCGCCAATCACTACAATCGCGCCGACAACCACAACAACTGTCGCACCAACGACAACTACCACACTCCCTAACTCCCTTGTTCCCAATGACACGTCTGGGATAGAGAAAAAGGTTGAAGGCGTTGCGGCAGTTGCAGGCATGCCAAAAGATGGCTGGGTCAAAGTTGACAAGGGCGAGACATCGCTCACCATCACCACCAGTGAAGGCCTCATGATAAAAATAGGCGCAAAAGTTAAATCCTCAGTCACCTTGCGCTTGAACACTCGCGGTATGCCAATCTTTGAGGCCAATGATTTCATCACCATCGCTGGTGGCGGACTGAAACCATTTACCCCTGCATCTACGTGGCTCTTCTCAACCCCAACAAAACTGGGTGAGTTACAAGTAGACAGCAACGGAGGTTTTACTGAGGAATACTCCATTGGCGATGCAGTACCCCCCGGAGACCACACTGCTCAATTAAACGGCATTGCACCTGACGGCACGTTGCGTGTTGTTGAAGTTGCAGTAGAGATAATTCCAACACCCGAAGAGGTCGTGCCCGCAGTCGCGAAAACGTCAACGAGCGATACTCCACCGCTCGCACCACCAATGAGTAACTCTGCAACGATTGCACTGTTGGCATCTGCTCTTGCGCTTTTGGCAGTCTCTCGCAAGAACTCAGACGAGGCAGCACCAACGAATACGCCGAATGATTCAGCAACTAATGACTCACCAAGCGGTGACAGTGTTGAACGCGAAGAAGCTGGAGGAGAAATATCCTCAGTCGGTGCGGCATATGGAGTTCATTCAAATGAAGTGCGCGAAGACCGATTGCGAACTCCCCGATTTGAATGGATTGACACACTTCTCAACAAGATCGCTTCTTCTTTTGATCGATTCTCACCAATGATTGCTCGAGTTGCCGATGACGGCGCATACGCGCGCACGTTGCTCGGCTTCATGTGGCTCTTACTGCCACTTGCAGCTGTCGCGATGGGAATCGCAAGTGCTTTCAATACGAACTTCATAGTCATGATTCCTTCCCTTGAATTAGTAATTGCAATTTGCATTCTCGGAGTTATCGACGCGTTTGCAGGAATGCTGTTTGCACTCAGTTTCGGAATAACTCTCCTACTCGGTGGCGGATTCACTTCAATTGATTCGGTTCGAGGATTTCTTGGTATCGCAGTCTTCTCATTCGCACCACCTCTCGTAGCGGCGGCCACGCGACCATTCCGGCGTGATTCAAGCGAAGAACAGATTGGTTGGAATCGACTTGTGGATTTCGTGCTTAGCGCTCTCTTCGGAGCATGGGCCACTGGAGGCATGTTCGGCGCACTTCCATCATTGACCACATACAAGCCGCTACACTCAGACCGAACTGATCTCATACAGGTAGTAGTCCTTCTCGCCATTGCGTCACGATGGATATTTGAAAACGTCGCCCGTGCCTACGCACCACAGCGATTACGTACTGTTGAAGTTGAGGAATTCCGCGAGGTAGTGAACGGGCAGCCCTTCGCTTCGCTGGTCATTCGTACCGCACTGTTCCTATTTGTAGCAGCGACCTTTATTGGCAATAACTGGGCCCTTTGGGTGGGTGGCGCCATGTACTTCATTCCGAAAGTTATCGGCCAGTTCACTGAGCATTTTCCAAATTTTGCTCTCGTGCATCGATATCTGCCTCGCAACTTATTCCGAGTTGTTGTAATGCTATTTATCTCCTTGTGGTGGGGAATCTTGGTCAACAATCGATATGGCGAATCACCAAATGTGATTTTGTACGCCTTCGTCTTGTTGAGTATTCCCGGCATCGCATTGGGAGTTGCTGACTGGTTCGCACGTGACAGTAAAGACTGGCCATCCACGGTCGTATCAAAACTCCTTGGAGTCGCAGTCCTTGTTGTGGGCATTCTGTGTGTGCGTGGAGTGATCTTTTAGTTATACAGTTGCCAAATGCAACATATTGAAGCAAACGACGCAGTTATAGACGCAATGCGCGCACTTGACCCAAACGAATCAATCGTCATGCTGAACTTGTTGAAGTTTCGAGACATTGCCCTTGATGGTTTCGGCGTTGACGGCATGACCGGCGGACAAGCATTTCGTCGATACGGCGAACTGAATGAATCTGAGGGCGTGAAGTTCGGAAGTGACCCCATATGGATGGGACTGCCAAAGAACACCGTCATCGGAGACGAAGATTGGGACCTCGTAATTCTTGTGCGTTACCCCACTCGCCAGCATTTCATCGACAAGGTTGACAACGCCAAGTACCGCGAGATCGCACAAGTGCGCCACGCAGCATTGCTAGACAGTCGCCTGGTTGAGATGTCTCAGCTCTTCCCTGCCGTCTAGACAGCAACCAAACTGCGGCTCCTTTAAGCCCTCTCGCCCAGTTCTGGGCACCCAGAAACGTACCTCTCCAGCGGCCAAGGTCCTGAACCCCTTACGCGGGTGACAACTGTCTCCTACCTCACGAACAGTCCATGTTTGTTCGTGAGGGGAAAAGTCGCTAACTTTTAAGGGTTGCCTATCAGGAGAATCATGAAACTGAAAAAACTGTCCTTCCCGTTAGTAATTGCATTGGTCATCACTGCAACTGCTTGCTCCTCGGGATCATCCACTTCAAAAGAAGAAAAAGTAGTTGTTAAAAAGTCGGACGCCTGGCCGTCCAGTGTTATCAAAACCGATTTAGCAGTGAAGCCGCGTACCAAAAACACGGCACCCAATCCCCTCAAAGATAAGCGTTCAACTCAGACTCCGAACAACGGTGTTCTTACGCCTCACGCGACAAGAAATAACTCTGGTGCGAAAACCAATACCACAGCCAACATAATGGTGAATTCGGGAAAGCCCGCCGTTGTAATGCCGTCAGATTTCTGCCAGTTGCTTGGGTTCAACTGTTCGGCTCTCGACTTCACACAGTTTTATGTAGATAGCCCGACCAAGTACAAAGCAGTTGCACAGATTCCTAACACCTCCATGAAGTTTTCTGTTGGTAGCGGCTACTCATTTGCGGTTGACAGGACTTTTCTTGACGTATTAGTAGACGGTAGCTCGGTAATCTTTGAGATTTATGTAGAGACACGACTGACAATTGATGGAGTCCAGATTCCACTGAGAGGTCACGGCAGATATTCCCCGGAAAGAAACGCCATTGACCTTGGCATCTCTGGCAACAACCTTGGACTGAACAATTTCCTTGGGATTACAGGATTTACCTTGAATTCAATTGCCTCACAAATCTCGTTTATTGGTACCACACCTAGTTCTGTCAGCCTCGCACTATCGGGAACTCTTCCGACCTTCCTTCGTGAGTTGGGAGTAAGCCCAGGCACCCCATTCACCGCAGCTATGGGAGTCGGACAGGCTAAGACGATAGCTTTCTCGGTCGGATCGCAGACAGCTGGCTCACCAAACATTATCAATATTCAAAACACGCTGTCTGCTCGTTATATTGCATTCTCATATTCAGACCTCGGCCTCACAATCGACGGTGTTGAATATCCACAAGGATTCGCCTTGGCATTTGATGGCAAATTTGGTGGGGTAGATGTCGTCGTGAATGGCAATGTTTCATTTCTTCCCGTGTTGGAATACACCATTGACTTTTCAATTAGTGGTTTTACACTCGGTGGATTTGTGTTTGAAAGTCCGACGGGAACATTGTCCCGTAGTGGCAGCACAACCAGCCTGAGATTCAACGGTGGACTAACCGGTTACGGCATTACGTCTCGACTGATTGGAGCCTATGACATGTCGGGGAATGTGGAGCTCGAATCTACGGGCCAATACACCCCACTTGGTGTCAACCTGGGACAATTTAGTTTTAGTTTCAAGTCCAATGCACAAGGTTTTGAAGCCAAGGGATTGCAAGAAAACGTTGTCGGATACGGCGTGATGCGCGGAAGAGCTGAACTTTTCATCAAGTCATACGCTGGAAATAGATTTGGCTTCCACATATTTGTCGGTGGCGGACTTCAAGTTCCAGGCTGGCCTTCATACGGATCAATGCAATCACAGTTGCAAATCTGGAACTGCAGGGACATATCGTGCGCAACACCAGAGCCTGTGGTCCACGCAAAAGTCTGGGGTTCAACAAAGTTCTATGGTGACTCACAACGTAATTTCGAGTTCGGCCTTGATCCAAATAACTGGCGCTTCTCACATGAAGTCGGTTTCTGGTACGACAACACCCATAGATACGGCAGTAACGGCTTCGAAGTCGAAGCCAGAGCAAGAGGTACAGGTCAAGTAATCTTCTCGGACTCGGGAGTTCAAATTGGAAATGGAAGCCTCCAGTCTTCTGCCGGATTCTCAACCCCAGCCGTCACGGCCCCTCGTGTGCGGGTTTGCCTTCTTTTTCAACCGTGCAGATGGGAGGGTGGAAATACCCTTGTACCAGCTGGCAACGTGTCTCTTGGAACTTCAGTAGGTAAAGACAATCAAGGTTTCTACATAGATGTTTCAGGCGGCAGTGGCGCTAACGGAAGTCGTCTCTACTTCTCGTAACACTTGAAGAGCTACAAACAAAAGGACCGCACAGGAAACTGTGCGGTCCTTTTGTCTGTCTAGACAGCGACAGTGAGTGCGTCGTACTCGTAGACCCAGTCGAGAATTGACATTCCCGGTGGGCTTATCGAGAGAATCATGTCTCGATCTTTTTGTTCTTG
>CAMDLK010000017.1 GCA_945901725.1 Bifidobacterium breve | reverse complement strand
ACAGGTTTCGACACCAGTTTCGTTGTTCGTACGTGCGACCCGAATTGCTCAGATTCGTTAAACGGGGCAAAAAACAGAATTGCCAACGAGCAGTTCGCTCTCGCAGCCTAATTCTTAGGTTGTAGAGAGACATCGTGACCAGCAATGGCGCACGGGGCCAATTCATCGCAGCCCGGCAACAGAAGCGAAGGATGACAGCGAGAAAGAACGCTGACGTTGGGAAAGACCAATGACCTGCCGGAAAGACGACACGCGGTTTTCGTAAGAAAGCAATCGACCCGTCGATGATGTTGCGTCAGCATTACAACGGGAATGGTCGTATCACTGGCGAATAGCGCCTGATGGACGGGGGTTCGATTCCCCCCAGCTCCACCATTAGAAAACTTATTTGTATCGGGCTAGGAACGATTCAATTGGAACATTGAAGCGCTCGCTTTGCACACTCACGTCTTGAGTGGAGAGGACAGAAAACCACACTGCCGAAACCACAGCGACTGAAGTCAAGACCTGCATCCATTTCAGATCACGACGAGGTCCAGTTGGGTATCTTCCGATCAAAACCAATGCTGCAAGCGTAATTACCATGAAAGTACTGATTACCACCTCTGGCACTAGCGGCCAGGTGCCCGACAATCTGTTGCGACGTGCGATTTGGAAATCATCAACTTGTTTCAACATTCGATCTAAGTCACGATCGTTCACAACTTGAGCTTCTTCAATTGAAATGATTGCACTACGGATGTCGAGAGCTTGTTGCTCTGCAGAGTCCCGCTTCACTTCGGGCGCCGCGCCCAAAGCCGCGTTCTTGGTTCGCTGTTTGCGCTCTAGTTTTGTCGAATCTTGCATGAAACCTTTGATGCCTGTTTTCGACAATTCAGTGTCATGAATGGTTTGAACATAGGTCGTAATTTTTGAAACAGCATCTTGCAACACCGAATTCGTCTTGTAATCAAGAATCGTTTCAGTCAGTGCCGACAATGACGCTATTTCGGTCTTCAAGCTTGCGTTCGCCGAACTTGCGCCCTGCCACGATGTGAAGTTGGCGAATGAACCAATGAAAATGAAGGCTGCACCCACAAAGCGCATGGCTGTTGTCATCACGTTGTCATCGTCTCTGCTGACCACAGTTTGCTTTCGAGACATGAGAGTAAGCGGAACTACGACCATCATCGCTGGCACAACAGCGACCAACAAACGAACTAGAAACGATGATTGCAATAACGATTCGTACATGAGCCCCAAATATTACTTAAGGAGTAAAAGAAAGTTGTCATCTTGCGTTAACGCAGGATGAATATGAGGCTGGCCTGTTAGCTCTTACGGATAACGCCGTCACGTACAGCCGCTGCTGCAACTGCTGGCGCAACGCGCTCAACAATCGTGCGGTCGAATACTGACGGAACAACGAAGTCAGGAGACAATTGTGCATCGGTTACCGATTCAGCAATTGCAATTGCGGCTGCCAACTTCATACCTTCAGTGATGTCTGTTGCATTTGCGTCTAGTGCTCCCCGGAAGATTCCGGGGAACGCAAGAACGTTGTTGATTTGGTTCGGATAATCGCTGCGACCAGTTGCCATGACTTTTGCAAGTCCATCAACTTGTTCTGGACGAATTTCAGGGTTCGGGTTAGCCATTGCGAAAACAATTGGGTCCTTTGCCATAGTGCGAACGTCTGCTTGTGTAATGAGGTCTGGTCCACTAACGCCAACGAATACGTCGGCGCCCTTCATGACATCGCTGATTGTTCCCATACGACGAGAAGTGTTGGTGTGTTCAGCGAACCACTCTTTGGCGGAGTTCATTTCACTGCGGCCTGAGTAAATAGCACCGACACGGTCGCAACCAATGACATCACCAACACCGGCATTGAGCAGAATCTTGCCGATGGCGACACCTGCTGCGCCTACACCAGCAATAACCACTGTGAGATCTTCCATCTTCTTGCCTGTGATCTTCAATGAGTTCCATAATGCCGCCAAGGTGACAACGGCTGTTCCGTGCTGATCGTCGTGGAAGACAGGAATATCGAGGCTTGCGCGAAGACGTTCTTCAATTTCAAAACACTCAGGAGCTTTGATGTCTTCAAGGTTGATGCCACCAAATGTTGGTGCAATGCGTTGTACGAAATCAACTACTTCATCAGCAGTACGTGCGTTGATGCAGATTGGGAAACCGTTGACTCCGCCGAACTCTTTGAACAAGAGTGCTTTGCCTTCCATAACCGGCATTGCGCCTTCTGGACCAATATCGCCAAGACCAAGAACCGCTGTTCCGTTGCTAACAATGGCAACTGTGTTTTTACGAATGGTGAATTTGTGTGAAAGCGAGGGATCGTTTTCAATTGCGGTACAGATGCGGGCAACACCTGGCGTATACGCCATTGACAGGTCGTCACGGTCATTCACTGGAACTGTGGAGATGACTTCAACCTTGCCGGCTTCGTGCATACGGAACGTACGGTCCCACCAATCAATAACTGTGACGCCATCAAGTTTCTGCACTGCAGCAACCACTGTTTTCTGATGAGCTTCATCGCGGCAATGAACGACGACATTACGGCGAAGAACTGGGCCTCGAATATCAAAACCATCAAGGGCGCCAATATTGCCGCCGGCCTCGCCAATGGCGGCGCACAGCCGGCCAAGGGTTCCTGGGACGTTGTCGAGTTGACAGTCAAGTGCTATTGAAAATGCGGCGTTGGGAAGAACTGACATAAGAACACCTACGCTACGCACTATCGGGCACTCCACCTCTGCTTATTTGCTGGCCCTAGCGATTTCACCAACAAACAGGCCAGAGCCGGACAACAGTAGGGTGAGGGTTGATGACGAACGCCAATGACATCCCTGTAGCCCACACGCCTACTGGCGGGTACGGCGCGTCGTTTCCCCCTCTGATACTGGGCGGCTGCACCGAGCCCTTGGCGCCCGGTGCGCCTGATCTTCGTGGCATTTGGAAAACCATCAGTGCAACCCGTGGCGGAGAGCCAGTTCCAGCAGACGATCGCCTGATGAGTTACACAGAGCGCATCGAACAATGCGGGAACCGCATCGTAGATTGTGGCGGTGGCACTATTGCCGATGCCCGGGCGGACGGCACAGAAGAAAATGCGGTTCATGACGTTTCAGTTTTTGACTACACCACTCCAATTCATGTTGTAGCTACCTTCGAAGACGGAGCATTTGTTTTGCGTCCTGTCGGAATGCCAGGGATTGAAGTGGTGCGCAAACTTGATGAAGATGGCCACATGATTTGGACACGCCCCGATATGGGTGGAGTTCGAGTTGTTCTCGAACGAGTTAGCCCACCTCTGTAATTCTCATGGCCACTGTTCCTGTTTCCATTCTTGACCTGGCATCTATTGGTGCAGGTGAATCACTGCGCGAGAGCCTTGAAGGCTGCGTTCAGTTAGCCCAAGCGGCAGAGCGACTTGGCTATACGCGTGTTTGGTACGCAGAACACCACAACTCTGAGACCATCGCATCATCTGCACCCGCAGTTCTTATCGCGCACGTTGCCGCAAACACCTCAACAATTCGACTTGGTTCAGGCGGCGTGATGTTGCCGAATCACTCCCCTTTAGTAATTGCTGAACAATTCGGAATGCTGGCCACACTGCACCCTGGTCGCATTGATCTTGGTCTTGGTCGAGCACCGGGAACAGACCAAACGACGGTGAAGGCTTTGCGACGTGACCCACGTGCAGCCGAAACATTCGCACAAGACGTCCAAGAGTTACAGGGATTCCTTGGCGACACCTCGAGGGTTGCTGACGTAATTGCAACGCCCGGACGCGGCACAAATATTCCGTTGTACATCTTGGGGTCTTCTTTGTACGGCGCTCAACTTGCCGCGGTACTAGGTCTTCCCTATGCATTTGCTTCGCACTTTGCACCTGCATCACTTTTGGATGCGATTCGCATTTACCGTGAACGATTCACTCCGTCTTTGCAATTGGACAAGCCCTATGTGATTGCAAGCATGAGTGTGATTGCTGCCGACACTGAAGAATCAGCTGCAGCCCAATTCGAACGACGTAAGCGTTCATTTGCACGTCGTATTTTTGGCCGTCCTGGCCATCCGTTAACCGACGAGCAAGTAGACGCCGCACTGTTGTCTCCACAGGCGTCGTACCTTGATGAAGTATTCAAGTATTCGGCCATTGGAACTGCGTCAACCATCAAAGCGCGTCTAGAAGAATTCCAGTCGTTGACAAATGCAGACGAGATCATGACTGCGCACCATGCAGACAGCACTGCCTCACGCATTCGCTCAATTGAGATCTTGGCCGAGGTGGCCGGAGTGCTTATTCCCCAATAAGTTCTTTGCGCAGTTCGCGCTTCAAGAACTTGCCGCTTGCATTACGAGGAATTGGTTCGTCACGGAACCAGACCTTTGATGGAATCTTGTGCTTTGCAAGAGTTGCACCAAGGAAAGAGCGCAGTTCATCTTCGCCGAGTGTTTTACCGGGGCGCAGAACCAACACGACTGCAACTTCTTCGCCTAAACGCTCATCTGGGATACCAAATACAGCAGCTTCAGCAATTGATTCGTGATGGTAGATAGCAGTTTCAACTTCACTGCAGTACACGTTTTCACCGCCACGCAACACCATGTCTTTTGCACGGTCAACAATGAATACAAAACCATCTTCGTCAATTCGGGCGATATCACCTGTGTTTAGCCAACCATCTCGAATTGTCTCAGCATTAGCTTCTGGCCTGTTGAGGTAACCCTTAATAATGACTGCGCCTTTGACGCACAAAACCCCGACAGTGTCTGGACCGGATGGAAGATCGTTTCCATCTTCATCAACAAATTTTGCTTCAAGTGTCGGTACCAATGGTCCGCATGAAGCAGGTTTTGCGATAAGCCAGCGAGCCGAGTTTGCAGTAATGATTCCGCATGTTTCTGTCATGCCATATCCAGTCGATGGTTGGCCGCCCTTCAACGCACCTGCAATTTTGTGGACGAGGTCTGGCTGCAATGGTGCTCCACCGCCACCCATGCCTTGCAAGGACGAAGTGTCGCGAGTTTCCCAATCTGGGTGAAGTAACAACTCGCGGCTCATAGTGGGAACACCAGACAAAGTGGTGACGCGTTCACGCTCAATTAGTTCAAGAGCACGGCCTGGATCCCACTTATAAGTGAGAACAAGTTTCGCACCCATCACGGTTGCAGGGTGCAAGATGCAGTTACACGCCGTTACGTGAAACAAAGGTGTCGGCGCCATGAAAGCAGGAGGAAATGCCGACGGCGCAGTTGTTGGTGCTGGAATATCACCAGCTGCAATACCTTTTGCTTCGGCTGAGTTAGCAGCCATTGTCATGGTGAGCATGTTGAAAATGTTTGACACTGATCCGCGATGCGTTAGCTGCGCACCTTTTGGAAAACCAGTGGTGCCTGATGTGTAAAAGATGGTGACGTCGTCGTCAGTATCAATGTCAACAGTTGGCAAAACGCCAGGGTCAGCCATTGCAAGAACGTCTGCCCAACGGCCACTACCGGCAGGCAACTTACGGTCTGTACGCACTCCGAGAATGTGCACTGATGGCGTTTTCTCAATTTGTTCGAATCGCTCAAGGCGTTCGTCGTCTGCAATCAATACAACCGGCGCACTGTCATTCAGTGCGTATTCCATCTCTGGTGTTGTCCACCATGCGTTCATGCCCACAACGGCTGCACCCACCGACAAAATTGCCCAGTAGCCAACAACCCATTCCGGGTAGTTGCGCATAGCGAGTGCGACGCGAGTTCCTGGCGTGACGCCGTGTTCAACTAAATACTGTGCAAGTTTGCGCACCTGTGCATGAATGTCCGCATACGTGTAACGCTCATCTTCATAGACGATGTAGTCCTTATCAGCGTGACCAATGGAGTTTTCCCAGATCACTCGCATGGTGGGCGGAGCAGACACGAATGTCTTCATATTCACACCACGAACTTCAGTCATGGTTGTAGCAAAGGGTGACCCCGGCGCATCGAGTTCGGCACGGGCAGCACGGTAATGGTTGATCATGTCTTCATCTTTGTATAACGAGACCAATGTCACATAGTTAGAACTCGACCTATTGTGGGCTCGTGAGCAATTACGAAGAAGTGGATGCCGGGGATACCGTCTGGCGATTCGACCGCGATTTCCTTGATTCCAACTGGACATGTATCTGGGGCAAGGGATGCAAAGGGATCAACGCCACAGCCGACGAATCGCTCGGCCACGGCTGTTGTTCGCTGGGGGCAGAACTAGACGGAATCAACGAAGCACGAAATCTGTCTGCTGCCGCTGCCACTATTCCCCCGCACTTGTTTCAATTCCACCCTGAGGCAAATGCAGGCACAGTGTTCTCAGACGAGTCGTACTCTGCAACCCGTGTCATTGATGGTGCATGTATTTTCCATAACCGCACTGGATTTGAAGGCGGCGAAGGATGCGCACTGCACTTGGCCGCCGAGCACTTCGATGAATCACCCATTGACTGGAAGCCGTCAGTCTGTTGGCAGTTGCCTATCAAGGTCGATTGGGAGATGCGCGAAAACAATGTGGAAGTTGCCACTGTTCGCAGATGGTCACGTGCCGACTGGGGTGACCATGGCACCAAAATGGCCTGGTGCTGTACGGAAGGTACCGACGCATATGTCGGTGACTCGTCTGTCCTTGACAGCCTTGGTGATGAGTTGTCCGAAATTGTGGGAATTGAAGTCCTGGTTCAGTTAAGGAACCGCCTGAAATAGGCATTCCCGATCTCTGTGACCAAGATTCTGCGGAAAGCCCCTACCTAACGGTAGGTAGGCATCTAACCTGTGGAGGTGAGTATCGAATCACCAACCATGCCAGCCCCTCGGGAAAACTCGCTCAACGACGTGCGCGCCATCATCCCGCCCGTCTGTTACGAACGTTCCCGGATGCGCGCAACACGTGCACTCGTTCAAGCAACTGTGTTGTACGCAGTTCCTACGGTCGCGTTAGTCATGACTAACACTTGGTGGGCAGTTGGCATCTGGTGGTTACTTTCAGGCCTTGCAGTGTCAGGACTATTTGTTTTAGGTCATGACGCATCGCACAACGCACTTCTTGATTCGCGTAAGGCGAATCGCATCATCGCGCAACTGTGCATGGGTCCGAGTGTTCATTGCGAATCTGCATGGGATCTCGGACACAACCGAATTCATCACGGCTACACCACTCGCCAAGGTTTCGACTTTGTCTGGCACCCACTCACTGTTGCTGATTATGAGGCACTGAGCGGAGCACAAAAACTTCGTCATCGTCTTGAATGGTCGTGCATTGGTTCTGGCGCTTATTTCCTTCGTGAAGTGTGGTGGCTCAAGATGTGGCGTTTCAATGCGCCCGGCAAGCGTCACGACGAAATTGTTCGCGACAAAATCACACTTGGTTCAGCACTACTTGTAGCTACTGCAGCAATGGTTGTTATTGGCGCACTCACCGGTGGTATCGCAACAGCCATCTGGATGCCAATCAAAGTGTTGGTTGTTCCGTTCTTGTTGTTCACACAGATCATCGGCTGGACTGTCTACGTTCACCACGTGGCACCTGACATTCGTTGGTGGACTCGTAAAGAGTGGACCCAGTTCAACGGACAGATGGAATCAACCACCGTTCTTCACACGCCACGCATCATTAACTATCTCTGGTTTCACAACATTTTCGTTCATGTGCCTCACCACGTTGATGCCCGCATTCCGTTCCACAAGTTGCCACAAGCAGCTGCTGCCATTGCCGAGGCGTTCCCAGACACCGTGCGTTATTCCAAGTATTCGCTGAAGGCATACCTGCAGGCCACGAAGACCTGCAAGCTGTATGACTTTGAAGCGGCCACTTGGTTGCCGTACCCCACAACTTCTCGATAGGCCTTTCGCCATACTTGTGGCCGTACTTATAGGAGTTTGCCCTACCGAAGCAGTAGTGTTGCCTTCCTGTGGGATCAGACAAAACAGCCGACATCGATTCGGTAAAGGGCGCTAAGCGCAATGCCGAGGCGGCAGCACAACAGCCGGCCAGCCAGACTCATGATCATGAACCTCATGGTGAGCACAGCCACACCAAAGCCGGTACCGCCGCACTAGCACTGGGTGCACTTGGCATCGTGTACGGAGACATTGGCACTAGCCCTCTGTATTCGTTCAAAGAATCTTTTACTGAGAAGTCACACGAGATGACCGTCGACGCAATCAACGTATACGGAATTTGTTCGTTGGCATTCTGGGCACTCGTCATCATTATTTCGATTAAGTACCTCCTACTTGTCATGCGCGCTGACAATAAAGGCGAAGGCGGCATCTTGGCATTAACTGCCCTTGTGATGCCGAAACGCAGTTCACGTAACACCAAGGCAGGGTTTCTCGTTTCTCTTGGTGTTTTCGGAACGGCACTTCTCTACGGAGACGGAATCATTACGCCTGCAATTTCAGTCTTGAGTGCGGTGGAAGGCCTTGAAGAAGTGTCTCCTGCTTTTGCTTCATGGGTTCTTCCCATCGCCGTAGTTATTTTGCTGTGCCTATTCATGGTGCAAAGCCGAGGCACCGGAGCCGTAGGCAAAGTATTCGGACCAATCATGATGGTGTGGTTTGCCACGTTGGCACTTCTCGGATTGTCAAAAATCATTCCTGAACCAGGAATCATTAGTTCTGTAAACCCCATGTACGCAGTTCGTTATTTCACACATGAATCTGGCAAAGCATTCCTGTCGCTTGGATCAATCTTCTTAGTGGTCACAGGCGGCGAAGCGCTGTATGCCGACATGGGTCACTTTGGTCGTCGCCCCATCACAATTGGCTGGTACGCGATGGTGTTGCCGTCATTGCTGTTGAATTATTGGGGTCAAGGAGCTTTTCTCTTGGCGAACCCAGAAGATATTGAAAGCGTCTTTTTCAGAATGGCTCCCGAGCAGCTTCTTATCCCGCTCGTAGTGCTTGCCACGTGCGCAACTGTCATTGCATCTCAGGCTTTGATATCAGGGGTGTTCTCTCTCACAGCCCAGGCTGTGCAATTGGATTATCTGCCGCGAATCAAAATACGCCACACCTCTCACAGTCATTCCGGCCAGATTTATGTTCCACTCGTCAACTGGGCTCTCATGATCGCCTGCATCGGGTTAGTCCTCGGATTCCGCACCGCTAGTAACTTGGCAGCCGCATATGGCATCGCAGTCACTATGACAATGGCCATCACAACCCTCATCTTTTTCCGAGTGCTCACTGATCGATGGAATTGGAGCCGATTCCGCGCTTTCGCTGTATGTATTCCGCTATTCATTATTGAACTGGGATTCCTTGGTGCCAACATCATCAAGATTCCTCACGGTGGCTGGTTCGCACTTGCAGTTGGAATCATTCTGATGATCCAGATGCAAACCTGGCGCCGTGGACGCATGCTCGTTGCTGATCGCATCCATCGTGGAGAACGCCCGATTGAAGAAGTTCTCGATGAGACCGAAGACGTGAAGCGCGTTTCTGGAACTGCGGTCTTCTTGTTTAAGGATCTGGGCAAAGCACCACCTGCGCTTGTGAACAATTTGAAGCACAACAAAGTCCTCCACAAATGCACTCTTATTGTTGCAATTGATACTGCAGAAGAACCACGTGTTGCGCCAGAAGATCGCGCCCACATCACTAAAGTTGCTCCTGGAGTTTTTCAAGTGCAAATAACATTCGGATTCATGGACGAACCAGATGTTCCAGCGGTTCTATCGACGATGTCTCACTTCGGTCTTGAGTTCGACGCAGAAGACGTCACCTACTTCCTCGGACATGAATCAATCATTGCTGGTAAAGCACCAGGAATGAATCCGCTCCAAGAGCACTTGTTCGTATGGCTCAATCGTGGCGCAGACAGTGCCGGTCGATTCTTCAACTTGCCAACGGACCGCGTCTTCGAAGTCGGGTCACACGTCGAAATTTAAGGCGCAAGTTTGTCGGCAGGGTATTTGTCGTACGAAGCCTTGAAAACACCTTGATGCAGCAGCACAGTCGCTGCAAGAACTCCGGACGTCGGATCGGTGATTGATGTACGAGTCCAATAACTTTCAACACGTCGACTTTGACCCATGCCTACTATTTCGTGCACCAATTCATATTCAGCATCAACAAATAGCGGACCATTGATAACCCGAACTTCTAAGTCGATAAACAGCCCCACAGCAGGCCCACGTGTTTTACCGGCGAAGCCACCCTTGTGAGCCAGGACACTGACCATTTCGGTAGGAATAACTGCACGACCCCATGGCGATTGCGCAGCAGTAGCAGATGTGTACCAGGGCGATGGTTCTGTAATCATCTGCAACTTGTCATTGAGTGAAAACGGATACAAGTGTCCGTTGCTTTCCGTAAATGACATCGACACACGCTCGGGTGCGCTTTTGTCTCCCACATGCATTTGATCAATGATGAACAACTCGCCTGGGTCTTTCAAGGATGCAAGCCTTCGGTCGAGTTCTGTTTCCGAATGATTCGGCCCAAGAGTCATGGTTCCGGACAGAACTGAATTGCCGTCTAACTTAACTGCGCCGATACGTGCCGATGTTGCAGACGTCCGAGTTGCAGTTGCTTGCACTTCCTCGCCTTCAATCACCATGTTTTCAAAATGGGAACTAATGCAACCGTGTTCAAACCACGCACTCCCCCACATCGCAACTCCCAATGGGTCGAACTGGCTGAAGTGTGTTGGTCCTTCTATGGGTGCACCTGGTAATCCCAACTTGTCGGCCGTGGCATCGTCGTGCACGCTCGTATGGCCGTCGTATTCCTGATCCGCCAACATCTGGCGCGGGGCACGAAACGGGCCAGTCAGTATCAGTTCATTATCAAAAGCGAAAATAGCCATGACACATTGTCGCACGGCATGAAGTGGCTACTGTGACCGCATGGCAATAAACGGCATGACAGTGGTGGATTCACACGTGCATCTCCTACCGGGTCGCCTCGGCCAGAAGGTACGAGCATTCTTTGATGCTGGGGTGAGCTCCACCTTCACGCTCGCCTACCCCAATGATCATCCGGTTGTCATCGAGACACTGGCGCGTGAAGGGGTTGATGCCATTTGGACATTGCCATACGCACATAAAGCTGGCGTTGCTGAGGGCCTTAATGCTGCATCAGCCGAAACTGTTGCCCAGTTTGCACAGTCGCGTGTACGAGTAGTCGGTGGCCTTACCATTCACCCCGACGACGAGAACCCTGTTGACATTGTTCGTCATGCAGTAGATGCACTCGGACTACGAGTGTTGAAATTGCATTGTTCGGTTGGAAACTTTGCTGTTGATGATGTGCGACTGCAACCTGTGTTTGCGTTTGCATCTGAACGCCGCCTTCCTGCGGTGGTGCACCTTGGTCACAACGTAAATGGACGAACCGATGCTGAAGAACTTCCCGCTATCGGTGAAGTAGCAGATCAGTTTCCGGGCATGCCATTGATATTGGCCCACTGCGGACACCATGCAGCACCCGAAGCTATTGCCCTCATGGATCTGCATCCGTCGCTGCACGCAGACCTAACTCCAGTGGTAACGGAACACCCAACGATCACAGCAGAACACATCGCACGCCACCCTGACCGCATCTTGTTCGGATCTGATTGCCCCAACACCACTCTTAGCGTCACTGCCTGCATTGCATGGCTAACAAATATGAATGTGCCACAAGACGTGCTTCAAAAAGTACTAGGTGGCAACGCATTACGGCTTACTGCCGCAGTAATTACTGAATAGGTAGACGTTCGGCCCGCAGTGCCGACCTACGCACCTTGCCGGCATCGTCTCGTAGTGCGAAATCCACGTATTCAAACGTGCGTGGCACCTTGTAAATCACTAAACGCTCGCCGAGGAAGGTCTTCAAATCGGCTTCGCTAATTTCAGAGGGGTCTGCTTCCACAATTGCGTGAATCACATTGCCTTTGTCTTCATCGGGGAACCCAATAACAGCGCATGACTTGATGGCTGGGTGTTCTTGAATCGCTGATTCAATTTCTGCTGGATAGATATTGGCACCGCCAGACAAAATCATGTCTGCTGCACGGTCACCCAAGTACAAATACCCTTCGGCATCGAGATACCCCATGTCGCCGAGTGATTCCCATCCGCCTTCTAACGTGCGGGCAGTAGCGCCGACATATTTGTAGGTGGGAGTCTCGCGTAAACTGCGCATCCACACTTCACCCATCTCCCCTGCCGGAAGTTCTGCACCGTCTTCGTTTGTGATCTTCACTGTGCCAGGAATTGTTTTCCCGACTGAGCCACGATGTGCAAGCCACTCATGACCTGTAATCACTGTTGCAGTTTGTGCTTCAGTGCCTGCATACAGTTCGAAAATTCGTTCTGCACCCAACCAATCGATCCACTCTTGCTTCAGCCATTCCGGGCACGGCTCAGCAAGATGCCACACAACTTGCAAACTGGAAAGGTCATATGAAAGTCGTTCTTCTTCAGGTAACCGAGTGATGCGCTTCATCATGGTGGGCACCATGTACAGAACAGTCCCCTTGTACTTCTGAATCGCTTCCAATGTCCCTGTTGCATCGAAACGAGGCAGCAGAACTACGTGCAAACCGTTCAGCCATGCCTGACAGCTCCATACGGCCGGACCATTGTGATACAGCGGTCCTGGCATCACTAAGCAACCGCCTTTTTGCATTAACAGCGGCAATGGCGCTTCTGGGTCAAGAGCTGCCGGATCACCAGAGACAATAAGTTTTGGACGACCCGTGCTTCCACCAGACGTTGGAGCCTTCCAAGCCTTAGACACGACATACGGAAGGTGAGACGCATCGGCATCAAGTGCACGAAAACCGGTTGGCACACATACGCGATTAGCGACCGAGCCTTCTTCTACTCCTACAACCGCTGATGAGTTAGCTAAATCAATGATTGCATCCAGTTCACGTTGTGGAAGTCGCGATGAGATGGGTTGTGGCGTTGCACCGAGCCTCCACGCTGCGATGTACGCGATGAAGAAATCAATGCTGTTGGGAACAGCAACGGTGACCATGTCATCTTCACGGACTCCCTGGTTGTGTAAATGCACAGCGAGGTTGTAGCCAGCTTTCAACAATTCAGCCCTTGACATTGAGTCACCCGCACAGGTGATTGCTGGCGCGAGCGGTGCTTCAGCGGTGAGATCTTCCAGACGTTGAATAAACGAAATCATGCATTGAGTTCTAGCCCATTACCGACGACTAGCCGCCACTGAAGGCTTACAGCAATAGAGACAGCAACGGGAGCGACACAAACGAAACAAGTGTGCCGACTCCGACCATAAAGGCGACTAGTTCGGCAGAGAGCCCTGCACCAACGGCCACAACACCTGCAGTGACCATGGGTGGAGCAGCGGCTTGCAGAATTGACGTTGACCATGCAAGTTCCTGTGGCGAACCAATCAACACAGACATCACAAAGACAAGCCCGGGTAGCACTGCCATCTTTGTTATCAAACCAAACAACGCGGGCACCTGAACCGAACGACTGACATTCAAAGTGAAGCGCAAGCCCAATGCGCACATTGCAACCGGGGCAACTGTTTTTCCGATGCCTTTGAGAACCGGATACACATCAACAGGAAGATTGATAACTCGAAACACGAGACTTGCAAGCAGTGCCAAGAACGGCCCAAAGCGCACGAGCCGATTCAGAATTGATTTCCAGCCACCTTCACCAACACCGTAGGTACTTGCAACGAATGAACCCCACAATGCAAGGCCAACAAAAGTGCCCACCTGGTCATACGCAATTGCCGATGCAAGATGGTCGGCACCTAACAGACTCTCCACCATGCCAAGACCCAGAAAACTTGTGTTACCGAGAACCCCAACCAGCAACAAAGCTCCCGTGACAGATCGGCTCAATTTGAATATCCGAGAAGCGATTAGAACCGCGGTAATTGCCACCAACATCACAGACCACGCCACAGCAATCGGAAGTACAACATCAGCACCGAATGTGACTTTGCTGATTTTTGCAATTATCACTGCAGGCAGTGCCACTTGCAGCACATACTTGTCAGCCCACACCGTGACTACTACGGGAACCGGCCGAATAGTTTTTACAAGCCACCCGAGCAAAAAAGCACCAATGACGAGAGCAAGCACTCGGGAGAATCTACTAGCGAAGGCCCTTGACAGTCATGATGATGGCAACGAGGAATACAACAGTGCTTATTACGTCAATAATTGCCACGTCACGTGATTTCATTCCCACCATTCCCGATAACAACAAGTGACGCGAAATTGGCCTAACGGCCAATAGTGCCATCACGCCAAGCTTTTGAGCGCGTGGATTCCACATAAGAATCTTTCGCGATATCCGAGACTTCATTGCGAGGTCGCGACCGCGGCGCCGACCAAGATCAAACCAGTGCCAATCAGTTATCGATAAGCGAAGACCGATGAGCGTTACAAACAAGACGGGGTTTGTTCCACCTGCTGCGAGCACGAGAAAAGGAAGTCGTGGACTGAGCATCGACAGCACCAAGGGCATCTGGAATAATGCGGGGCTGAGAACCGTCCCAATTGCAGAGACGACTGAGATGGCCGAAATCGGCCTCAGGGCGCGCTCGCCAACAATCGTGCTGATCAGGGGGTGGATCCTCACAACCACAATGTTGTTATGTCGAAATTACAAAACGGCGGTGTTTAGGTTTGCGCTACATGACTTTTAGGTGAACCCTCAACATGATGTGACAAGTGGCTGTGTGAGACAATGAGCCATGGCTACCCACAACGTTTCGTCACCAATTCTTGGCACAGTATTCAAGATCTCTGTGAAACCAGGTGACACAGTGCGTGCCAACCGTGAGATTCTGATTCTGGAATCAATGAAGATGGAACACCCCGTTGAGGCAGGCGTTGAAGGAACAATCACGGCTGTGCTGGTGGCCGAGGGCGACACCATTGCAGCTGGTCAAGTATTGGTGCACATCACACCAGGCGCCATTGCTGATGTCACTGCCACCGAAGCTACCGATGTAGCTGCAACTGGTGAGCGTGCTGACCTTGCCCGATACCGCGATCGCCGACATCTGACCACAGACGATGCCCGCCCAGAGGCAGTGGCACGCCGCGCCGCAAAAGGCCAACGCACTGCCCGTGCCAACATTGCAGACCTCGTTGATGATGGTTCATTCATTGAATACGGATCATTTGCCGTAGCTGCACAACGTCAACGCAGAACTCTTGATGACCTGATTCGCAACACACCTGGCGATGGCCTTGTCGGCGGTCTCGCAACCGTAAACGGCTCACTGTTCGATGAAGATGCATCGCGAGTAGCTGTGGCGTCATACGACTACACGGTTCTGGCCGGCACACAGGGCTCGTTGAATCACAAAAAGAAGGACCGGCTGTTCGCAGTTGCTGAACAACTTCGTTTGCCATTCATTTTGTTCGCAGAAGGTGGTGGAGGTCGCCCAGGCGACACAGACTCCCCTGGTGTTGCGGGTCTTGACTGCTTGGCGTTCGCGTACTTTGCTCAATTGTCAGGCCTTGTACCAATAGTTGGCATTACTTCGGGCTATTGCTTCGCAGGTAACGCAGCATTGCTCGGATGCTGCGACGTGATTATCGCTACGGAAAATTCGAATATCGGTATGGCTGGTCCCGCCATGATTGAAGGCGGCGGACTCGGATCAGTCAAGCCAACGGACATTGGCGACATCAATGTGCAAACAGTTAATGGTGTTGTAGATATTCGCGTTGCAAACGAAGAGGAAGCAGTGGCAGCAGCCAAGCAGTACTTGTCGTACTTTCAAGGCCCATTGTCTACATGGACCAGGCACCCTGACGATGTGATGCGTGGGTTGATACCCGAACAACGCACACGCGTGTACGACGTGCGCACCGTGATTGATGCATTGGCAGATATTGGAACTGCTCTTGAATTGCGCCCGACTTTTGGCATTGGCATTCTGACTGTGTTCATGCGCGTTGAGGGTCGAGTGATTGGTGTCATTGCTAACAATCCAGCGCACCTGGGTGGCGCAATTGATTCCGATTCATCAGATAAGGCATCGCGATTCATTCAACTCTGCGACGCATACGACATTCCGATTATCAGTTTGTGTGACACCCCGGGGTTCATGGTGGGCCCTGATGCAGAACAGACCGCCCAGGTGCGACACTTTGGCCGAATGTTCGTTACTGCTGCCAGCATCACGGTGCCATGGATCACCATAGTGTTGCGTAAGGGCTATGGCCTCGGTGCGCAAGCAATGGCTGGTGGCAGCTTCCATGCAAACACCATGACCGTTTCATGGCCAACTGGCGAGTTTGGCGGAATGGGACTTGAAGGCGCAGTGCGACTTGGGTACCGCAAAGAACTTGAAGCAATTACCGACGATGCAGAGCGTGCAGCACTTGAAGCAAAGTTGATAGCAAGCGCTTACGAACGGGGCAACGCATTGAACATGGCAAGCCACGTGGAAATTGATGATGTTATTGATCCAGCGGAGACTCGTGCACGCATCTTGTCGATTATCGGCAGAGGCACATCATGGCGTCAACGCACGGGCAAGAAACGCCCAATGGTTGATACCTGGTAACTAGAACGCAGCGAGACCATCGCGCAGCTGTTGCGCGAACTCTTCATCCGTAATCACGTGTGCATCAGGCGCAATCTTTTCGTGAATTGCTGCAGCGTTTGCTCTACCGACAACAGTGCCACCTAAAGCGGTTAGCAACGCACTTGTTGCTTCCACAACACGAGCACCACCACCAGGTCCGGGTGTTGCACCAATCACCATGGAGCGCTTGCCAATGATCGGGCCCTTCATAAACGGACGTGATGCCCAGTCGATGAGGTTCTTTGTTGCGCCTGAGTACGAACCGCTGTATTCAGGGCCGGCAATGATCACTCCGTCAGCCTCAGCGATGGCCGCACGCAGAGCCTCGACTATTGGCGGCACAGTGTCGGCGTCGAGATCTTGGTTGTACATCGGCAATTCAGCAATATCGAACAGTGCGATGTTGGTGCCTTCTGGTGCAAGGGCTGGAAGGGCCTTTAGAATGCGTGTATTAAAAGAATCGGCCCGTAGCGAACCTGAGAAAGCAATAAGTGTTGTCATTGCCGATTGACGCTACGGACACCATGCTCCGTATCCCACATAGTGACTATGAGATCTTCACCACGAACTTCCACAAGGTGCATTGAGGAAATATCAACTTCATAAAAGACACCATTCGCCGGCGTCTCAGGCCGCCAAGCCAGCACCCGCTCTGGCGCTAGTGAGCGTGCAAGCCCAGAAATGACAGCGTCTCCCCCTTCAAGCGACTCCAATAGTGGGGCTGAATGGAGAGAGATTCGATGGTCTCGTTCAATGTCAATTGCTTTGCGTGACGAAGACATGCAGCCAAACCACAAAATCTCTTCGTTATGCATGACGTTGATTCCACTGAGTCGAGGGGCGCCATCACGATTCAATGTGCCGAGGACATGGTGAGGGTGCCCCATGAACCGAGCAAGAATTGCTGCCGCAACGTCTGGCGCCTGTGTTTCAACTTCTGCCCATGTAGCCATCGGTTTCCACGATACGGGCGTTGGCGTGGAACAATGATGATGTGACTATCTCACCTATTTTCGACCCGTCCGCATGGCGCGAAGTGCCTGGCTTTTCATTCACTGACATCACGTATCACCGTGCAGTGGACCAAGGCACCGTACGTGTGGCTTTCAACCGCCCAGAAGTACGCAACGCATTTCGTCCACACACGGTTGACGAGCTGTACACAGCCCTTGACCATGCCCGCATGACAACTGATGTTGGCTGTGTATTGCTGACAGGAAATGGTCCCTCACCCAAAGATGGTGGCTGGGCATTTTGCAGCGGTGGCGACCAACGCATTCGTGGCAAAGATGGCTACAAGTACGCAGACGGCGACACACAAGACACTGTTGATCGTGGCCGTTCTGGCCGCTTGCACATTTTGGAAGTACAACGCCTTATTCGGTTCATGCCAAAAGTTGTGATCTGCGTTGTGCCTGGCTGGGCCGCCGGTGGTGGGCACAGTTTGCATGTTGTGTCAGACCTCACGCTTGCGAGCCGCGAAAATGCTCGTTTCAAACAAACCGATGCTGATGTTGCGTCATTCGATGGCGGATATGGTTCTGCCTACCTTGCAAAGATGGTTGGCCAGAAGTTCGCTCGTGAGATCTTCTTTCTTGGTCGTGAATACTCAGCAGATGACATGAAGGCCATGGGAGCTGTGAACGAAGTAGTGCCGCACGCAGACCTTGAAAAAGTTGCACTTGAATGGGCAAAAGAAATCAATGGCAAGAGCCCAACTGCGCAACGCATGTTGAAGTTTGCATTCAACCTTGTTGACGACGGTCTCGTTGGTCAGCAAATCTTTGCTGGAGAAGCAACACGCCTTGCGTACGGCACGGATGAAGCAGACGAAGGCCGCGAATCATTCTTGGAGAAGCGCGCACCTGACTGGTCGCCATTCCCGTGGTACTACTAGTTCAATTCGTTAAATGATTATTCACGTCACTGATGGGTCCGACCCACGGCTAGACCCATTTCGTTGGCGTGACAGACAATTAGCAAGCAGGCTTGATCGGCTTGATGCAGTTGGTGCTGGCATGTTTGTCGCTGAAGGTGACCTAGTAGTAGATCGAGCAATTGAATTGCGCTACGAAGCCATCGCATTGTTGTGTGACGAACCAACTGGCATGCGACTAGCTGATTTAGTTGATGAATCAGTTCAGGTGTTCATTGGTTCAGAACAACTACGCGGCGATGTAACAGGACTTGGTGTCCCCTTGCGTGCAACGGGGCTATTTCGCCGGCCAGCCTTGGCTTCAGCACATGATGTCTTGTCGCGTGCAACCCGTGTTGTTGTGGCGGAAGAGATTGATAACCCAACAAACCTTGGAGCCATTGTGCGCAGTGCCGTAGCTCTTGGGTGGGACGCAATTGTGCTTTCCGCGGGCAGCGCGGACCCGTTAGCCCGCAGAGCATTACGCGTGTCAATGGGTTCAGGACTGTCGGTCCCCTTTGTTCGACTAGCTCACGATGAAAACATTGGGAAACTATTGCAGCAACACAACTACGTGTCGTATGCCATGACCCCTGATGCTTCTGCTGCATCACTTGCATCGGTTGAAGTTACACGCGGACAGAAGACAGCACTGCTTCTTGGCAGCGAACGTGACGGACTTGAACAAATCACCATGACTGAGGCGACCCATGTTGTTCGCATACCGATGCACGGTGGCATTGATTCATTAAACGTGGGGGCAGCAGCAGCAATCGCCATGCATGCCCTTGGCCCTGATTCACATCACGACTAGCTAAACGTTGCGCATGGCCTCTGCGGCGTTAACCATGTAGTTAGTAAGTTCTGTGGTGACATGCTCTCGATATGTCTCATCTACTTCTGGGATTGTCTGCTCAATAGCTGCCGCCATATGCATCAACCAATGGTCGCGTTCTAACGCACCGATAACAAATGGGTTGTGTCTCATGCGAAGGCGAGGGTGGCCACGTTCCTGCATGTACGTATCAGGACCACCCCAATACTGCATGAGGAATAGCGCGAGCCGTTCACGTGCTCCCTTTGTATCGCTACCTTCCGGATACAACGGCAACAGCACCTGATCAGTTTCTATGCCGTCATAGAACGCATCTACAAGGTGGATAAAGAAGTCGGGCCCTGCAATCTCATAGAGAGACTTGTTACCCGTCGTTTCAGACATGAGTTAGAAAAACTCTGGCTCTTCCCAACCAGGGAAAATACTTGGAAGCCCACCGCTGACCTTGTCTGGGTACACAGCAGCACGCTTCTCGAGGAAACTGACAACACCTTCCTTTGAGTCGGCGCTACGACCACGCTGTTGAATGCCACGCGAATCTGCACGATGCGCTTCCATTGGATGAGAAGCACCCAACATGTGCCACAACATTTTTCGCGACATAGCAACAGATACAGGTGCAGTGTTGTCTGCAATTTCACGAGCGATAGCGATTGCGGCAGCCATTAGGTCATCCGGTGCATGAACACTGCGCACCAAGCCACCTGCCAATGCTTCAGACGCTGGGAAGACTCGGCCGGTAAATACCCATTCTGTTGCTTGAGAAATTCCGACTAGGCGTGGCAAGAAGTATGACGAACATGCTTCAGGAACAATTCCGCGCTTTGCAAAGACGAAACCGAATTTGGCAGTGTCACTTGCAAGTCGGAAATCCATCGGCAGAGTCATAGTGACTCCTACACCAACTGCTGGTCCATTGATGACGCCAATCACAGGCTTCAGGCTTTCGTAGATGCGCAAAGAAACAAGTCCGCCACCATCGCGAGGAACGCCTTGCTTAGTCTGCACATCACTGCCGCCCTTAGCGAAAGTGTCTCCACCTGAAGAGAGATCTGCTCCGGCACAGAACGCACGGCCAGCCCCAGTGAATATGACAACTTTGACATTGTCATCAGCATCTGTGATGTCTAACGCAGCAATGATTTCGTACATCATGCGCCCCGTGAACGCATTCAACTTGTCTGGTCGATTCAACGTAATTGTGGCGATGCCATCAGATATGTCGAGGAGAATGTCTTGAAAATCCATACCACGACCCTAGCGATATGGGCCGATATGTCAGTAGTTCGACTAGACGTCGAGGAACTTGCTGGAGGCAACACCAGAGCCGACGCCGCCAGCAGTTGCACCAATGATTAACAATACAATCATGACGCCGTTCAAATACGAATCTGGCACAACGAGCGAACTAACACCAGTGCCTGATTTGAAACCGGCCACTCCGGAAGTCCATGCGCTGTTGAGTGTCCACAAGCCAACGCAAGAGAAAATGGCGCCGACGAGACCCTGAATAAGGCCTTCAAGAATGAACGGCACACGAATGAACCAGTCAGTGGCACCCACAAGCTTCATCACTTCAATTTCCCGGCGCCGAGCAAAAATCGCGGTGCGAATTGTGTTCCAAATGAGAATGACCGCAACCGCGAGCAGAACTAAAGACATTGCAATGGTGACAGTCCGAACAAATCCGGACAACGTGGAAATGACATCAAACTCATCTTCTGCAAGCGACACTCCGGCCACTCCGGGAAGTGTTCGGTATTGATCCGCAAGGCTACGCACCAATTCAGGGTCTGTAGTTTTCGGTACTACTTTGAATTGAGACGGAATCGTTTCTATCGACAACAGGCTCAATGTTGTGGCATCGCCAGCGAATACACGCTTAGCCTCTTCAAAACTTCCGGCTTTATCTAGATATGTAAGTTTCGGCACATCAATAATGTTCGGTTGGGACTTGAGGTTCTGCTCGACAAATTTCAATGCTTCAGGTGAAACGTCAGGACGAACGAACACGATCATTCCGACGTCTCCACGCCATTGAACAAGGAGATTGTCAAAGGCGCGCTGCATCAGGAATGTTGCACCTACAAGAAGGAGTGAAACTGCCGACGTGATGATTGCCGCTACAGACAACGTGACATTGCGACGGAAACTAGCAATGGTCTCGCGAAAGGCGTAGGAAATGCGCTGAATCATTCGTAGACCCCGCGTTCTTGGTCTCGCACGATGACGCCGCGGTCAAGCTGAATAACACGCTTACGCATGGCGTTAACGACGCGATGGTCATGCGTTGCCATAACAACCGTTGTGCCGGTGCCATTGATCGCTTCCAACAGCGCCATGATGCCTTCACCCGTTGACGGGTCAAGGTTTCCGGTGGGCTCATCTGCCAACAAAATAAGAGGACGGTTTACGAAAGCGCGAGCAATAGATACTCGTTGTTGCTCTCCACCTGAAAGCTGATGCGGTAAACGATCTTGTTTATCGCCGAGACCCACAAGCTCTAGAACTTGGGGAACTTGCTGGGCAATAATGTGGCGCGGCTTACCAATAACTTCCAGAGCAAACGCAACATTTTCGAACACACTCTTGTTTGGCAACAGTTTGTAGTCCTGAAACACGTTGCCCATGGTGCGACGCAAGAATGGAATCTGACTATTTGCCATTTCGTTAATGTTGCGACCAGCCACCCATACGTTGCCGCGTTCCGGACGTTCCTGGCGATTCATCAGACGAAGCAGGGTTGATTTTCCTGAACCGGACGGTCCGACAAGGAACACAAATTCACCCTTTGGAATATCAAAAGAGGCATCGCGTAAGGCTGGCGTGTCAGAGCCATAGACCTTGGAGACATTTTCGAGACGAATCATGAAGAGACCCAACCTAGCAATGCACGACTACCGCGCGAGGGCGGGCAGGAAACCCATACAGGCATTACTGTGCATGCCCCCTGCGCCAACGCAGGAAGCCCTCCATAAAGGAATCAAGATCGCCATCAAGAACGGCAGCAACGTTGCCAGATTCCACTTCAGTGCGGATGTCTTTCACCATCTGATACGGCTGAAGCACGTATGAACGGATCTGACTTCCCCAACCAACTTGAGCGGGCTTGCCAGCAATGCGATCTTTTTCGTCCTGGTGTTCTTCTTCAATCTTGGCAACAATCATTGCTTTCAAACGCGTCAATGCTTTTTCACGGTTCTGTAATTGACTGCGTTCTTCCTGGCTTGTGGCCACAGCACCAGTTGGCTCGTGAATTAGGCGCACTGCCGACGAAGTTTTGTTGACGTGCTGTCCACCTGCCCCGGATGCTCGGAACACTTCCATACGAATTTCTGATTCGTTCACTTCAAGATCTGGAGCATCCATCACGGGCCATACCTGCACGCTTGCAAAACTGGTCTGTCGGCGACCCTGGTTGTCGAACGGACTAATGCGTACGAGACGGTGAGTTCCGCGTTCTGATGTCATGAGGCCATACGCATAGCGACCCTTAATGGTGAATTCAGCAGACATGATTCCGGCTTCTGTGCCAGGGCTGACATCGTCAACATCCACAACGAAGCCTTTACGTTCCGCCCATCGTGTGAACATACGCATCAACAGTTCTGCCCAGTCCTGTGCATCAACGCCACCATCTTTGGCATTGATTTGAACTATGGCATCAGCGCCGTCGTGTTCACCAGTGAACAAACTGCGCATCTCCAGAATTCCGAGTTCAGCCGCAACATGCGCGATACCTGCAGCGATATCTGCTTCTTGCGAGGCATCGTCAATTTCGCGCGCCATTTCATGAAGAACATCGAGGTCATCAAGTTCAGCACGCATCGCCTCGTACGCATCAAGGTCAGCGCGCAAGTTTGAATACTCCCCCGTTACTCGCTTTGCGACATCTTGGTCATCCCACAAGTCAGGCCGCGACACCTCTATTTCAAGTTCAGAAATACGTGCACGTGTTTGGTCAATGTGCAAATACTCATGGGATTCGGCAATACGCGTTGCTAGTTCGCGAAGGTCGGAAGTGAAATCACGCATGACGAGTTATTGCTCGGGGTTCGGCAGTCAGGCGGCAGCGCCGTGGCACATTTTGTATTTTTTGCCAGAGTTACACGGACATGGTGAGTTGCGTGGCGTGTTAGACCAGTCACTTGCATCCTTCACGAGGGGCTTGCGTACTTCTTCTTCCGGAGCAGCTAGTAGCGAGTGGTCAACATCATCACTCGCAAGAGCAGCTGTAGTGAACCCATCAGTTGCAGCGTTGTCGCTGCTTGTTTCGGTGAGGTTCTGAACACGAAGAACTGGCTGTTCTTCATTCACTACTTGAACATGCATGACGTAACGAACAAAGTCTTGTGCGATTCCGGTCATCATCTGGCCAAACATCTCGTAGCCCTCACGCTGCCATTCAGTAAGCGGATCCTTCTGACCCATGGCGCGCAAGTTGATTCCTTCTTGCAGGTAATCCATTTCCTCGAGATGTTCACGCCAACGTTGGTCAATGATGCTCAGCATCACTTGGCGTTCAATCTCACGCAGTGTTTCTGAACCCAACTCTTCTTCGCGAGCTTGGTAATGCCTGTTCGCATCAGCCATCACTAGGTCATAAATAGCGTCAGTGCCTGAACATTGATCAATTTGGGCAGCGGTAATGGTTGCAGGCCAGTAGCCCGACAATTCCAGTTCCAAACCATCGACATCCCATTCGTCACTTGCCTCTGAAACACAATGAGTCTCAATCAACGAGTCAACGGCTTCGGCTAGATACTCCAGGGCCGCGACTTTCAGATCTGCACCAGACAAGATTTGATCGCGGCGCATGTAAATAACCTTGCGCTGTTCGTTCATTACTTCGTCGTACTTCAAGACGTTCTTACGAACTTCACCGTTGCGTTGCTCAACAGTTGTTTGTGCACGCTCGATTGCTTTTGTGACCATTTTTGCTTCAATAGCTTCGTCGTCTGGCAGCGCACGACCCATTACCCAACTAAGAGCACCGGTAGCGAACAATCGCATGAGTTCATCATCAAGGCTGAGATAGAAGCGGCTTGCACCAGGGTCACCCTGGCGTCCGGCACGACCACGCAACTGGTTGTCAATACGGCGACTGTCGTGGCGCTCTGTTCCGAGCACGTAGAGCCCGCCAACAGCGCGGACCTTATTTCCCTCTTCAACGCATTGTGCTTTCTGTAACGGCAACAGTTCGTCGTAACGGGCTTGTGCAGCAGCGCGAGCAGTCTGGAATTCTTCTGGCATGTCAGCAATTGGTGCTGGCAATGCGAAATCATCAACCAACAGGTCAGGGCTAACGCCTTCAGACAACACTTGTTGACGAGCCAGAAGTTCTGGGTTTCCGCCGAGCAAAATGTCAACGCCTCGACCAGCCATGTTTGTGGCAACAGTGACTGCACCGAGTCGGCCAGCTTGGGCAACAATCAGCGCTTCACGAGTGTGTTGCTTTGCGTTCAAGATTTCATGTTTGATTCCGCGTTTGGAAAGCTCGCGCGACAAATGCTCACTTTTTTCAACGCTGATGGTTCCGACAAGAATTGGTTGACCCTTTGCGTTTCGTCCGGCAATATCTTCAACAACTGCACGGAATTTGGAATCTTCTGACTTAAAGATCAGGTCGGGTTCATCTTCACGCACAACATTGCGGTTAGTTGGAATTGGCACAACATTCAGATCGTACGTATTGACCAATTCAGCGGCTTCTGTCTGGGCTGTACCAGTCATTCCAGCAAGCTTGTTGTACATGCGAAAGTAGTTCTGCAAAGTAATAGTTGCAAGAGTTTGGTTCTCTTCGTTGATGCGCACGCCTTCTTTGGCTTCAACTGCCTGGTGAATACCTTCACTCCAGCGTCGGCCTTCAAGGATGCGGCCCGTGAATTCATCGACAATCTTTACATCACCAGAATCAACGATGTAGTCCTTATCGCGGCGGTAGAGCTCTTTAGCCCTTAGCGCCACAGACAATTGGTGAACAAGGTTCTGCTGCACTGCGTCGTACAAGTTGTCAAGACCGAGTTCTTTTTCAACTTTTTCGATACCAGCTTCAGTTGGAACAACAATTCGCTTGTCTTCTTCTACCTCGTAGTCAACATCACGCTGCAAGATACGAACAATGGATGCAAATTTGTAATACATGTTGGCGGCATCAGCAATTCGGCCCGAAATAATGAGCGGCGTACGTGCTTCGTCAATGAGGATGCTGTCTACTTCGTCAACAATGGCGAAGTTGTGGCCGCGCTGCACCTTGTCATCAAGCGAAGCAGCCATGTTGTCGCGCAAATAGTCGAAACCGAATTCGTTGTTGGTTCCGTACGTGATGTCACACGCATAATCCATGCGCTTTTCTGCAGGAGACTCCCGGCGCCCAGGAATAACAAGTCCAACATTGAGGCCCATGAATTGGTGAATACGCCCCATCCATTCAGCATGGAATCGCGCCAAGTAATCGTTGACGGTGATCACATGCACGCCGTTGCCAGACAAGCCGTTGAGATATGCGGGCAAAGTTGACACAAGAGTCTTTCCTTCACCAGTTTTCATTTCTGCAACCCAGCCAAAGTGAAGCGCTGCCCCACCCATCAGCTGAACATCGAAATGGCGCTGTCCGATGACGCGGCTTGAAGCCTCGCGCACCACCGCAAACGACTCGACAAGAAGGTCATCAAGGGACTCGCCACGCTCTAGACGTGACCTGAATTCACCGGTCTTTGCTTGCAGAGCCGAATCTGACAATGCAGCCATTTCAGACTCAAGAGCATTGATGTCAGGGACGAGGCCTTGGAGGGCTTTTACTCGCTTGCCGTCGCCGGCTCGAAGGACGCGGTCGAGAACTTTCATGCAGTGTCCAAGCCTACCTGCGCCCATTGCCAGAGCCAGTTCGCCATCAAACCCGGAACCCAGCAATACTTGAGACCCATATGACCTCCAGAGCAGTTGACACAGTGATTTTTGACCTCGGAGGGGTGATTATGCGTAACGGCGGACCTCGTGACTTCACGAGGCGCTACCCCGACCATGACCCAGCTGTAGTGGCCGAGATCGTGATGGGCCCCCATCACCTTGACAGCGACCACCAGTGGCACCGCGTCGAGCGCGGCGAGATCACGCTTGACGAGTGCCGTGCGATTACGAAACAGAAACTTGACGATGCAGGCATCGTCGCAACTGTGCCTGCCAACGCTCCTGCATCGAACGCAAATCCGTTCAACTTTCAACTCAATGACGAAATGGTCGCATTCATTCACGACCTGAAGTCAGCTGGAATTCCGATTGGAATTCTGACGAACAACGTGAAGGAATTTCGGCCGATGTGGTGGCCACTCATGGACTACGAAAACATTTTCAACACCATCGTTGATAGCCACGAAGTGAAGATTCGTAAACCGAACCCAGCCATTTACGAACTAACGATGTCACGGCTGAATGCCACGCCAACCCGAACTGCATTCCTTGATGACCTCCTCGCAAACGTCCATGCCGCCAACGCTCTTGGCATGCACGGCGTTCACGTGGAAGAGGATTCAGCTGGGGCAATCGCTACTGCTCGTGCCCTCACAGGGCTGTCATAGTCGCAGCCAATCACCCCCGAGGCTCCCTCTAAGCAAATTAGGCAACTGTTACTGTTTGTAGGTAATGAAGCTCTATTCCGCTACTGTTTGTAGGTAATGAAGCGCTATTCCGCCAGTCTCCTCGACCCAGCAGGCACGCGCCACGTCGAATTGCGGGTGCGCACCAAAGCCACATGGGGGTCAGACGCCTCAACTGTCACGGTTCGCTCAAGAGTTCGCACTGAAGCGTCTCTTTCCACCCCTGTTGCCCTGCATCTACGTGCCGATGCCATGCGCTCGATTCCCGCCGGATCAGTTACTGCCCAACTCACTCCCTCACTTCATGAAGTGACGTTTGCTGTTGCTCCATCTGGAGAATGGAGCACATCATCGTTCGCAGTTACGCGCAGTCGCGGAGACAAGAACGTAGTCACACACGCACTTCTTGCTGGGCGCGCAATGACTTCAACCACCGTCAATCGCAAGGTGTACGTCTCTGTATCCACAATGGTTGCAACATTGCTTCTGCTAGTTGGTTCATTCATGGTGTCCAAATCTGCAGGCGATAGAACAGTTTTTGCTGATCAAATCACAATTGCGCCAGCTCAATCGACCGACTCAACAATTGCTGCTCCAGTCACAACATTGCCATCGTCCACTATTGCCCCTACAACACAGAAATTCTCAGTGCTTCCTGCGAAGTCAGAATTTCCGACAATGGAACCAACGATGGAAGACGAACTTCTGGCTGGCGTTCCCAATGATGGCAAAACATGGATTGTGATTCCCCGCCTTCACTTACGTATGCAAATTGTCAGTGGAATCAGCGATGACAGGCTGGCCCTAGGAGTTGGTTGGTACCGAAGGGGTCCAAAACCAGGAACTAAGGGAAACATTGGTCTTGCAGGACATCGCACCACATATCCGGCGCCCTTTTTCTTCTTAGACAAAATGCGCGTTGCTGATTCTGTGATTCTCATCGTTGGCAATGAAATGCACCGGTACTTAGTGAAGGCGAACGAAGCTGGCGAACCATATGACGTTGTGAAACCAAACAACATCGGCGTGCTTGCTTATCTCGGATACGACTCGGTGACATTAACAACATGCACACCAATTGGAACAACTAGGGAACGCCTTATTGTGCATGCCAAGTTGATGAAGCGCTCTCCATTTGATCGAAAGGATTGACATGTCTGACGACGTCTCAACTACAAGCAGTGACACCGCTGAAATAGTTCGTGAATCCATCATGTCAAAGATGGTGAGTCCACAGCGCGGGATAGTTCTTCCTGACCTCAAGTCACGGCGTCGCAAGTACAAAGCAGCAGATGTTGAACAAGCATTTCGTGACATCGCAGCACAGGTTGATGATTATCAAACGACAGTTACTCAAGAGATCTTGCAGCTGTTGGCTCTCCTCATAACTGAAGTTCATCGTGAAACTACGACCCAACGACAAGTAGCAGAAGCCGAAATTTCTGAGATGCGGGAAGAAATCAAACGTGAAGGTGCATTGATTATTTCCAATGCTCAGCGGGAAGCCATGTCACTTGACCACAAGATGGAAGAAATTCGCCGCCTTGCGGCCGAAGTAACCAACGTCGCTAACAGCACTCCGCCCGCATAAGTCTTCACACTGTGCGCGATGGCGCGACACATACAACTGAAATCGCACCAACCGCAACAAGCGCTTGAGTTGCAGCCCGAAACGTGGCACCAGTAGTGACCACATCATCGATGACAAGAACATTGCGATGACGTCTCAGAGGACGCGCGACAAACTCTGGGGAAATCAATCGTTCATCACGATCGAGCCCTGTTTGAGAATTCATGTTGATGCGCCTCAATAATCGTTTGACGGGTAACGCCACCAGAACACCAACGTGACGTGCAATGAGCTCTGCGTGGTCCATACCGCGCTCGTGCTGATGAATCGTTGTTGTGGGTGCCCATGTCACAACGTCAACTTTAAAATCATCCCAATTAATCGAATCAACAACTATGTCTGCCAACAGACGTGCATTCATCCGCTTCCTACCGTATTTGAGACCCAACACAAGTTCTCTTGTGTGACCTTCATGAGGTTCAATGCCCAATATCTGTGTGGCAACTAATGCTCCCGTGTTTGAACGAACTAGTTCAGTACGGTGTAGTTCCATGGCACAAGCTCCTCTTCGCCCAATGCGTGAACAGTTCACTGAACGCTTAATCAGATGTGTGGCGGGGCTTGCATGTTTTGGCACCGGAATTGCATTCTTCGTGCGTTCAGAACTGGGTGTTCCACCATGGGATGTTTTCCATCAGGGAATTTCCAAGCACACCGGCCTCGGACTTGGGACCGTGCTGATTATCGTTGCCTTCTTTGTGTTGCTCTTATGGATTCCGCTTCGCCTTCGACCAGGACTCGGAACGTTGTTGAACGCAATTGAAATCGGGCTAGTAGAGAACGTTGCTCAGGACCTAATTCCTCAGACCGACAACATCGCCATTCGTATTGCATTCATGGTGGCTGGTCTGTGCATCATTGCCGCTGGGTCTGGTTTATATATCGGAGCCGAGTTTGGGTCTGGGCCACGTGACGGATTGATGCTGGGGCTCAATATGCGCTTCGGTGTCAGTGTTCGCGCTGCTCGAACCTTTGTCGAAATCACCGTGATGATTATCGGCATATTCCTTGGCGGACACATCGGTCTCGGAACATTTGTATTTGCACTTGGCATCGGCCCAATGGTGCAAATCACGCTTCGGCTATTCAAGATGTCGCGAGGCTCAATTGAGGCTGCAGCTGCAGAGGCATCCGAGCAATAGGGCAACAAAAATGACCCCGGGTAAAACACCCGAGGCCCTTTTCATTACGTCTAGTTAGTAACGGTAATTCTCTGGCTTGAATGGACCTGAAGGGTTCATATCCATGTATTCAGCTTGTCCATCGGTGAGTTGAGTAAGTGTCACACCCAATGCGTCAAGATGCGCGAACGCAACTTTCTCATCAAGATGCTTCGGCAACACGTACACACCAAGTGGGTAAGCATCCAAGTTGGTGAACAACTCAATTTGGGCAAGAACTTGGTTTGTGAACGAGCAGCTCATTACGAACGATGGGTGTCCGGTTGCGCAACCGAGGTTGACAAGTCGACCTTCAGCCAACACGATCACTGCGTGACCGTCTGGGAATGTCCACAGGTCGGTACCGGCCTTCAATTCGTCACGGGTAGCACCGCTACGAGCAAGGCCAGCCATATCAATTTCATTATCGAAGTGGCCGATGTTGCACACGATTGCGTTGTGCTTCATTCCGGCCATGTGCTCGGCAGTAATGATTGCTTCGTTACCTGTTGCAGTCACAAAAATATCTGCTTCAGCCAAAGCTGATTCAGTGGTGTTGACTTCATAACCTTCCATCGCTGCCTGCAAGGCGTTGATGGGGTCAATTTCAGTCACGATGACGCGAGCACCCTGGCCGCGAAGGCTCTGAGCACAACCCTTACCAACATCGCCGTAGCCGCAAACAACTGCAAGCTTTCCGGCAATCATGACGTCAGTTGCGCGGTTGATTGCGTCGATGAGTGAGTGTCGGCAACCGTATAGGTTGTCGAACTTGCTCTTTGTCACGCTGTCGTTCACGTTGATGGCAGGAAACAGAAGTTCCTTCTTGTCAAACATCTTGTACAGGCGCTTCACGCCTGTTGTGGTTTCTTCGGTAACACCCTTAATTGAGGCTGCCATTTGAGTCCACTTTTGAGGTTCGGTCTTCAATGTGCGCTGCAAGAGGCCAAGAATCAATGCGAGTTCTGGGTTTGATGCTGATGTTGGATCTGGCACTGCGCCAGCCTTTTCAAACTCGACACCCTTATGAATAAGAAGTGTTGCGTCGCCGCCATCATCAAGAATCATGTTCGGTAAATTGCCATCTGGCCATGTCATCATCTGCTCGGTGCACCACCAATATTCCTCGAGGGTCTCACCCTTCCAAGCGAACACCGGTACGCCTTGTGGATCTTTTTCAGTTCCGTTTGGCCCTACTGCCACTGCTGCAGCTGCATGGTCTTGTGTGGAGAAAATATTGCAACTTGCCCAACGCACTTCAGCACCAAGCTCAACAAGTGTCTCGATGAGAACAGCTGTCTGAATGGTCATGTGCAATGAACCAGAGATACGCGCACCCTTCAATGGCTTTGATGGGCCGTACTGCTTGCGCATCCAGCGAAGGCCTGGCATTTCGTGTTCTGCAAGGTGGATTTCCTTGCGACCGAATGGCGCAAGGCTGAGGTCAGCGACGCGATAATCGCGGCGATCGGCGAGAGAGGACATAGAGGCTCCTTAAATGAGTTACATAATGAATCGAGGCTGGGGCCAACTGGCACCGCTCTGATCAGCCCGATTACGTATTTAGTGTATCTAAATCAGCGCGTAAAGGTGGGCTTTATGCCCTCAGCAGCAATGCGTGACTCAAGTCGTGCATGTTCGCTATCTGTCACCTGAGTGGATTCTTCAATGAGCATGACCGGAATGCTGTCAACAACTGCGTACGAGCGTTTGAGACGTGGGTTAAACAGAATGTTTTCTGACTCGATGTAAAACAAAGGTCCCTTATCTTCTGGGCAAGCAAGGATGTCGAGAAGGTTTTGGTCAATCGTCATATTTTCATTCTTTCATTGTCAGACAGAAGTCACAAGTGAGAGCACTTCAACCACATGATCGTCGCATTCTGCGCGAGTTGTTGCCTCCAGATTGAGGCGCAGTAACGGTTCAGTATTTGAGGGACGTAGGTTGAACCACCAGTCACCACAGTCAACAGTGAGACCATCAACCCAGTCTTGTGGATGAGCTTTGTAGGCATCAGCAACTGCGGCCATAACAACCTGTGCATCTGACACGCTGGTGTTTATCTCGCCACTTGCTTCATAACGCTCGAAAGGTTGACGCAACTGCGACAATGGCATTTTTGCGCGCGACAACTCTTGCAACATAAACATCGTGGCGATAATGCCAGAGTCTGCTCGATAGTTATCGAGGAAGTAATAGTGAGC
>CAMDLK010000016.1 GCA_945901725.1 Bifidobacterium breve | reverse complement strand
CCGTCGTTAGGAACTGCGATTTCAATTCCGTCCTCGCCCGTATAACCAGTGCCTGCGACGACGCAAGCGAAGCCGCATACTTGAACTTCTTCCACGGTGAAACGCTTGACAGCTGCAGCATCCGGACAAAATGTCGCGACGATTGCTCGCGCCTGTGGTCCTTGCACGGCGATTACGGCACGTGAAGAAGTTGTATCTGTGCCACCAATAGCCGCCACAACACGATCCGTATTAGAAGCGTTCGGCATCACATCAAATATCTGATCGCTGACCCACCACACGATGATGTCGTCAAGCACACTCGCATCTGACTCGTCGAGTAGGTGCGTGTATTGAGCCCGGCCTGGGGCAATCCGAGACAGATCGTTCGTCAGACACGTTTGCAACTGCTCGAACGCCTTCTCGCCCTGTACACGAACAGTACCGAGATGAGAGACATCAAAAATTACTGCACCTGTACGACACGCAGCATGCTCTGCCAAAGTTCCTGATGGATACGCAAGCGGCATGTCCCAACCACCAAAGGGAACCATTTTGGCGTTTAGTAAACGATGCTGGGCATCAAGCGGCGAAAAACGCACCTCTACACAGCCCGCGAAATTTCATCATCAATCGAATCATCGATTGGGTGAAGCAACACAATCTGCTTATCGACTTGATCTCGCACTGAATCCATGGGAAGGATGTTCAAAACGCCCTGACCGTGACGCAACACGTCAATCAATTCATCGCCATTGCACAACACCACGGATGATCCATCAATTACTAAATGCGCGGCAGAAATATCGGTCTCAATATGGTCACGAAGGTAGGCGAACACATCGCGAATAGATTCCAAACGGATACCCGCATCAAGAAGTTGTTTGATGATCCGTAACTCAAGAAGGTCGCGATATGTATAACGACGACGACTTCCACTTCCCGCGGCATCTGTTCCAGACGGACGCACGAGGTCAGTTCGTGCCCAGTAATCAAGGCGACGATAGGTAATTCCGACTACGTCTGCTGCCTGAGTTCCACTGAAAGTTTGAGACATTGAGATACCAATTCGCTTGTCGCTAGCTTCGCTCCGAATTGGAAACTACGCGGGTGTAAGACGCTACGGCCGAAAAGGCACTGCCGTCAAGATGTCAGGTATCGAAATCTTCCGGGGAAATATTCTCGATGAAATCCCTGAATTCGTCGATTATTCCCGTGTCAGTGCGGGTTTCATCCTCTTCAATGGCTTCGCCCACCAAATCAATGAGGTCGTCGAGGACAAATATTGGGCAAGACGCCCGTAGAGCGATGGCAAGCGCATCAGACGGCCTGCTCGAAACAGTAACTTCTGGCCCGCCGTCTGGAGTCAAGACTAAATCTGCGTAGTACGTGCCATTAGAAACATGGGTAAGAACAACTCGACTAACGGAAACAGACACCCGTTCCAAAGCAAGGACAAACAGATCATGCGTCAGAGGACGTGGAGTTTGTTCAGCATCAAGAGCGGTCTTAATGGCTGCCGCCTCAGGCGCGCCGATAAAGATCTCAAATTGTCTACGAGGTGCATCCTCTTCACGCAAAGTGACAACGGGCGTGTTTGAGAGACGATCTATTCGTACTCCACGTACAGAGAGAGATTTCATAGTTACTTCTGTTCCGTCAACCGAGCGATATCTCGCATTAGCAACGAGTTGCGCAATTCGCCACCAAGTTCCATGAACTCAGCGAGCATTTCAAGAGCTTCGTCACGCGACGCAGGATTCCTTTGTCGCAAGAGCGGAAGAATTCTCTGCTCAAAGAGGCTGAGCTCACGATCAGCAGAGGATTTCCAAGCACGCAAGTGTCGAATATCAATTCCCATTTCCTGAAATCGACCGGCTATGCGAGCGATAGCAGCCGAGTGAGTATCAAAGAACGTCGTGTCACCTACGTTATGGCCGCTTACTAGCCCTGCAGCCTCTAAATCTTTGAGGAAGGCCGAATCAATATGAACTTGTTCAAGAAGTTGATCCCGCGGAATGGACTCCGTCTTGTCAGCATGTTGCAGAGCAACTTTTCTTTGTTGACGTTTAACGGACGCGGGCACAATGGGGTCTTGTTCCAGTTGAGACGATTGTTCAACAACAGCAGGTCGTGGCATGGCAGCACGTGCGGCTGGATGACCCGATGTCGAAACCAATTCGCTGATGTTGTCTAAATCGCGACTGATGTCTTGACTCTCGTCTTCGAGTTTGCCCTTGATAACACGCAGTGGAAGATAGTTATTCTTCTGTTCTTGCAGAATGAATCGAAGACGCTCGACTTCGGCAGAAGTGAACTTCCTGTAACCAGAAGGAGTTCTCTCCGGGACAATTAACCCTTGGCTTTCCAAAAAACGAATCTTGGAAATTGTGACGTCAGGAAACTCTTCCAAGAGTTGGGCTAGCACTTCGCCTATAGAAAGATAATCGCGCTCACTCATGATTTCTCGTCCGGCCTCTCTAGAAACACCAGATGGAACTTGCCAATTTGCAATTCGTCACCTTGAAGAAGTTCAGCAACGTCTACACGCTTCTGGTTGACATAGGTGCCGTTCAAGGACCCAACATCACGAACTACGAATCGACTGTTCTCCGACGTCACTTCACAATGTCGACGAGACACAGTGATGTCATCAAGTGCGATATCCGAATCTGCATGGCGCCCAATATTGGTGACAAGCGAAGACAATACAAAGTGGTCACCCTCCCCTTCGCCACCGCGCAACACCAAAATTGCAGTTCCACGCGAAATGCTTGTCAAAGACACCTGAACATCGTCGGCAGGGCCGGGTGCATCTTGTAGAGAATCTGTCTTGGCCAAAGTAATCGTGTGGTCGGAAACAATGTCTAGGACCGTTCCACAGGCTGAGCAAAACGCTGAGACCGGTGGATTCCTATGACCACATTGATTACAAAATACGTACGACATATTCGCTGTACCACTAAGCACCGATAAGTGCTGAGTACTGCTCCGAGCTCATCAATTCTGATTCATTAACTTCAGAAACTTCAATGTCACAGATCCAACCGGCACCGTACGGATCAGTGTTCAACAATTCCGGAGTTGCAATCAGTGCTTCGTTCACCGCAACAACTGTTCCAGCAACTGGCGCATAGACATCGTTCACGCTCTTCGTGCTCTCAATTTCACCGAGTCCATCGTGCAAGGTGATCGACGACCCTACTTCAGGAAGCTGAATAAACACGATGTCGCCCAAAGCGTCTTGCGCATAGTCAGTAATCCCGACCCTCGCGCGAGAACCATCAATTAATACCCATTCGTGGTCTTTGGAATATCGGAGTTGGGAAGGAACTGTCACTTCACTAACGGTACTCTCTACGACCTTCTCCCAGACGCCAAGTGACTCCTCACCGTCGGCAGATACTGAAAGAAAGACTTATACGAAACGAAGACACCAGGAATACCTACTGCCCATCCCATGTAAGTAAAGACGGTCCATGCGCCGCCTGCAGACCCGAGGGTGATCCAGGGAACAGCAGCCATCAGGGCAAAAGTAGCCCACTTGCCAAGGCGCGTCACTGGGAAACGCTCCATGCCCATCGCCGTGGCAACCACCATAAGAACGGCAATAAAAACCTCACGAATAAGAATGACAACTCCAAACCACATCGGCAGGTAGTTGTAATACAAGGCAGCACCAATACCAACGAAGAAGACGGTGCGATCAGCGATGGGGTCAAGAATCTTTCCAAGTTCGCTCACCTGATTGAAGCGTCGAGCGATATAGCCATCAATCCAATCCGTGGACGCAAGAAGCCCGAAAAACCAGCTACCGGCAACTACCCGTCCATCGGCAAACAAACTGACAAATGTGGGCAACATGGCAAGCCGCAGCAGAGACAGCACATTCGGAATGGTCAGATTTTCACGAATTCGCACAGACAGATGGTAGCCCCAGTGACCTTTCCACATTGAGCATCGGCATAGTCTGCAGATATGAAACCTGCCCTCGAAAACCAAGTTGCCTTTATCACCGGTGGAGGTTCTGGCCTCGGAGCAGCCGCAGCCCGTCGACTTGCAGCCGATGGAGTTCTCGTTGCTGTCAACGATTTAGACCTCAATGCAGCTGAAAAAGTTGCTAACGAAGTTGGAGGCATCGCGTATGCATTTGACGTAACGGATTCAAATGCCTTCACCTCCGCCGTCGATGACTGCGTAAAGAAATTGGGTCGCCTCGACATCATGGTCAACAATGCTGGCATCGCACCACAAGACACAGCTTCCAAAACTGATCTGATGATTGAGAACGTTACAAAGAGGATGTCCGGCGAAATCGATCAGATGAGTCCGATGAACTATCTGCGAGACCTAACAGACGAGAACTGGGACAGGATGATAAAGGTTCATCTCTACGGAGCGTTTTATGGGTGCCGTGCAGCACTCACACACATGCAACCACAGCGATCAGGCCGCATCATCAACATCTCTTCAGTACTTGGCCTCTACCCTGCCGCTGGTGCCCCTCATTACTCGGTTGCTAAAGCCGGAATCATCACGCTCACAAAAGCTGTAGCGGCTGAAGTTGCGCCTTTGGGAATCAACGTCAATGCGATTTGTCCTGGCTACATTCGCACTCCGTTACTAACGCCATTCAGTGAAACCATGATGGCAGGCATCACGATGAGGATTGGTAAAGGTCGCCTGGGCGAACCTGATGAACTAGCAGACATGATTCGTTTCTTGTCGGGGCCAGAGTCCGAGTACTGCACGGGCGACGTTTTCAATGTCTCGGGCGGCTACACCGGATGACAACCATCTTCACGCGCATCATTGAAGGTCAAATTCCCGGCACCTTCGTGTATCGCGATTCGCAATGTGTTGCTTTTCTCAGCATTAACCCGCTCGCTGATGGTCATGTTCTGGTTGTCCCCATAGAAGAAGTTGACCATTGGATAGATATGAGTCCAGAGCTATCTGCCCACATGTTCTCCGTATCGCATCGAATATCACTTGCAATCTCGAAAGCGTTTCCGTGTACGCGAGTGGGGCTGATTATCGCTGGATACGAGATTAATCACTGCCACATTCATCTGATACCAACGAACACAATGAGCGAACTGAATTTCGCGAACGCCGCTGCAAGTGTCGAACGCAATGTTTTAGAGGCGCAAGCTGAAAAGCTGATGAGCGAATTGGCACGTATCTAGAACAGAGTGTCGGGCTCGTTATTCTCAGTGACATCTACATCTTCATCAAGCAAAGATTCAGAGTTGTTCTTCACGCTGTTGACCAAAGTGGAGACTTTCCGAGCAACAAATCGCGGCTGATGGTCTGGTGCAAACAATTCGAGCGGAGGAACTGGGTTACACATCCACTCAAGCGCATCTTCAGCGTGCAATTCAACCGGACTTCTGCTGTGAATATGCGAGAGATCGTCGACGCTTTCTCGAGTAATCAAAGAAAAAGTGTGTCGGCCATCGAGTGCGGGAGACGGAGTCCAAATTCCTGCGACAAGCATCACATGACCGTCTTCGCGAGTGACGAAATACGGAACTTTTCGCTTCGGGTCAGTTCTATCCCATTCATAAAAACCACTCATCGGAATGATGCAACGCCTACTTGGTACAGACTGCCGGAACGATGGCTTCTCCGTAATTGTCTCAGACCGAGCATTAATGAGTTTTGACCCAACACTTGGGTCTTTAGACCAGGAAGGAACGAGCCCCCACTGCATCGGATCAACAATGACGCTCGACTCCTCGTTTCGAAGAATAGGCACAATGTGAGTTGGAGCTGTGTTGTAGTTCGGTGCAAACAGACTGTCGTCAGCAAAGGACATCGTCATTGTTGCTTCTGACAAAGCATCCGACATCTCATCCATCAATAATTCAGCACTGAACGCCCCAACGAAACGACCACACATCTTGCAATAACTCTTCTCTCCCACCCAGTACAGGCGATGATTTCATTGGTCGGGCTGGCGGGATTTGAACCCACGACCTCTTGTCCCCCAGACAAGCGCGCTACCAAGCTGCGCTACAGCCCGAATGATTTATGACTCTATCGGCGAGGCCGACATGTCGCCTAAACAAATATTTGTATGACTCTCCAGCCCAGATACATACATAACAAACCGACAAGCAATTTGAAATGCCATGGAATTTTGTCCCCGTCTATTCCTGCGAGCTTCTTCAGATCAAGAGTGTCTACCGTGACTCGACCAGATGCAGAAATGGTGTCAACCGCCGAAAGACATTCGGGACAATCACCATCTCCTGTTAATGCAGACGGTGCAAAATATTTGGCACATGGTTCACACCACGGCATCGCTAGTCGCCCTTTTTCCGTACTCGAAGCTTGAGTGGTGTTGAACCAAACTCGAATGCTTCGCGAATAGACCGCTCGAGATAACGAATGTACGGTGCTGACAACTCTCGGTTAACAAACAATGTGAACGTTGGCGGATCATTAGCGCCCTGAACGGCAAACAAGACTCGAGCGCCACCAGGTGCTGGAGACTTTTGTTGAGCAGCAGAAATCACTCGGTTGACATCACGTGTTGGAATCTTGCGGTGATACTGCTCGATTGCTTCTTGCAGAACTGGACGCAGCTTATGTACACCCATGCCAGTAAGAGCAGACAATTTCAACACAGGGGCATCATCAATGAAGTACAACATACGCGCCAGGTCAAGTTCAACTTGACGACGATTTTCCGAATCAAGAAGCTCCCACTTGTTCAACACAATGAGAATAGGACAACCAGCCACATCGATGCGTTCCGCTAGGCGCTGATCTTGACTGGTAACGCCAACAGTTGCATCGATGATAAGAATTGCAATATCTGCTTCGTCGATTGCTTTTAGTGCACGAACAAGCGAGTAGAACTCTGTGGATTCATCAATCTTGCTTCGCTTACGCATTCCGGCCGTATCGATGAACACCAATGGACCATCTGGAGTTTCAACAAGAGTGTCAACAGCGTCACGGGTTGTTCCCGGCATGTCGTGGACAACTGAACGCTCTTCTCCGACAAGGCGGTTGAACAGAGTGCTCTTTCCCACGTTCGGACGACCAACGAGTGCAACTCGTGGAACGCCGTCAGGCTTGATTGCATCGAGTTCGCGTACCGGCAATTCAACATGAGGAATTCGCGCAACAACTTCGTCAAGGAAATCACCAGAGCGACGGCCATGAAGCGCGGATACTGCCATAGGCTCGCCAAAACCGAGAGACATGAAGATCCACTTCTCTTGTTCGCGACGATCATTGTCAGATTTGTTCGCTGCAAGGAGAACAGGAACACCGGTCTTGCGCAACCATTGAGAAATGTATTCGTCGTCATCTGTAACACCGACTGAAGCATCCACCATGAAGATCACCAAGTCGGCCTCGCGCACAGCTTCTTCAACTTGACGACTGACCTTGTCATCAAGTTCGCTTCCACTTGGCATCCAGCCACCAGTGTCAACAATCCAAAACTCAATACCTAACCAAGAGGCCATACGAGGATGCCGGTCGCGCGTGATTCCCGGCCTATCTTCAACAATCGCTGCTTGCTCGCCAATAACTCGGTTAAACCATGTGCTCTTACCAACATTGGGACGACCAACAATTACAACTGTAGGAAATATGACTTTCTCTTCGTCAGACATGAGAAACCTCTCTTCTGGCTGATTCAAGCCGATCTCGAAGTGAACTTCCACTAGTCGGTATTACTTCAACATCAAATTCGCGGTGAAGATCCTCAATAGACCCCCCGTCGAGAAACACACCGTCGTTCAAACACACGTCAGGGAGCAAATAAATGTGGGAACCCTTGTCATCAGACAAGACACGATGAATATCTTCAAATGTCATGAGACCAGCCACTGCAGTATTGCCACCGAAATACAGATTCTCGACTTCAAGCACGGCAACGTCAGCGAAGTCTTGCTCTTTCAGTGCGTTTCTCATTACTAATGCACCGTAAGAACCAGTCACAATCGCAACGGGTTTATCAGCTATCTGTTTACGTACGCTCAGTGAGACCGGAACGGGAACCGGTGAGCGAAGCCCAGTATCAGCAGCAGGATTCACTACACGTACATAGTCAGTCGGCGACGGAACGTCTACCGATGCAAAAAATCCAGCTTGCTTGCCCATCAGGTCTGGGCCATTTCCACAGAATGAGTCAAGGAAACAACGCACAAGCCCTACCCCGTCTTCCAACATCGGGAATTCTCCATAATGCGAAGCTTCTGGAACCGACTTCTGCGCAACCAGGTAAAACTCATCAGCCAAATGAATTGGTTGACGAGCAATCGCGCGAACATAACGAGCCTGCCACTTTGACACCGTTTCAATCACTTGCTGTGCTTCGGTTTGAGAATGAACCCTCATTCGGTCTTCAGAATTGAACCGAGATAAGCCAAGGGGCACTATGGCGATTGACTCCAGTGTTGGATACTGCTCAAGAAGGCCCGCAAGAGTTGATTCAAGAATGTCACCATCGTTGACTCCGGGGCACAAAACAATTTGGGCACGAATCTGAATGTCGTGATCGAGAAGCACCTTCATCCAACGCAGACTGAAGCCACCGCGAACATTTCGCAACATGTCAGAACGAACATGAGGGTCAGGTGATTGGATGCTCACATAAAGAGGAGAAAGACGTTCGTCAATAACTCGCTCCAGGTCAGCTTCCGTGAAGCGAGTCATGGTCGTAAAATTCCCAAAAAGGAAACTCAATCGGTAGTCATCGTCCTTCATATACAAACTGCGGCGCATACCTTTTGGCAGTTGATAGATGAAACAGAACTCGCAATGGTTGTCGCATGTATGAATTCGATCAAACACAGCGCTAGAGATTGAAACTCCCAGCGGTTCGCCCGGCTGTCGAGCCAAGTCAAACTCAAGGGTCTCGCGGCCACGCAGAACACTGATGTCAACATCGTCGGATTCGACCAACCGTTGCCATTCCAAGATGTCGCGCGGAACTACCCCGTTTACGGACATCACTCGGTCACCGACCATCAGTCCGACCCGAAATGCCGCCGAGGAGCGGTCAATAGCCGCTATCTGCGGAAGGGTGTCAGTGGACGAATTCACCCCTGCAGGCTACCGCTGAGCACTCTCGGTAGTCTGTGGAGGTTATATGGCCGTCAATAAGGTACTTCTCGCCTCTCCTAGAGGCTTCTGCGCTGGAGTAGAAATGGCCATTAAGGCGCTGGCATGGATGGTTCGCTCATTTGACGAACCCGTGTACTGCTACCACGAAATCGTTCACAACAAGATTGTGGTCGACCGCTTCACCGCACAAGGCGTGATTTTTGTCGACTCTATAGAGGAAGTTCCGATCGGATCACCAATCATGTTGTCGGCACATGGTTCAGCCCCAGAGATAGTTGCCGCTGCGCGATCACGAGGAAGTTATGTGGTTGACGCCGTGTGCCCACTCGTAACGAAAGTGCATCATGAAGTTAAAACGCGTGCGGCAAAGGGTTACCACATCGTCTATATCGGCCATGAAGGGCACGAAGAAGCAGTTGGAACAATGGCTGTCGCACCTGCTTCTATTTCTAGAGTTGAATCTTTAGAAGAAGTAGAAGCGCTCCCCCAATTTGATTCAAATGTTGCGATGCTTGCTCAAACAACTCTGTCGCACAGAGAATGGAACGAAATTGCTGTTCACGTACGCGAAAGATTTCCAGACGTTTGGACACCAGGCAAGAGCGATTTATGTTTCGCTACGACAAACAGGCAGACCGCACTCATATCCATCGCCAGCACTGTCGATGCTTTCGTAATTATCGGCTCATCCAATAGTTCAAACACTCGTGCACTCGAACGGCTAGCAATTGAGGCTGGATGCAAGCAAGTTTTCCGCATCAATTCATTTGAAGAACTTCCGAAAGACCTCTACGGCACGGTAGGCGTAACAGCAGGTGCTTCTGCGCCTGAGGAATTAGTGCAAGGTGTTCTTGAATTTCTTGCACCGTCGGAAGGTGTTGAAGAAATTTTTGTAACTGAGGAAGATGAATACTTTCCGCCTCCACGCAACATCAGAGATTTACAAATGGCGGTTGACACCGCAATCACAGTCATGGCCGGGGCGCCATTGTTAACTACAGCAAGCATGGACGACCGTGCACTTGCAGCAAGTGCCGTTCTTGAGACACTCTTACTGCCATGATCCAGCCCACCCTGAACTCTCTTCGTACCTATCTCCACCTTCTCGCTGTGTGCGTTTGGCTCGGAGGTCAAGTTGTACTGGCGGGCGTAGTACCCAAACTCCGCAAGACCAATCCGGAAGCATTAACGAATATCGCTAAGGGTTACGCATCTATTGCCTGGCCAGCCATGATTTTGATCGTTTTTACAGGGGCCTGGGGCTTAGCCGCAACTGACACCGCAAATCAATCAACCGAATACATGGTTACGTTCGGCGTCAAGATGCTGCTGGTGGCTGGTGCCGTGATTGCAACCTTGATTCATTCCAACGGCACATCAAAACTCGCGAAGGGATTAGGTGGCGCAATTGGGCTTCTTGCCACACTCGTAGCTGCTTACTGCGGAGTTCTACTTGCCCACGTGGGCTAACCAATAACGATTAGTTGCGCGCGACTTTGTTCCACGCGATTTCACGATCAACGCGAACGTCGCCAGGCAATCCCAACACGCGCTCACCGAGAATATTCTTCATCACTTCAGTGGTTCCACCTTCGATGGTGTTTGCGCGCGAACGCAAGAAAGCTTTTTGAATACCGTCAAACGCCATCGCCGTTTCGGGGCGGTTCATTGCGTACGATCCGTACAGCATTCCATTTGCACCTTGAAGGTTTACTGCAAACGCATATGTTTCTTTATTTAGGTCCGCACCAGCCATCTTGCCGATAGAGCCTTCGGGTCCAGGTGTTCCCATCTTGCGTGTCGCGTTGGCACGAATGTTTGTCAGACGTAGAACTTCGGCACGAATCCAAAGTTTCATCAATTCATCACGCGTTGCGCTATCACGCTGATCTGCTGGCAGTGCTTCCCATGCATTAACTGCAGAAGCAATGGAACCGGAGCCACGCTGAGGCATTGAGCCTCCGATGGAAACCCGCTCATTCATCAGCGTTGTGAGGCTCACTCGCCATCCATCACCTGGTGATCCAAGCATCTCAGACTGAGAAATTCGAACATCAGTGAAGTACACCTCATTGAATTCAGCTTCACCAGTCATTTGGCGCAGGGGGCGAACTTCGACTCCTGGTGCCTGCATGTCGACTACAAATGCGGTCAGTCCTGCATGCTTCACAGCCTCAGGGTCGGTGCGCACCACGAGCAAACCAAAGCGTGAAAGATGAGCAAGGGTGGTCCAGACTTTTTGACCGTTCGCGATCCACTCTTCGCCATCTTTAATGCCCTTTGAAGAAAGGCCTGCAAAGTCCGAGCCAGAGCCGGGTTCAGAGAACAACTGGCACCAAATCTCTTCTCCCGTAAACAGCGGACGCAAGTAACGCTTCTTCTGGGCGTCACTGCCCCACTCCACAACCGTAGGCCCACACATACCATGACCAATTGGGTTGCGATACATAGGGTTTGGTGCGCCGGCCGCATACAGCACTTCGTTGACTGCTTTTTGGAACTTCGGTGAAATCCCAAGTCCACCAAGACCAACTGGGAAGTTAACCCAAGCAAGTCCCATGTCGTACTGGGCTCCGAGGAATTCCACTACCGAAGTGCTTGCGGGTGGGAACTTCTTCAGCAGTTCTTCTGCGAGTTGAACAACTTTGGTTTCGTCTTTGCTGATGACTTCTGTGGCGCTCATTGTGGCCCTTTCCCATGGCTTATTTGAAACAGTAACGCCAACGGATTACCCCTTGCGAGCCAGAGGGCCAGCGGACTGCGATGTGCCAGCCGTCATTGAATTAGTTTGGAGGCATGTACCCAGGAATAACAGCCGCCACCCATCCGCAACGACCAGCGGTCATTCACGCCGAGACCGGGAAAATCACCACGTTTCTTGAATTACACGAAGCGGCTATTCGCCTCAGCAATGTTTTACATGCTGGAGGTTTGCAACCTGGAGACCACGTTGCTATTTGTATGGAGAATCACAGCAGGTACTTAGAAGTCATTTGGGGTTGCCACTACGCCGGCGTTGTATACACAGCATGCTCAAGTCGCCTTACGAGGGCTGAACTGACGTACATCTTGAACGACTGCCAAGCAAAGGCCTTTATCACCTCTAAGTATAAAGCTGATCAAGCGCTTGAAATCGCGAACGACATTCCAAATGTTCACCTTCGCCTGATGCTCGACGGAACCATAGATGGTTACGACTCTTTTGAGTCAACCGTTGACGCTGCATCTACAACCCCACTCGAAAACATGGTCGACGGAACAGACATGTTGTACTCAAGTGGAACAACAGGAATGCCTAAAGGAATTACCCGTCCGTTTCCTGGAACGCCACTCGGAACCTCAGCAGGTCTCGCTACCGCGCTCACCGAAGGCTTGTACCAGTTTCAGCCAGGAATGATTTATCTGTCACCTGCACCGCTGTATCACGCAGCACCTTTGCGTTTCAACATGTCAGTTCATGCTTCTGGCGGAACAACAGTAGTGATGGAACACTTTGATGCCGAGATGTATTTGAAGTATGCAGAGCAATACAAAGCAACCCATACGCAACTTGTTCCAACAATGTTTATTCGAATGTTGAAACTTGAGCCAGCTATCAGAGACAAGTACGACGTTTCAAATTTCAAAGTTGCAATCCATGCTGCAGCTCCCTGCCCAATTGAAACGAAGAAGGCCATGATTGCGTGGTGGGGGCCAATTATTCACGAGTACTACGCAGGTACAGAGGGCAACGGTTTTGTGTACTGCAATAGCGAAATGTGGCTTGCACATCCCGGGTCCGTCGGAACAGCAATTCAAGGAATCGTGCATATCTGTGACGAGAATGGCGAAGAACTTCCTCAAGGCGAATCAGGCACCATCTTTTTTGAAGGAAGCGCTAGTTTCGAGTATCACAATGACCCAGAGAAGACGAAAGCATCGCGTGACCCTAAGGGTCGCGGATGGTCAACTCTTGGTGACGTTGGCTATCTAGATAAAGATAATTTCCTGTACCTAACAGACAGAAAAGCATTCATGATCATTTCTGGTGGCGTGAACATCTACCCACAAGAAGCAGAGAATATTCTCGTCAACCACCCGAAGGTAATTGACATTGCGGTCTTTGGAGTTCCAAACGATGACTTCGGCGAAGAAGTGAAGGCTGTTGTACAACCAGTAACAATGCCCGCATCTCCAGAAGAGGCTGATGCACTTGCAAAAGAACTAATTGCCTTCTGCAAAACACATTTGGCAGATATCAAGTGCCCTCGCACAGTTGACTTCAGGCCGGAATTGCCTCGCCATCCGACCGGCAAGTTGTACAAGCGTCTTTTGAAGGACGAGTACTGGAAGGCTGCCGGGCGATCTATCTAATGGTCGTTCGCCATCCGTATCTCGACAACACAACACCAATAGCTTTCGCCCACCGCGGAGGAACTTCTGCAGCTCCAGAGAACACGCTTCGTGCTTTTGACGATGCGGTCAATCTTGGCTATCGCTACATAGAGACAGATGTTCATGCAACCAGCGATGGCAAGCTAGTCGCATTCCATGACAACGACCTTCAGCGCACATGTGGCAAACCTTGGCGCATTGAGGAAACTGATTGGCAAACACTCTCGACGGCGCGGATAGATGGCTCGGATCCGATTCCACTACTCGACGATCTGCTTTCTACATGGCCAAATGTACGCATCAACATCGACTGCAAGTCAGATGCAGCAATGCAGCCTCTGATTGAGACAATCCGTCGAACAAACTGCATCGAGCGCATTTGTGTCGGAAGTTTTAGCGACAAACGTCTCCGTTATATCCGAACTGAATTAGGTTCAGGACTTTGCACGTCAATGGGACCACAAGAAGTTGCACGCCTTGTGTTGAGCAGCACTACAGGCATTCCGCTCAATCCATCTAGGAATGCACTCGTTGCTCAGGTGCCGGTTCGCCAGGGGCCGCTACCAGTGGTCACACGCCGAAGTATTGCTCGAGCACATCAACTTGGTCTGCAGGTTCATGTGTGGACTATTGATGATCCACTGGAAATTGGCCGGTTACTTGACTTGGGTGTGGACGGCATTATGAGCGATGACACAAGAGCACTGAAGGACGTCTTTACGGCCCGCCATTTATGGTGAACACTTAACAACTAGTTAACTCAGCGAGTACAAAGAAAACGGCTTAGTGGGCTAATTTGGACTCATGCGAGTTGACACCAATTTTTTCTGCACAGTACCAATGCCAGACGCTGGGGACGACTCAATCACCCCGACATCGCGCCGATACGACAATGACGCAGTCATTGAGTGCTACCGAAACCTTGTCGAGTGGGCTCGCACCGCAGACTCACTTGGATTCGACACCATGTGGCTCACAGAACACCACTTTCAATACGAGGGTTACGAAGTTCTTCCTAATTTGATTCTTTTTGGCCAACATCTCGCAAGCCAAACTAAGAACTTGAGACTGGGACAGATGTTCAATGTTGTTCCACAATGGAATCCACTTCGTCTTGCGGAAGATTTCGCAATTGCGGACATCATCACTGGTGGACGAATGGAATTTGGAGTCGGTCGAGGCACTGTGCCGCGTGAAGCATGGCCACTTGGAACCGTTGTTGCTTCCGGCGACAACGACATGTCAGCCGAGCACGACAGAATCAACCGACAAATCTTTGAAGAGTCACTGGAAATCATCAAGCGCGCGTGGACCAATGAACGTTTCTCATTCAAAGGCGAACATTTCACGTTGCCGGCTGAAGATATTCCAGATCGTGGTTCAAACGTTGATGACCTCACACTCATACCTCGTCCTCAGAGAAGTATCGACATTTTTCAACCAGTTACTTCACCAGAGACAATCGAGTACGTTCCCCGTGCAGGCCACAAAGCTGTGTACTGGCTTCAGAACGCTGACAGCCAATTAGATAAATGGAATAGATTCGCCGCGATTCGCGACGACATGGGTAAACCAGTAGCACCCGGAGAAGATCGTTGCCTCGTTCTGAATGTGCATGTCGGTAAAACACGTGAAGCAGCCATGAAGAAGGGCAAGCCTGGACATGACGAGTTCTGCCGGTTCCTTGCTCCGTACGGCAGATTCGCAAGTTATCGCAACGCAGATGGTTCAAAAGTTGCATTCGATCATTGTCCAACAGTTCAGGAATCAATAGACCAAAAGATTCAGGCCATTGGGTCTGTCGACGACGTTGTTGACACCATTGGTTTCTGGCGAGATCTTCTTAACCTCAAACACCTCATTATCTTTTTTGACTTGCCAGGACTCACTCGACAAGAGATGAAAGACCAGTTACACATGGTTGCCGAAGAAGTAATGCCAAAGCTTGGCGAAACCATGGACCGCCGACCATTACCTTCCTTGTCGCCGTTGGTGTAAGTCCATAGTGACGTCATCAACCCTTTTTACAAATGCTCAACTGATTGATGGTTCAATTGTCGATGTAGCGACAGACCATGGCACTATCGCTTGGATTGGTCCAACAGGTAGTTCACCAGTTGTGAGCAATCAGAAGGTCAATTTGAATGGTTACGTTCTGTCATCATCTTTTGTTGAACCGCATGCTCACCTCGACAAAGCCTTTTTAGCTGATCGAATCTCAAATCCAGCCGGTGACCTCATGGGGGCCATTCGCGGCCTTGAACAAGTTCGAGGAACCATCACTCACGAAGATTTAGTGGAACGCGCAACGCGAGCCGTGAATCTGATGTCCCAAAATGGCGTGACATCAATCAGAACACATGCAGACACCACAATTTCAGGGGGCCTTTCTTCCGTACACGCGTTGTTAGAAGTAAAGAAAAACTGCGCGCATTTTATGGACATTCAGGTTGCCATGCTTTTGGAATGGCCAGTGACGGGAACAGCGGGCAAAGAACGCCAGGCACTCGCACGCGACGCAATTTCAGTCGGTGTTGATGTCATCGGAGGGTGTCCGCACCTCGACCCTGACCCCCGCGGTGCAGTTGAATACCTCCTTTCACTCGCTATCGATGCACAACTGCCTCTCGATTTGCATGCAGATGAAAACATGCGCTCAGACTCAAGCGATTTAGAACATCTGGCAGATGTCGTGATTCGAGACGGTGTCTCACACCAAATGAATGCGAGCCATTGCGTTTCATTGTCCACAAGGTCGGAAAACGACATCGACCGAATTGCCGCAAAGGTAGCAACAGCCGGAATCACCGTCACAGCGTTGCCACAGACAAATCTGTTTCTTCAAGAACGTGGCGTATCAACTAACCCAGCCCGAGCAATCGCGCCTATCCACAGGTTGCAACAGGCCGGCGTCGTTGTAGCGGCCGGAGCAGACAACTTGCAGGATCCTTTCAACTTGGTCGGCCGTGGCGACCCTTTAGAAATCGCCTCACTTCTCATGATCTCAGCGCACTCGACCGCTTATCAAGCTATTCAAATGATCTCATCGAATTCGCATAAGGCAGTTCACGGCCTCAACAGTTCTATGGCAGTTGGGGAACCCGCAAATTTCACGGCGATACCAGCGACTAACCTTCGAGAGTCGATTGCGATGGGGCCCCCCGACAGAATTGTTGTATATGGCGGCGTCGTGATTGATAATCAAATTCGTAACAGAAAGTAAACCTTTTCGTGACACAGGTGACCCTAACTATGCCCTATCTTGTTCCTAGTGAGTGCGACGGAGACCATTGTTATGAGTGAGACTCGTACAAGCCCCTCCGCTCTCCTGTCTTTTGAGAACGTCTCCATGACTTTCGATGACGGCACAAAGGCTCTTGACAATGTTTCATTATCGATTAACGCTGGAGAGTTGGTAACAGTTGTTGGCCCATCAGGGTGTGGCAAGTCAACACTTCTTCGGATTGCTTCTAACCTTGAAGCAAATACTGGCGGAATCTGCAACATTGACCGAAACAGCATTGGTTACGTTTTCCAAGACGCAACACTTATGCCGTGGCGAACTGTTGCGCGAAATGTTGAACTAATCGCGGAACTTCACAAGCTTCCGAAAGCCGAGAGAAACCAACTATCCAAGGAAGCAATCGAGCTTGTTGGCCTCAGCGGTTTTGAAGACAAGTATCCTCGTCAACTCTCTGGCGGCATGCGCATGCGTGCGTCGCTAGCGCGGTCACTTGTAATGAAACCAAAGGTCTTCTTATTCGATGAACCGTTTGGCGCTCTTGATGAAATCACTCGCGAACGCTTAAACGATGAACTTCTTCGATTGTTTCAACACGAGGGTTTTGCCGGACTCTTCATCACCCACTCAATTACCGAGGCTGTTTACATGTCAACCAAAGTTCTCGTCATGTCCGCACGGCCAGGAAAAATAATCGCTGAGTTTGATGTTCCATTCTCGTATCCACGTAATCACGATCTTCGCTACGAACCAGAGTTTGGTGAGTTGTGCGGAAAGATTTCTCACGCACTACGGGGGGCCCACGAATGAGCACCCCACAAACAATCAATGTCACCATTGAAGAAGTGATTCCCGACAAACGCGACAAGTCTTCTATCGCGGACTACATCGGGCCAGTAGTTGTGTTTTTGGTATTCATCGGCTTCTGGTATTTGCTATCGACAGTTGTACTTCCCGAACAAAAGCGGTTCCTGTTACCAACTCCGCACAAAGTAATCAAAGAAGGTTTCATGGTTTGGCAGTCCGGTGAACGCCGCGGATTTCAACCAATTCTCCTTTCTTTGTGGGACTCCGCCAAAATCGCATTGCTTGGATTAGGAATCACAATTGTGATTGGAATGAGCCTCGCAATTCTCATGAGTTCAAGTCGATGGCTAGAGCGTGCGACATGGCCATACCTGGTGGCAGTGCAGAGCGCACCAGTTCTCGCCCTGACCCCACTCATTCGCGCACTTATCGATGGCACACAAACACAACGCCTTTTGGTTGTGGTGCTAATTGCTATTTTTCCGATCGTTAGCAACACATTGTTTGGACTCCTATCGGCAGACAAGAGCCAACACGAGTTGTTTACGTTGCAGGGAGCTTCAAAATGGACTCGCTTAGTCAAGCTGCAGTTTCCAGCTGCTTTGCCTAACATTTTTGTCGGGCTACGCATCTCTGCAGGTCTTGCCGTAATTGGCGCAGTCGTTGGCGACTTCTACTTCCGTCAGGGCGGCGTCGTCGGAATTGGTGCGCAAATCGATGTGTATCGAAATCGCTTGTGGGGTCCCGAACTCATCACAGCAATCATTCTTGCCAGCACATTAGGTCTGGTGGTGTTCCTCTTTTTCGGATGGGTCTCTCGTAGAGCCATCGGGAAATGGCACATCATCAACAGGGGTCACTGACCCACCAATCACCAACTACCAGGAGAACAACCAACCATGAAGAAAAGACCACTACTAGCAACTGCAGTCATTGCAGCCCTCACGCTCGCTGCGTGTGGCGGCAGTGACACTGCATCAACTGACACAACTGCTGCTGCAGCAACTGGCGTCGACCTTGTCGCAGCTGGCTGCCCAGCCACTGTTTCATTGCAGACAGACTGGAACCCAGAGGCTGAGCACGGAAACCTGTACCAACTCATTGGTCCTGGATACACAGTTGACAAGGAGAAGCTTCGCGTCACAGGCGACCTGATGGCCGGAGGCGAATCAACAGGAGTAAAGGTTGAAATTCGCGCTGGTGGTCCAGCAATCGGATATAGCCAGGTAACGGCTGAACTGTACAAAGACCCAACCATTCTTCTTGGTTTCACAAGCACTGATGAGCAAGTTTCTCACTCCGGTGATGAATTCCCAACTGTTGCTGTGGTTGCACCATTCAACATCAACCCACAGATCATCATGTGGGACCCAGCTACCTATCCAGACGTGAAGACCATTGCGGACCTTAAGGCAACCGGTGCAAAGGTTCGCTATTTCGATGGTGCTGCCTACATGGACTACTTCACGGCCACAGGCATTCTGGATAAGAAGCAAGTGGATGGAACCTATGACGGTTCTCCAGCATCATTCATTGCTGCTGGCGGAAAAGACACACAACAGGGCTTCGGTACAGCCGAGCCTTACTTCTACAAGAACGTCCTCAAGGACTGGATGAAGGATGTTGGATATCAGTACATTCATGAAGCAGGCTGGACCGCTTACGCACAGTCATTGGGCGGAACACCAGCAAACATCACAAAGTACGACACCTGCTTAACAGCACTCGTTCCAATCATCCAACAAGCTGCTCTTGACTACGTCGCTGCTCCAGACACAGCTAACGCAATCATTCTTGATGCCGTCAACCAGTACAACAATGGTTGGGTGTATGACGCAGGTCAAGCTAAAGCTGCAGTGGCAAAGATGCAAGAGGACAAACTCGTCGCTAACAGCCCAGACGGAACACTTGGTTCATTCGACATGGATCGCGTTACAGCATTCATTGAAACAGCAACTCCAGTATTCACATCAACCGGATCAAAGGTTAAAGAAGGCCTTGTTGCTGACGACATCGTTACTAACAAGTACATCAACCCAGACATCAAACTCGGTTAAACACTCACTACATATTGGGGAGGAGCAGCAATGCTCCTCCCCTTTTGTGTTTACCGACCAAAGTCGAATCGATTGATTTCCTTCATTGCAACGCCCAGTGATTCAACAGCTCCGGCAAACATGCGAGCACCAAGTTCTGTACTGGCTCCCGTTGGATCACCGATATGACCCTCTGGAAAGAAGTCATTCGATAGCCAGCCAAATGCCACGCGGCCACCAAACTTCACTTGTTCGTTTTTCGCCAGACCTTCAGGGACACGACGCACGGCGAGTGACATATCAACTAGGTCTGGGCGCAAATGCAACATGACTGAAGTTTCATCAACGCCACCATGCACGCCCATACCAAGTTCTGACTCTGCTGATGACCCGCCCTGATCTGCCGGCATATGCGGATGAGCGAGAAAAGTCTGAAGTCCGTATTTCAATCGAAGTTCCCGATTCATCATTGCCATCAGTGCACTGTTGCCACCATGGCCGTTGATGAACATAATCTTTTTGGCAGGAGTCGAAGCCACACATCGACCAATGTCATCTATCACTGCCATCATGGTTGTTGCTGATAGCCACATTGTTCCAGCTGCCCAAGCATGTTCGTTAGATTTTGTAAACGGAAGCGTGGGTAAAAGCCATGCATTTGTTTCTGCACCAAACTTTTCCACTGCAGCGCGAGACACGGCATCAGCGACGACAAAGTCTGTGTTCAGCGGCAAATGTGGGCCATGTTGCTCAATCGCCCCCAACGGCAAAACGACTATCGAATCTTTAGAGAGTTCCGCGGATAATTGCAATGCGGAGAGGTCACCTAGTAATCGTGAAGAAGCCATGCATCAAACCTATCTGAGTGCTTGAATAGAGACCGTGACTAAGCGTTCAGAAACCGACTTTGACGCCATCGTCATTGGGGCAGGCCACAATGGGCTAGTCACTGCGGCGTATCTTGCGCGACACGGTTTATCTACCTTGCTCATTGAGGCCCGTTCAGAGGTCGGGGGCACGGCTGCCAGCGAACAATACGGTGGAGCAACTGTCAATATCTGCAACTGCGATCACCTTACGTTTCGCACCACCCCGATAGCCGAGGAACTAAACCTTTCAGCCCATGGACTTCAATACATCGATGTCGAACCACCTCAGATAAACGGCGACTGGACTACCGAAAAGTTTTGGCCTCTATGGCACGACGTTGATAGAACAATTGACGAACTTGCGATCGCACATCCTGGATCAGTTGAGGGATATAGGAATTTCGCGCAAACAGCTATTCCTGTTGCCCGATTGATTCTCGAGGCAGCAGCCAACCCTCCCACCCGAGGCTCCCTGCTGTCTACTGTTATCCGCCGAGGAGGTCGAGGTGTTGCTTCGATGCTTCGCATGAGTCGCATGTCAGCAGCCGATGTAATGAGGCAATTCTTTGATGATGAAGCAGTCATCGGCCCCGCGATGGTCGAAGGTCCTGTTGTTTGGGGGCTCTCACCTGAAACTCCCGGCACAGGGCTTGGCGCAATTTCATACGCACTTCGACATGTCGGAACCTTGGGACGCCCAATAGGTGGCAGCGGAATGCTGACTGAAGCCTTGAAACAATCATTTCTCGCAGCAGGTGGCTTTTTACGCACGAGTACACGCGTCGTCGGAGTGATATGTGAGGGGTCTCGCGTTAGTGCCGTACAAACTGGTGACGGAGCAACAGTTACGGCCCGCATAGTTGTCTCTGCCTGTGATCCACAACGAACATTTGTCCAATGGCTTAAGAACCCTCCGGCCAAAGCCAATTCACTCATCACTCGCTGGAAGAGCCACACCGCAGGTGAAGGCTATGAATCAAAAATTGATGCGATCACCAATACCCCGCCGCTGTTTAATGCATTTACTGATTCTGTAAACGGGCTTCAAACCACTGGCTCAACTGTCATCGTTAGTCCGTCGCTAGCAGAGCTTCATCGTGGTTCACAATTGATGCGCGACGGAAAAACAATGCCGCGAATGGCATTACTTGCAAACACTCCTTCCAATATTGATAACACCATTGCTCCAGAGGGAAAGAGTGTTTTCAGCCTCGAAGCCTTGTATACCCCTTACTCGTTTGTCGATGGATGGGAATCTCGTGAAGAGCCAGAACGTTGGTTACGCCAGTTTGCTTCATTAGTTCAACCCGGGTTTATGGATTCAATTGACCAATGGCGCGTCTTGACTCCAGCCGATTACGAATCCCAATTCCATTTACCAAAGGGCCATGCGCTTAGTTTTGGTGGCGGACCATTGGCAGCATTTATGGGCACCACCCCTGAGCTCACTAGATATCACACACCTATTAAGGGTTTATATCTGACTGGAGCAGCAACGTTCCCAGGTGCTGGAGTGTGGGGGTCAAGCGGCCGCAATGCGGCGCTTACCATTATTAAGGAAATGGGATGACGCTTACGCGTCTTTCACGATTCCTGAACGCTTGACAACTGGGTCCTTGTCGCTCCACGGGAAGTTGATCCACAAGTCTGTGTGCTTCCAGACATATTCACATTGAACAACTGAGTGCGACTTCTCGTACAACACTGCTGAACGAACTTCTTTTACACGACCCTTGAAAAAGTCTTGAACGATTTTTAGTGTGTGCCCTGTGTCTGCAACGTCATCAACGATCAGAACACGTGCGAAACGTAATTCAACTAGGTCCGGCACTGGAGGAAGAATCATCGGAACCGGAAGACGCTCGTCGACTCCTGTATAGAACTCAACGTTCATTGTGTAGAGATTTTTCACGGCCAATGCATAACCAAGTGCACCCGCAGCAAGTAGACCGCCACGTGCAATGGCCAAAATAATGTCCGGCTCGTATCCCCCCTCGGCGACACTGGTAGCTAGCTCTCGGCTTGCTTCACCAAATATTTCCCAGGACATGATTTCACGTTCACTCACATCTCAAAACTAGTCGCAACCAGAGGTTGCCGCCGATTCCATCACTTTTTCAAACAAAAAGTTAAGAGCATCTACGCTTGATAGCGAGGAAGTCTTCCCTCACGCTTGGCACGTTGTGTCTCTCGCGCATCATCCGAAAAACTTGCCATTATCTGTTGCCGATTCTCCATATCAATGGCCGCCTGCAGCCCAGGTATCTCCAACGATGCCCACATGCCTTCTTTGGTAAGAGCCACTCCAATCGGGCTATTCAGCATGATCTCTTCGGCCTTCATATAGGCAGCGTCGAGTAGTACGTCTGCAGGCAGGATCTCCGTCACAAGCCCTATCCGAAGTGCTTCCTCTGCATCGAATAGTCGACCAGTCAACATGATTTCATGAGCACGCGCTGCACCTATGAGTCGAGGAAGCAACCAACTGGTTCCGATGTCGCAAGCAGACAACCCAATCCTGATGAATGCTGCATTGAATCGTGCGGTCTCTGAACACATGCGCAAGTCAGAGCCGAGAACAAGAGCGAAGCCACCACCAGCGGCCGGACCATTCACCGCCGCGATTATCGGTTGCGGAATCGACCTCATTTTGGGAATAAGGGAAGCGATGTGCTTTTGCACAGCGAAACTCTTCTCAACGCTTCCATTCCATTCAAACCCGGGTGCCTCTCCATAGCCACCGAGATCGAGTCCTGCGCAGAAACCACGACCCTGGCCAGTTAGAACAGCAACGCGAACATCGCGTGAACGACCGATGAATGAAAACGTCTCATGAAGGGCTTCCACCATTGTCGATGTCATGGCATTCAACTTGTCGGGCCGATTCATAGTGACAAGAGCTATGCCATCGCGTGGGTATGTCAGTTCAATTTCAGCCATTCCCAATCGTGCCATCTATATGTCCTGAGAACCCATACGGAGAGCCCTGAAAAACACCGCGCTTCGCTCCCACATAGGCAATAATGGTCTGACCGTTTCAGGAACCTATGACAATCACTTCACTCACCCGCCGACTACATATCCCCCCCGCCTCTGATCCGTGGGGTCGGACACTTCGTAGAGCAGGAATCGTTTACCTGTTGTCACGATTGTTCGTCATCATGGGTGCAGCAATCGCAGTCGCCGCACAAGCAGTTGTTGACCGCTCAAATGACGTGGAACCGACCAACGGTCTCAGTGGACTAGCCGACATTCTTGCTAGTTGGGACGGCCACTGGTACCTCGATGTCGTACGCGAGGGTTACCCCCATCACATCATGCCCAATGTGACCTACTTCGTTTCCGATGCTCGCGCAGCATTCTTTCCCATGTACCCAAGATTTGTTCACTACATCGATGTACTTGTTCCTGGTGGCCCCGTCAGTATGGCGCTCGCAGTCAACATCATTCTCGGCGCATGTTTTGTATTCCTTGCTGGCTATTTATGCCGCGGGCTTTTCGACATAAAGACAGCCGAGAAGGCGATGATTCTTATTGCATTGTTTCCCGGCAGTTTCGTGCTCAGCATGGCTTATTCTGAAGCGCTCATGCTCACTATTGTCGCGCTGTGCTTCATTGCTCTTCGTGACAAGCACTGGCTTTGGGCAGGAATCCTTGCCGCCATGGCTACAGCTACGCGACCCAACGGTGTTGCTTTGGTTGCAGCGTGTGCAGTGGCCTCTTTACTGGCTATTCGTAACGACAGAGACTGGAAATCGCTAATTGCTCCAGCTCTCTCACCGCTCGGCTTCATCGGTTTCATGTGGTTCCTACGCATGCACACCGGAGAGAACACGGCTTGGTTTCGCGTACAACGCGAAGCTTGGCAAGAAGGAACAAGTTTCGGGGCCACAGCCGTACAACGCACCATAGATTTCTTCATTCATCCAGTCAGTTCACCAACTTCTGTTCTCACAGCGGCAAGTGTGGGTGCCATGCTGATTGCCCTGTACATGGCTCGGAAGTACAAGATGAATCTGATCTATTGGTCGTACACCGCAGTTGTGTTGGCACTCATGCTGATACCTGCGACCGTCACAGCGCGACCACGTTTTTTGTTCACAGCATTCCCACTGTTTTTCCCCGTAGCGCGTGCTTTGCGTGACGATGAGGACAAGTGGTGGCCACTAGTAGTTGTTGTCATGGTTGGTGGACTAGTAACAGTCATGGGTATCTACGGCGTTCGAGGCGCCATCCCGTAAACAGTTAAAGAGGAAGTCTTCTCCACACAGCAGTGGGCAGGTTCTTCAAAATCATGAACATGTATTGAAGCAAGCCCGGAACCCAGATGACTGTTTTTGACGTTCCAACTGCTTTCCCAACAGCTGAAGCTACCGTCTCAGCATCGGTAGAGAATGGTGCTTTATCCATTCCTTTTGTCATCTTGGTTGTGACGAAACCTGGACGTACGACCAACACTGAAACACCAGATCCAACGAGTTCATGGTCAAGAGCTAGTGCGAAACCATCAATACCAGCCTTCGTTGCGCCGTAGGCCGGATTTCCTTTACGGACTCGTTCACCAGCGACAGAAGACAACAGAACCATTTTGCCATACCCTTGCGAACGCATCTGAGCCGCAAGGGCGTACATAAGAACCATGGTTCCCGTGAAGTTCACATCTGCCACGGGCACCAAGGCTGCCGGGTCTGCGTAATAGTCAACACCTTCTTGCAATAATCCTTGTGCGATAACTGCAACATCGATATCGCCGACTTGTTGAGCAACTTCAGCCACCACGTGCACCATTGATGCAGAGTCATCAGCATTGAAACGCACATGGTGAACGTCAAGATCTGGGTACCGTTCTGCGATCTCAGCAATCTGTTGATCTGCTGCGTCGATATCACGGCTCACGAGAACAACATGAGAAACACCAGGCTTCACCAACTTGTGAATTATTGCCTGTCCAATTTCGCTCGTACCGCCAAACAACACAATATTCTGCGCAACACCTACACCATTTTTCATAACGATCTCCTGTGATCTACCAGTCCCAAACGGCGCGACAAATCGCTACGCCATAAACCAATCGGGTCCATCTCTTCTTGGGTGCTCATCCACTCGTCGATGCGTGGATATCCCCTACGTACTGCTGATGCAGAGACATGAGAATCCTTCGCCAAGTAGTGACGTCCGCCCGCATCCAAAACAAGGGAGTCAACCTCTGACAGCAATTCAGCTAACCCAGAAATACCGGCGGCCATGTCGAGAGTCAATGTCCAGCCTTCCGTTGGGAAAGACATAGGTGCGGCATTCTGAGGGCCCATCCTTTTCAACACTGCAAGGAACGAAGCAACGCCTGCACCTGAGAATTTCTCAATCACTTTGCGTAACACATCAGTGCGATCAAGTGGAACAATGAATTGATACTGAATGAATCCCTGTTTCCCATATAAGCGATTCCACCTGTTCACACCATCAAGTGGATGAAAGAACGCAGGTATCGACTCAAGACCAATATGGCTCTTTGCTGGCGCCTTGCGGTACCAGGCTTCATTAAATGCTTTGATCGACCATTTATTCAACAATCCGTTAGGCACCCAACCTGGTGCTGACACTGTTAAACGAGGGTCGTACGCCAAAGGCTCTTTGTTGTCTACTTTGCTCGCGGCGGCATGATCACCACGTGTCAATACTCCGCGTCCCATTGCAGCCCCCGTAGCAAGTAGGTCTACCCAAGCCACTGAATATCGATAGTCGTCATCAACGCCGTCAGCACTCATGGCTGCGCATACAGCATCGAAATTCTCCAACCGCACCGTCTCGACTTCAACACGCGAGGACTCAATCTTCAACATTGCAACTGTTGCCCGAAGGACTACACCGGTAAGCCCCATCCCGCCAACTGTTGCCCAAAACCATGCAGGATTTTGGTCGGGTGAAAGTTCAACAATTTCACCATTCGACAACATCAGCGTCAAAGAGCGAACATGCTGTCCGAAACTTCCGTCGATGTGATGATTCTTGCCGTGGATATCAGACGCGATAGCCCCGCCCACAGTGACAAATCTTGTACCTGGAGTAACAGGAATAAACCAACCTTGCGGGACGCACATACGCAAGATGGCATCGATACTGACGCTTGCAGCAACAGTGAGAAGCCCAGTCAGAGGGTCAAAATCTGCGTCAATGCCCATCGGGTCATTTTCGGCAGTCATCTCTAGAACAATTCCACCTGCATTTTGAGCTGCGGCACCATACGAACGACCGAGACCACGAGAAATAACGCCTCGCTCTCCTGCGGCTCCAATTGTGGAGCGAAAGACATCAACTTCTGTGGTGTGAACAAGATCTGCGACGGTCCAAGCAGTGCGACCCCACCCTGATAAACGCTGCATAACCATGGTTCAAATTCTAGACGGTGCCCTCAATAAACAGAGGTCAATGCAGAAGCTCCTAGGAGGCGTATACGGCAAGCCCATACACGACAACCCACACCGCGCCATACGCCTGAATCCAGCGGTCACTAAAGAACACTTCTTCCGGTGCGCCTCCGCCGCCATTCTCCAAAACCAACAAATAACGCAAAAGAGCAAGAACCATAGGGACAATGGATAAACCGTGGAATGGAATAGTTTCATTGGCAATTGCTGCATTCTCAAACGCCCACATGCAATAGGTCACAACAGTCGCCGTGCATGAGACAACAAGTAGTTGTCGCAGATACACAAGTGAATAGGACTTCAGTGAGGTCCGCGTCACAGCAGCTTGCTCTCCCAGCTCGAGCAACTCTGCAAAACGCTTGCCTGTGACAATGAAAAAAGAGCCGAAAGTGATGCACAAAACGAACCACATAGACATTGGTGTTTGAGTAGCTGCAGCGCCAACCATTGCACGCAACACAAAACCACTAGCCACAAGCGACAAATCAAGCAAAGGTATGTGCTTCCACCACGTGCTGTAACCAATAGTCAAACCGGCATACAGCGCAATGATGCCTCCGGCGGCTGGACGCACAACGTAACCGAGTGCTGGGCCACTCATCAGCAGAACTGAGCCAATAACCCGAGCCATTGAAAGAGGAACAGCGCCACTTGCAATGGGTCGATTGCGCTTCTTTGGATGCTGACGATCTTGCTCAACATCCATGATGTCGTTCCAGTAGTACGTTCCACTTGCGACCATACAGAAGGCTGCAAAAACAGTGAGCGTCTTGCCTAATGACGACCATTCGTTCAGAACACCAAGGGCAGCTGGTGCGGCAAAGACCAATACGTTCTTAGTCCATTGTGATGGACGAGCCTCTTTGATGCAGGCGACAATCATGCGACCAACGCCACTAAATCGATATCGTTTACCCAAGTTGGTTCCGAGAAAAGCTCTAACAATTCCGTGTCTCCTGACGAATCTCCATATGCATAGACAAGATCCTCAGTCGCTATTCCGGAATCTTGGCACCACTTTTGAACTCGTGAAGCCTTCTCTTTTCCACGACAATTTTGGCCCGCCAACTTGCCGGTGAGAAGACCGTCCTTTTCCTCAAGTTCAGTACACAAAACAGCGTCAACTTCCAGAAGGTCACCTAACGGGTGCAGGTATGCACCCAATGACGCCGACACGAGAATAACAACATGGCCTTGTTCTTGATGCCAACGCAGACGTGTGGCAACGTCGCTTCGCAACCACTTGTCTGCAACTTTTGATGCAAACTGAATTCCAAGCGACTCAACTTCGCGAGCGTCCTTGCCCGCAAAAATGCCCGCAACGAATTTAGCTTTGAGTGCGTCTCGATCTCGGCGGCGAACACTTTGAAAAGTTTCACCCGCTTTCGAGAGAATTACCTTTACAAGACGGCCAGTACCGGCAGCAGATCTCATAAAAGGAACCACGCAATCGCGCACGGTCAGGGTGTTGTCCACATCAAAAGCAGCGACCGTTACATGCATCGACACAGGCTAGTTGCCAATCTCATTAGTGCCGAGGATTGGTGCCATGTCAGCGAAGAATGACGGCCAACTCTTAGTTACTACCTCAGGATCGGCGACTTTCACACCGGGCGCACACAACGACAAGAGCGACAGCGCCATCGCCATGCGGTGATCATGGTGACTATTGAAGATCACTGAATTCCATGTGCATGGACCAGAAATTCTCAGACCATCTGCTTCGACGATCACTTTTCCACCAGCACGATTTATCTCGTTTGCAAGATCTCCGAGCCTGTCGCTTTCCTTGTTTCGAATAAAACCAATGCCGCTAAGAACACTCTCGCCAGTGGCCATGCAACACGCAACAGCCACTGCAGGAACCAGGTCCGAACAATCCGACATATCCATTACAAGTGGCAAGACATTCTGCGATTTCGAACGTGAGACCGTCACATCCGAGTCAATAACCACACATGTCAATCCCATGTTTTCCAAAATAGAAATGATCTCGGAATCTCCCTGCAACGACGCTGTTGCTAGACCAGGAATCACCACGCGACCTTCACGAACGGCAATAGCAACCAGTGGAAAAGCAGCTGATGAATAATCAGGTTCAATGAAATAATCTCGTCCACCGTATTCACCACTGCTCACAGTGATGGTTGATTCATCAAACGATACGGAAGCTCCGAACGACCTCATGACATCCGCTGTCATCTCTACATAGGAACGAGAAACAAGGGGTCCGTCGACATGAACGACGAGTCCAGAATCAAGCATCGGACCTATCAACATCAATGCTGAAATGAATTGACTTGAAACATTCCCTGCGATGTGAATATCGCCGCCAGACAACGAGCCTCTGGATACAGATACTGGCAGATGACCAACTTCACCGAGGTGTGAGATTTCAGCACCCAACGAAATTAGAGCGTCGTGCAGATCAGCCATAGGGCGACTTCGTAAAACTTCTTCGCCGTCAATAATCGAGGTTGTTTCAAATAAGGCCGCAACCGCGGTGAGAAATCGAGAGGAAGTGCCTGCAAGTACTGCATCGACTATGCCTGGAAACTTAAGAATGGAGGCCTCGCCGATAATGACTTCATTTCCGAGATTCGTGATCGAACGCCCAGAATCCCTGATTACATTCAACACAACACGAGCATCATCGCCTGTTGGAATACCTGAAATACGGGACGCCTCTTTTGACAACATCGCACACACCAATGCACGGTTAGCGACACTCTTCGAACCCGGAACCGACACCACCGCGTCGATTGGCCCAGGATTCGGTTGCAGTAAGACCGTGGTCACGACAGTGGCTGGATAGCCGGACGAAATCCACGGGCCAGCAACCCGCCCCTAAAGACTTCCGCATGCTCGGCCCGTACAACCGTCACCATTATTCCGCGATCACCTTCAGCTGAATGCACCACTTCAAAGTCATAAATATTGACTCCAAGTTCGCCAGACAATGTGAAAACGTCAGCGGCCGCACCAGGGCGATCAGGAATCGGAATACGTACTTCAGCCAAATCTTCAACTGCTCCGGCTCCCGTCGGCAGGTTCATGCGCGCCCGTCGAGCTTGTTCAAGTCGCGACAGCAAACCTTCTCTGTCCGAACCTGCGACCACGTCACGCATATCGGTAAGACCAAGAATCAGTGCATCTAAACCGCGCACGATTGATGCTTTGTTCTGCTCACAAATATCAAGCCAAATTCCTGGACGACCAGAAGCGATGCGAGTCATATCGCGAAAGCCACCAGCGGCAAGCCGCAGCAGTGCCATGTGTTCTTCAGATCGATTATCAGCAATGCGCATCAACGTTGCTGCCGCAAGGTGCGGAACATGGCTAACAACTGCAACAAGATCATCATGCTGCACCGCGTCCATCGCCACAATTTCTGCGCCGAACTTTGCTACCAAGCCAGCGACAACAGCGAAAGCAGCATCGGAGGAATGAGCAGTAGGAGTAAGCACCCACACGGCTCCAGCGAACATAGAAGCATCAGCACCATCTAATCCATCAAGTTCAGATCCGGCCATCGGATGTCCAGGGACAAATCGAGGGTCCGTCACCAGCGAAGAGATGGCCGTCTTGACTGAACCAACATCGGTAACGACACCAGTTGTTAATGCCAGTGACTCAGTTACCGCTTCCGCCAGAATCCCCACAGGAGTTGCAACAAAAGTCACCTCTGCATCGGAATACAAACCGGGAAATGCAATAATCTCGCGCTCGAGAGCAGTATCAATCTTCGACTTATCTGAGTCATGACCACCGACGTCGTAGCCAGCATCGGCAAGAGCAAGCGCAAGTGATCCACCGATTAGTCCGAGACCGAACACATTGGCTTTCTTCTTATTTGTCGCACTCATTCCCACACCGTATCCGTACCGTCTAACTCAACTGCGCTAGATAATTGACGAACCTCTTCAATGGTCAGTTCTCGCCATTGCCCTGGCGCCAACTTTGTGTCGCGTAGAGGCCCGATGCGCGTACGGACTAGCCGAATAACCGGATGACCAACTTCCTCACACATGCGTCGCACTTGCCTGTTGCGGCCCTCATGAATCACTATTCGCAATACGCCCGGCTCAGGTTGACCGACTTCAGCAGGAGCGGTCAAGCCATCTTCCAATTCCACTCCATCACGTAGGTGGCGCAAAGCACCATTAGGAACCCCATTCGTGCCGCACTCAACTTCGGCTATGTATTCCTTTTCAACACCATGACTTGGGTGCGTCAAAAACTGAGTCAATTGGCCATCGTTTGTCAGAATCAAGAGTCCCGTTGTATCGATATCTAAACGCCCAACAGAGAACACACGGGGCTCCGATGGAACGTAATCAAGAACTGTCTCGCGACCATGCGTATCAACCATCGTTGTCACTACGCCTTCTGGCTTATTCAACAAGTAATACACGAGACCTGGAAGAACACCTACAGGTGCGCCATCAACCTCGATGATGTCTGTGTCAACATTCACTCGACGTCCCAATATCGCCACATCGCCGTTCACATCGACGCGACCATCTTCAATCAGGTTCTCGCAAACACGACGTGATCCGAATCCGGCCCTCGCAAGAACTTTTTGCAAACGCTCGCCATCGGCAAGACGCGCATCATCGGCAATCTGTTCCCACAACGGTGGCTCAGGAACCGCGCCTCCCGGCGGGGTGAAGGACGACATTACGCCCCTTCGCTCGTTTCAGAAATGGCGTCAGCGTCGATCAACAATGTCTTTTCCAAGGCCTCAACGAGGGATGCATCAGGAACGAAAGAGGCAATGGCAGGAAGATCCTTCAGCGATGCAATACCCAACTTCTCTAGGAACAATTGTGTTGTACCCCACATCACTGCTTGGCCTGGACCGTTGTCGCGTGACACTGGCGCCACGTATGCGCGACCGTGCAAAGTTCGTAACACAGAATCGGGATCAACACCACGAATTGATGCAATCTGCAAACGTGAGATTGGCTGCTTGTACGCAATGATGGCGAGAGTTTCAAGTGCGGCACCCGACAAACGAGCACGTTGACCATCGAGAATGAAGCGCTCTACATAAGGAGCCAAATCTGGGTGAGTTTGAAAACGCCATCCCCCAGCAACTTTTGCTAACTGAAATCCATGACCAGCTTCTTCATACGTATCTGCAAGGCGGCCACAAACTTCATCAACCGTCGTTGCAGGTATCTCAAGTAACTGAGCGATGAGATCTGTTGGTACAGGCTCGTGAGCCACAAGAACAATTGCCTCGATAGCTCGCACTGTTTCTGTAGTTACATCATCCTTCATAAGAATCGATCTCCGTCATGCTTTCGTTTCCTGTACCGATACCAGTCCACAGAACCGTAATGTCACCAAAACGATCAACTTGATCTAGCTCAATAAAACCTTGTTTGTACATTTCAAGAATGGCTAAAAACCGCACAACTATTTCGAGACGCTCAACAAGGCCAGTAGTCAGTGCGCGAAATGAAGTACTTCCAACGCGAGCGATATCTTCCATCAACTCTTCAACCGCCTCGGCAACAGTAAAACGAATTGGTGAAATGTGATACAAGCTCAGCTCATCACGCTTACGTGGAGTAATTGCGCTAATGAACCCGCGCTCAAGCTTCTCGATAGTCAAGCCCTCTAGCAAGTCGGG
>CAMDLK010000015.1 GCA_945901725.1 Bifidobacterium breve | reverse complement strand
ATCACTTCGTCTGAACCACCGGCAATACGAAGGCCAGGTGCGCCAAGAACGAAGTTTGACCATGCGTAGGTGCCCCACTCGCCGCTGTCTGCGATGAGCTTTGGTCCGAGAACATGTGACACGAACTTCACAAGACGAGCTTGGTTGTTTACCAACACCATCTTGCCGACTGAACCTTCAGGTCCAGGAAGTTTTCCGGCCTTGGCAGATGCTGCTGTGCGCTGAGAGTTCATAGCTGCAATGCGGTAGTTCATAATGATGTCTGCAAGTTGCACGCGAATGAGTGGGTCTGTGTCGAGTCCGTAATGCTTCACCATTGCAATCACGCGAGTGAGCAAGTTGTTGTCGCCAGAGTTGCCACTGCCGATTGCTGCACGCTCGTTCATAAGAGTTGTGAGAGCGACGTTCCAGCCGTTGTTGATGTCACCAAGACGGTGGTCATCACGAACGCGAACTTCGTTGAAGAAGACTTCATTGAAGCTTGCGCCACCTGTCATCTGCTTCAGTGGGCGAATGTCAACGCCAGGGGCTTTCATGTCGACAATAAAGCCGGTGAGGCCTTTGTGCTTCGGAAGATCCCAGTCGGTACGGCAGATAACTTCACCAATGTCTGAATAATGTGCACCTGAGGTCCACACTTTCTGACCAGTAAGGATCCACTCGTCGCCGTCTTTGACTGCTTTCATGGTGAGTGATGCAAGGTCTGAGCCTGCACCTGGCTCTGAGAACAATTGGCAACCGATGATTTCGGCGCTCCACATTTGCTTGACGTACAAGTCAAGCGCTGCAGGAGTTGCGTGCGCAAGGATTGTCGGAGCAACCATGCCGAGACCGATAGTGAAGCAGCTTTGGTCAGCAACACGGAATTGCACTTCGAGTTGGCTGTACAAACGATCGTATGCAGCGGGAAGTTCACGGCCGCCAAATTTCTTTGGTCCAGTGATCCATCCGAAGCCAGCTTTGAATTTCTTGTTACGCCATGCTTTGGCTTCTTCAGCGTTAGCAGCTTCTTGTTCACGATCTTTTTCGCGGTAGAAGGTGTCTGCGCCTTCGCCCCATACGAATGCTTTTTCAGCCACACGGCGTTCTGCGTTTGCCTCGAGAAAGGCGAGTGCTTCTTTTTCAAATTCTGCGATGGTGATGTCGGCCATGGTGTGTTTGTCCCCTAGTCGGACCCGATGGGGTCGCTTTGTACTTTCCTCACATTATCGGGATGTCGATTGATGGGCGAAGGCAGGTGGGAATTGACTAGCGTGGAGTCTTATGGGACAGCTTGTGGCAGTAGAACAAAAGGCTGGTGGCGCGTCCACCGTTGTGCGGTTTGAGACCAATCGCTCCCTCACAGGCAGCGGTCACGAGCGCTTTACTAGTGCCGCCGAGGCCAAGGGCCCTCGCCCCGCTGCGGTCATTGCCCGTCGTTTTTTTGAATCAGGTCACGTGTCATGGGTCCATGTGTATGGCAACTGCATCACCGCTTCGCTTGAGGCAGGCGCCTCGCAATCCGGTCTCAACGAAATTGTTCGTGATCTCTATCAGTACTGGAAGCCCGGCATGGTGCCTCCAACACTTGAGGAACTTCTTGCATCGATGCCAGCAGAGGTAGCTCCGGCTGCGTCGTCTAGTGGCGATACCGCGGCTCCGGCTGGCGAAGACCCACGCATTCCGCCGCATTTGTTCGAGCGCAGCCGTAACGCCCGCGCCCGTCTCGCCGCCAAGTAGGTCGGCTCAGGGGAACCCCCTGAAACCATCGAACATATGTTCGCTACGCTGGCCCCATGGGACGCGTCGCTTTTGAAGAACTTGCAGGCATGCGCATTGCAGGCGTGGAAACAGGTGTGCAATTTGCTGAACGAATGCATGCCCATGTCGCTAGCGGGTTTGGCCCCATTGCAGTTGCTTCATCACTAGCACCGTTGTTGCCGGCAGCAGGTCTCGAGCGCGGCTACATATATGGCTGCACGGGTGATGCTGCTACGTCGCTGTTATTTGGTCTTGTTGCTGCGGCCACTACTGCAGGTTCGTGGTTTGCCATGGTCAACATGCCTACTGCCGGTCTGATGTCTGCATATGAACATGGTGTGGCGTTGCATCGCACCTTGTGTGTGTCTGGAGACAACACATCGTCTGTCATGTCGCCAGTAGTTGGTGCGTTAGTTGATGGCGTTGATCTTGTCGCGGTGTCGTCGCCCGTGTGTTCACAGTCTGAAGCACGTCGCATTGCTACGCGTGTGAAAGCGCAAGAGGCTGTGCTGTTTGTGTTGGGAAAGCCTGGCGGGTTTTCTCTCGACGCATCGTTTAGTGCACGCACTGTTGATTGGCAGTTTGATACTCATGCCAGGTCACGCACGGTTGAAGTCTCTGCATCAGGGCGCCGTGTGTACGCGCATCGTTCATGCACGGTGCAGTTGCCAGGTATCTCATGAGTCGTTCTATTGCTGTGGTGTTTCCGCATTGGATGCAGGAACATGGTCACTTAGGTGAAGAACACGCGTTTCGTACCTTTGAACATGTGGTTCGTGCGGTCACTGCATTGTCACCACTTGTTGAAGTGCAAGATATTGGCACCATTGTGTTGTCGGCGCGCGGCCCATCGCGTTATTTCGGTGGCGATAAAGCGGTTGCGCAAAAACTGCATCAGATCTGTCTTGATTCCAATATGGGTTCAGCTTTTGGGGTCGGCATTGCTGATTCGCGTTTTGCTGCGCTTGCTGCGGCCCACTTAGCGGTGTCACGTCAACTTCCGTGCGTTATTGATACCGCTATTGCTGCTGAGTTCATTGCAGCATTGCCGGTGGCGTCATTGTCTCGCGTGGGTGGCATTACTGCAGACTCTGTTGACCTATTTCAACGGTTAGGTCTTGGTACATGTGGTGCATTACTGACCGTGGGTGAAGCTGCGCTAATTGATCGTTTCGGTGTTGAAGGCAAACGTGTGTATCTACTGGTGTCTGGCGACGAAGTGCAGCACCTTGCACCTGGTGCGCCACCATCAGACTTTGCGTGCAGTATTGAATTCGAATCACCGTTGGCCAATGCGGCACACGTGGTGTCTGCTGCTCGCGACACCATTGACGCCATGGTGAATGCCATTGCTGGGCATGGTCAGCAATGCGTCCGTTTATTGATTACTTGTGACACTGATCATGCAGAAAGCACTAGCCGTATTTGGGGTGAACCGCGCGGGTTTAGTGCGGCAGTCACAGCGCAACGGCTTTTGTATCAACTTGAAGGATGGCTCACTGATTCAGCTGCAGACCCTGATGCGCCTACCAGTGGTGTTGTGCGAGTTGAGTTGATGCCGTTAGAAAGTCGCGAAGTGTTGGTGTCGCAACCGTTGTTGTGGGGCGGCAGTCAGGAAAATACTGAACGTGCAGCTCGCGCAGCCAGCATGGCAATGGCTGTGAACACCAGTGTGCAGGTAACGGTGCCGCGATGGGAAGGTGGTCGCGATATGGCAACTGTGTATTCACGCGTGCCGTTGTCTCTTGTTGATATCACCAACCCTGATGCAAGTGAGCAACGAGTACACACGGGTGATGGCGTTGCGCGTCAGTGGTCAGGTTCTGTGCCGTCACCGTCGCCAGCATCTGTTGCTGTTGAACCGCCGCTCATTCGGGTTGTTGATGCCAGTGGTAGCGATGTTGGGGTTACCGGCCGGCATGAACTGAACACGGTGCCGTCATATGTAGAAGTCGGCAGTCAAAAGTATGACGTTGTGCGCGTTGCAGGGCCATGGCCGCTTGAAGAACGTTGGTGGGATCCGCGTCGCAAACGCCGCCAGGTACGCATGCAGGTGTTGGTGCGGCACCCACGTCGTGGTGTCGGAGTGTTTCTTGTTGGTTTAGAAAATCAACAGTGGACTTTGCTTGCCCGCTACGACTAGCCATTCTCGTGGCACACTGGGTGTGTGCCGATACATCGCGATGCTCAACACTGGTGTGAATTGGTTGGCGCACGCACGCCAATTGATGAACGTGAACGCGAGTCAATAGAGAAGTTCTTAGAGATGGCACCGGTTCTCACGGACCCGTTTAACGAAAATGCAGATCTTGTGCACATCACTGCATCAGCAATTGTGGTTAGTGAAGCCGGTGACAAAGTGGCGTTGCATATGCATAAACGACTCAACATGTGGTTGCAACCAGGTGGACATATCGAAGCAGGGGAGACCGCTGCACAAGGTGCATTGCGTGAAGCTGAAGAAGAAACGGGTTTACCTGTGCGTCATGAAAGTGACGGTGGAGTATTTGTGCACGTTGATGTGCATGCGGGTCCGAAGGGTCATACGCATCTTGATCTGCGCTATGTGGTGCGAGCTCCTGATGTTGCGCCAGCGCCTGCAGAAGGTGAGAGCCAACTGGTGCGATGGTTCGAATGGGACGAGGCAGAGGCCATTGCCGATGTGGGGTTGTTGGGCGGATTACGCGCCACGAAAGCCATGCTGGGCTTATAACCCCCTTGTCTATACGAACATATGTTCGTATAGAATTGCATGGTGGGGTTCAATAATCCGGCGATGCCGTGGCACGAATTAGAAGCGCGTCTGTCTGATGGTCGAGCGCCGTCTTCGATTGGCTGGAATGCAGGCGGCGATGGCCCTGCGTTTAGTGCAACACGTCAACCGTTTGAGCCCGTGTTGTCACGTCAGCTGCCCACGGTGCCGTATGCAGAATTGCATTGCACATCTAATTTTTCGTTCTTAGAAGGTGCAGCACACCCTGAAGAATTAGCAGAGGTGGCAGCGGCGCTCGGGTTATCTGCGCTTGCCATCACTGATCGCAATGGTTTGTACGGTGTCGTTCGTTTTGCAGAAGCAGCACGTGCAGTGAACTTGCCAACCATCTTTGGAGTGGAACTTGATTGTGCTGCTGGCGACATTGTGTTGTTGGCGCGCGGGCCATCAGGGTATGCGCGTATGGCACGAGCCATTAGTGAAGGACAACTTGCCGGCAGTAAAGGTGCTCCCGTGTTTTCATTTCCCACGGTGGGGCAAACAGTGCGTGATCATTGCTTGGTTCTCACAGGTGGTCGTACCAGCGCGGTGGTGCAGGCATTGGTGCAGCATGGCCCAGCAGAAGCAGAACGTTCATTACGTTCGTTAATCGAGCATTTCGGGCAACGCAATGTGTTGGTGGAACTGTGGGATCACGGCGACCCTATTGATGCTGTGCGTAATGACCAGTTGGTGCAGTTGGCAGCAATGCTTGACCTTGAGTGTGTTGCTAGCAACAACGTCATGTATGCGGTGCCGGCGCAACATCGTTTGGCAACAGCATTAGCGGCGGTGCGTAACAGGTGTGGTCTTGACAGCATTGATCATCTTTTACCGGCTGCAGCAACGGCGTACTTGCGTTCCGGCGTTGAACAGCAACGGCGCTTTGCGCGGTACCCAGGTGTTGTAGAGCGCACAGCAACCCTTGCACAGGAAATTGCTTTTGACTTGTCATTAGTTGCACCACAGTTACCGCCGTTTCCGTGCCCTGATGGCCATACGGAGATGTCGTACTTGCGACAGCTTGTTGCGCGCGGTGCACAACATCGGTACGGCGAGAAACCGGCTGAATCAAGTGAAGACTTATCATTGCGTGCACGTGCGTGGCGCACGATTGACCATGAATTAGAAATCATTGAAACGCTTGGCTTCGCTGGCTATTTCTTAGTGGTGTGGGACATCGTGCGGTTCTGTACCGAACAGGGCATTTTGTGTCAGGGTCGCGGAAGCGCGGCAAACAGTGCTGTGTGTTTTTCTCTTGGTATTACAAAAGCCGATGCGGTGTCATTGGGCTTGTTGTTTGAACGCTTCTTGTCACCAGAGCGCGATGGTCCGCCCGATATTGATATCGACATTGAAAGCGGAAGGCGAGAAGAAGTGATTCAGTATGTATATTCCCGTCATGGGCGTCATCATGCAGCACAAGTTGCCAATGTCATTACATACCGCTCGCGTTCAGCAGTGCGCGATATGGCGCGCGCATTAGGGCATAGAGCTGATCAGCAAGATTCATGGAGTAAACAAGTTGATGCATGGGGCACGGTTGCTATTACTGCCACACAACGTGACCATGACATTCCCGACTTGGTGTTAGAGATGGCCGCCGAAGTGGAACATATGCCGCGGCACTTGGGTATCCACTCAGGTGGAATGGTGATGTGCGACAGGCCCATTATTGAAGTGTGCCCAGTTGAGTGGGGGCGCATGGCTAATCGCAGTGTGTTGCAGTGGGACAAAGATGATTGTGCTGCTGCAGGGCTGGTGAAGTTTGACCTGTTGGGTCTTGGCATGTTGTCGGCACTGTCAAATGCTGTGTCGCTTATTTCGGAACACCGCGGGTATGAACTTGACCTTGCGACCATTCCGCAAGAAGATGATGTGTATTCCATGTTGTGTCGTGCAGACACAGTGGGCGTGTTTCAGGTGGAGTCGCGCGCACAAATGTCAACATTGCCTCGTTTAAAGCCGCGTCGCTTTTATGACTTGGTTGTGGAAATCGCTCTCATTCGCCCCGGGCCAATTCAAGGTGGGTCAGTTCATCCGTACATTCGCAGACGTAATGGACTTGAACCCATTACGTATCTGCATCCGCTGTTAGAGAATTCTCTCGGTAAGACATTGGGTATTCCGCTGTTCCAAGAGCAACTGATGCAAATGGCAATCGATGTTGCTGGCTTCACGGCAAGTGAAGCTGATCAACTGCGCCAAGCCATGGGCTCGAAGCGGTCGCAGGCCCGTATGGAACGGTTGAAGGTGCGGCTGTATCAGGGCATGGCAGAACGCGGCATTACTGATGCAATTGCTGATGAGATTTTTCTGAAGATGGCAGCGTTTGCCAATTACGGATTTCCCGAAAGTCACTCAGTGAGTTTTGCGTATCTCGTGTATTCGTCGTCGTATATCAAGTTGCATGAACCAGCTGTGTTCTGTGCTGCGTTATTGAATGCACAACCAATGGGGTTTTGGTCGCCACACACATTGGTGCGTGATGCACGGCGTCATGGTGTTGTGGTGCGCACTCCTGATATCAATGCATCGGGGCATGAAGCGACGCTTGAAGTGTGTAGTGATTCGGAAACTGGTCTTGCTGTGCGCCTGGGTATCGGTTCTGTGCGTGGAATCGGGTCTGAACTTGCCCGTGAGATTGCAGTACATCGGCCATACACATCAATTGAAGAACTGGTTGCACGTGTGCCTGCTTTGTCGCGCAAGCAAGTAGAAGCATTGGCTACGGCTGGAGCATTCACTGACAGTTTTGGCGATGATCGCAGGCACGCATTGTGGGAAGCAGGTGCGCATGGTCATGGTGATGTTGCTTATCTGCAGGGAATCATGGGGTTGAATTCACGGCCCACATTGCCTGGCATGGAACCAGTGGAAGAAGCCATTGCAGATTTGTGGGCCACGGGTATTTCGCCTGATGGTCACCCCACTATTTTCCTGCGTGAACAACTTGCAGCGAAGGGAGTGGTTACTGCAGATGGGCTACCGGCTGTGCCGCACAAAGATCGAGTGTTGGTGGCTGGCATTGTCACCCATCGTCAACGACCCATGAGCGCACGCGGTGCCACATTCATCAGTTTGGAAGATGAGACAGGTCTTATCAATGTTGTGTGTTCAAAAGGGTGTTGGGCACGGTACCGAAATGTTGCGCGTGATGCGTCAGCGTTATTAGTGCGAGGCAGGGTTGAATCTGCAACAGGCGTTATAAATATCGTTGCTGAACAGTTGTTGCCGTTGTTTGCGCCGGCCGCTATCCCTAGTCGCGATTTTCGTTAAGCAAATTATTCGTTTGGTGATTCGCCAAGACCGTCGTTGAACATGCGATACGTCTCGTAGATGTCTTTGCACTTCTGACACATCGGTACTTGCTTTGGGTCGCGCGACGGTACCCACACATGACCACACAACGCTTCAATTGGCGTTCCGTTGATGCGTGCTTCTAGAACCTTTGCTGCAGCATTCTCACCAGGCTCGGTCTTCACAATGTGAGCCACAATTGGTTCGCCGGTCTCGGGAACCATCTCTGTCTCTGGGCGCGACTCGACGGGGCGAGTTTTGAGTGGGGTTGCCATGTCCAACAGTCAATCAGGTGAATGAGGTGCCGTACACTCAACGCATGCCTTTGTATGAGTTCCGTTGCCGCACATGTGATTCCACATTCGATGAACGTCGCCCAATGGCAGAGGCCAATGCGCCTGCCACATGCCCGCAAGGCCATGACAACGCAGTGCGCATGTTGAGCGTGTTTGCCTCCGTTGGTGGCGGTTCAACTCAGGCAATGCCAGCAGCACCATCTGGTGGTGGCTGTTGTGGCGGGGGCTGCTGCTCATAACGCATGGCCATCTTTGTTGATGAGAGCAGATGGTGGTTCAAGGATCATCAGTGGTGTCACATGGCGAGCAACCATTCATTTGAAGAACTGCATCTATTCGCTGTCACGCTAGAAATTCCACCACGTGCATTTCATGGTGACCATTACGACTTACCGATGCATATTCGTGCCATTGCAATAGACCTTGGCGCACAGGTGGTGACCAGTAGAGAACTGGTGACACATTTGGTGAGTTCTGGCTTGCGAATGTCAGCTGCGCAACGACGTGCTTATAAGAATGCTGATGCAGTTGACCACGGGTCTGGCATGCCTGCAATGGACCTCGGACAATAAAGCCCACCACGGCCAATAATGACCCAATCAAGTAATTGAAGTCCGGCGTTGTTGGTCACCATTGCGCAGTGGTGAAGCATCTCGACATCTCCGTATTGAATGGGAGACGTAGTGCGCACCGACACGAGAACTATTGAATGAGCATTCGGAATGCGAGAACACTGACCAACGATGTTATGAATGGTGCTTTCGTTGATGGGCTGGTCGCGAATAAGTCCGAGGCCTCGTTGTTGCTGATCAGTAATGAGTGCATAGGTGTTGGCGCGCAGTGGGTGTTCAAGTGCCAAACAGGCGACACCGAGTGATTCGACAAGGGATGAGATGGAATCAATAAATGGACGTGGAATGTCGACAAGTGATGCGTTGAGCATGGAGTCTCCCGTTGATAGTTGGATCACGGGGGAATGTGATGCGAACGTTATGTGGCGGGTGTGTCGCTACAAGAAAACAGCGATGAAAAAGACTGATCCCACCATGGCAGCGATGGGTGCAGCCCAAGCAATCCACGAAGCGGTGCGGTTCCATCGGGGCTCGAGCATTGCGTACCCAACAACGGCACCCATGAGTGCTCCACCAACGTGGCCACCAATAGAGATTCCGGGAATCGTAAAAGTGATGAGCAAGTTCAAGATCAGAGTTCCGCCGATTCCGGTCTTCATTGGGTTAACGCCGCGTTGTTGCAAACCAACAGCTGCTGCTGCCATCAGGCCGAATACTGCACCCGATGCGCCACCGGTTAAAGCATTGGGGCTAAGTGCAAGCGCCCCGGCAGAACCGCCGAACATTGCGGCAAAATACAGAAGCGCAAATCGCCCTCGTTCAAGTGCTGGTTCAAGAAGTTGACCAAGTTGCCACAACAAGAACATGTTCATACCGACATGGATTAATCCGTAATGCAGGAAACCCGAAGAAATCAGTCGGTACCACTCGCCGTTGTCAATGAAATACTGCGACAACGCCATATCGAGTTCGCGGCCATTGATTGATCCGCCATTAGTAAGCACTGTGGACCCCATAGTGACCCAAAGAAACAGAAACACGTTCACCGCAATAATGACTTGGGTGATTAACAACGGTTGTGCTGCGTTCCAGAAACGAATGCGCTCGGTAACTGGTGGCCGCGAGCTCTTGATGCAGTCAACACAGTGTGAGCCGACATGGACTTGCGTGAGGCATTGGTTGCATGCGGGGCGACCACAACGCGTGCAGTGACGGCCTGTTGCTGTGTCCGGATGTCTGGTGCAGTATTCGAGAATCGGTGGGGGAAACGACATCAGCGAGGTGCAGCCTCCGCTGCCGCTCGGTTGGCGAGATACCAATTAACTGTTGCCGCGAGGCCGTCTCGAAACTTCATGGCTGCTTTCCATCCGAGCAATTGTTCTGCACGTGTGGCGTCAATGCGGCGTCGTGGTTGGCCGTCTGGTTTGGTGGCGTCCCATTGAAGAGTGCCGGTGTACCCAACGACTGAAGCAATTGTTTCTGCCGTTTCACGAATGGTGATTTCGCTATCCGAGCCAAGGTTGATCGGCTCAGTTCCTTCGTGGGCTTCTGCAGCGCGCACAATCGCTGCTGCTGCATCTTCGACGTAGAGATATTCACGACTGGCAGAACCTGTGCCCCACACGTCAATGTGGTCTGCCCCAGTTTCTTTTGCTTCGATGCACTTTTTAATAAGGGCCGGAATGACGTGTGATACCGACTCATGGAATTTGTCGCCAGGCCCGTAGAGATTTGTGGGAATGAGATATGCAAATTTTTGACCGTATTGAATTGCATTCACCTGTGCATGAATGAGGTGAGCTTTCTTGGCAATGCCGTATGGTGCATTGGTCTCTTCCGGATAACCGTCCCACAACGATTCTTCCTTGAACGGAACAGGAGTGAGTTTGGGGTACGAGCACACGGTGCCGAGCAAGACGGTCTTCTCGGTTCCAGCAGCTCGCGTTGCTTCGATGATGTGAGTGCCCATCATGAGGTTGTCGAGGTACAAAGGCGCTGGCGCAACTTGGTTGTATCCGATTCCTCCGACGCGGGCAGCCAGATGAATGACATGAGTAGGTGAGTGGGCAGCCAACATTGCATCGGCTGCGCCGGGGATGGTCAGGTCGTACTCATCATGGGTGGGGGCAGCAACGCGAGCGCCTAGTTGGGCCAATCGGGCTACGACGACCCGTCCGAGAAAGCCATTGCCTCCCGTGACCACCACACTGCGATTCGACCAAAATTCCGACATGGATGCCATAGTACGACTGGAACGGTCACAATGTAGGGGTGCTCATCGCCTACACCCTCGAACAATGCTGGCACCGAGTCCCTGGGGGGACCGGAATCTCAGCTATTGAAGTGGCTCGTGAACTGACCTTGCGGTCTGATGTAGAGGTCATTGGAGTAACTGGGCGACACCGTCACCCGCCAACTGATGGGTTTATTCCTCCGATCGCAGTCAACTCGCTGCCCATTGGTGGGCCACTTCTCGTTGAATCCTGGTTGCGCCTCGGATGGCCAAAAGTTGAATCCATCGTCGACAACGCAGACCTGGTGCATTCCACAACCATCATTCCTCCAGCAACGTCATTGCCCCTAGTGGTCACCATTCATGATTTGGCTTTCTTGCGCCATCCAGATTTCTTTACTGCACGAGGCAACAAAGTATTTCGTCGAAGTCTTGACATCATGCTGAACAAAGCAGACATGGTGCTGTGCTCGTCGCAAGCAACGCTTGACGATTGTGTAACGGCAGGTTTTAACTCAGACCGTTTACGACATGTTCCGCTCGGAGTAAGGGCGCAGAACATCACTAGCGAAGATCGCGCTCGAGTTCGTGCGACATACGATTTGCCTGAACAGTTTGTTTTGTTTGTCGGAACACTTGAGCCACGAAAGAACTTGGCACGCCTCATTGAAGCGCTCGGTTCACTTCGTGATGCTCCGCCACTAGTTGTTGTAGGGATGGCCGGGTGGGGCGATGAAGCTCCATCAACTGCGCACGATGTTCGATTTACAGGTTTTGTGCCAGCAAATGATTTGCCTGCCTTATATGAGGCATGCTCGGTTTTCGCATTCCCGTCAATTTTGGAAGGGTACGGATTGCCAGTCATTGAGGCCATGGCCCATGGTGCTGCTGTGGTTACGTCTCGCGGAACATCAACCGAAGAAGTTGCCGGTGGGGCAGCAGTGCTTGTTGATCCGCTCAGTGTTGAATCAATTGCGGCTGGTTTGTCTGAAGCGTTGTCAAATGTTGACAACCTTCGAGCAAGCGGTCTTGCACGTGCGGCACAAGTGCCATGGTCGGCTACAGCTGAAGCCACTATGAACGCGTATAGACAAGTATTAGGTACTGCATCATGATTACCCGATATGCGGCGATGAACTTACTGTGGTGCGTGCCCGGTGTTGGTGGTAGCGAGGAGTACTTGTTGCGTCAACTCGATGGTCTGTCGCTAATCACGCATAACTATCAAGTAGATGTATTTGCACCCCGCGGTTTTTGTGAACGCCACCCGCGCATTGCCGCAGCGTTCACTGTGTATGAAGCTCCAAGTTCGTGCATGCGCCGAGCTGAGCGCATTTTCCTGGAACACACCTGGCTTGCATGGCGTACCCGGGAATATCAAGTTGTTCACCACGGTGGGGGTTCGATTCCTCGTTTCGGCAATAAGCACACACTGGTCACAATCCATGATGTGCAGTGGATTGATTACCCGCATTATGTAGCGCCAGTGAAGTTGAAATATCTCAACAAGATGGTCCCGTCGTCTTTGCAACGTGCGGTTCGCATTGCTGTGCCGTCTCGTTTTGTGGCTGGCACATTGGTGCGTGCTTTCGGAATCGCACCGAAGAAAATCAGTGTGGTGCGTCACGGTTTAGAGAAAGCCTTCGACGGTGAAACAACCAGCAGTGATGCGTTACGTCGACAGTTTGGCTTAGGTAACGGACCTGTTCTCGTATATCCCGCAATTACTCACCCACACAAGAATCACGCGTTCCTCATGCGTTTGATGGCACATGGCGAAGGGCGATGGGGAGATCCCGCATTGCGACTCATCTGTATGGGGTCAAAAGGTTCAGCACATGATGAAGTACTTCAACTGATTGACACCTTGGGTCTTCGTGACCGAGTTGTGATGGCGGGTCGAGTATCGAATGCGGATCGCAACGGATTATTGGCCATGGCAGAAGCAATGGTGTTTCCAAGTGAATACGAAGGATTCGGTGCACCAGTAATTGAAGCCATGCGTTGTGGCACTCCTGTTGTGTGTAGCGACAGGGGTAGCTTGCCCGAAGTAGTAGGAGATGCGGGACTCGTATGTCCGTTAGATGATGATGCATGGGTGCGCGCGTTGGAAGCGGTAAAGATTCGCCGTGAAGAATTGGTAACTGCAGGCAAAGATCGCGCCAGGGCATTTACGTCTGAGATATCTGCCACCGAATTAGTCGAACAATATGACTTGGTGCTTGCAGCAGCACGAGGTATTCGTTGAGTCGCCCAATAATTGTCCTGTGTCCACACTTTGCGCCAGACACTGCACCAACGGGAGATGTGATTACTCGCATCGTTCATGAGTTCGTGGCGAAAGGTCAGAAAGTTCACGTGGTGACATCGTTGCCGTGGTATCGAACCCACGCCATTGAATCCGGCTGGGCTGGCCGTTTGGTTCGTCGCGAACAAACTGCATGGGGTTCGATCATCCGCGTTCACCCATTTCCTGGCAAGAGCAAGTCAAACTTGCTACGTCGTGCAATCGGATTCGGAGCATTTAGTGCAATCGCTGGCGTGTGCACAGTTTTTGCAGGGGGAGTTCAACGTCGTCCTGCTGCAGTGATCTCAATGTCGCCGCCACTCACGCTTGGTTTAACTGGTTGGCTTGCAAGCAGAATTAGGCGTTGTCCGTCAGTGTTCAACATCCAGGATGTCTTTCCTGACGCTGCAGTAGAAACTGGCGCAATTACTAACGCGCGTATCATCGCGGTGTCTCGATGGTTAGAGAGAGTCAGTTATCACCGTTCTGATGCTGTGGTTGTGCTGTCAGAAGACTTGCGAGCAAATGTGTTGGCAAAGGTTGCACCTAAACACCAACACAAGGTGCATGTGATTCCGAACTTTGTTGATAGCGATCGAATCACGCCGCGTGATCGAATGACTTCATATCGCGAAGAGTTACGAATCGGTTCAGAGCCCGTTGTTATGTACGCAGGCAATGTTGGGTATTCGCAGTCGCTCACCATGATGGTGCATGCAGCACGTGAGATGCCTGAGGTGACATTTGTTATCAACGGTGATGGTGCAGCCCGTGGGGAACTAGAACGTGATGCAATCGGGCTTTCCAATATTCGATTCTCTGGGTATCAACCCGCTGATCGTGTGGCTGAAGTTCTCGCGACTGCCGACATTCATGTGGTGCCTTTGCGGGCTGGGCTAGGTGCGGTCAGTGTCCCATCAAAGACGTACAGCATCTTGGCGGCGGGCCGGCCCGTCGTTGCGGCCATTGATGCTGGCACAGAAGTGACGCGTATTTTGGCTGAGAGTGGCGCGGGCGTCTCGGTGGCACCCGATGATCCGATTGCCTTCACTGATGCACTTCGTGCGATGGTGAATTCGGGTTCAGCAGCCACAGAAGCAGGGGCTCGAGGCAGATTATGGGTCGAATCTCATGTATCGCCAGCACGGGTTGCCAATTCATACCTGGATGTAATCGCCTCACTGGGCGTTCAGCAGATAGCCTCAATTCTTCGTGGCTAGTGGTTCATCAGCAAAAAAGGTCGCCCGTCTCGCACAGAAGGGCAAAGGCAAGAAGGTGCGCTTTCAAGGCGGCACTCTTTTCCCGACCATCATGGCAGTCATTGTCATTGTCGGTACCGGCCTGATTTCGTATGCCCGTCAGGCACCAGCAGCCAGTGACGTCGCTCCAACTACATCTGATCGCTGGCACATTCCGTTTGGTATCTACCACTGTGATGCATATCTTCCGAACCTTGCGATTGACAAGCAAAAAGCCGATACAGCTGACGAGAATTTTTCGAAGTACGGAGTCTTTAGCCGTGAAGATGGTGTGATTCGTTGGTACCCACAAATCGCATCTGCAGGCAAGAAAGCCAAGCTTGGTTTGTATCTCACTACCTACGGTGTTGAAGTGACAACTAAGGGCATTACGTTTCCTGCAGAACAGAACAAAGGCGTGTCATACGCGGTCAGTAAAGACCAGTGCAAAGACAAGTCAGGCAAATTGGTTGATGCGCAAGTGCAAGTCATCGCGTGGCCTAAGGCCAGCGAAGATGCCAACTCAAAGCGTTACATCACAGATTTCTCTAATGTCAGAATTTTGAACGACGAAATGGCCATTGCTGTTGCGTATGTTGCTCCTGGCACACAAATTCCATTGCCAGAGTCAGCTGCAAAGTTGGCAGACATCGTGGCGTCTGAATTTGGTGGAGGCACTACAACAACCGTTGCTGGCGCCACCACAACAACCACTGGCGGCTGATGCACGCTGTCGTATTAGTCGGGGGTTTCGGAACTCGGCTGAGACCACTCACGCTCACCACACCAAAACCGCTGTTGCCAATTGCGAATGTGCGTCAATTAGAGCATCTCATTGCTTCTCTCGGTACTGCCGGTGTCACTGAAGTTGTCCTTGCAATCGGTTTTAAACCAGAGCCATTCTTCGAGGCCTTCCCAGATGGTGTGTGTGCAGGTATTGCGCTGCATTACGCGGTAGAGCCAGAACCTCTTGATACTGCAGGCGCTATTGCGTTTGCGGCACGACATGCAGGCGTGTCTGACACTTTCATCGTGATGAACGGCGACATCATGTGTGACGTTGATTTGTCGCAGTTGGTGGCCTTCCATAAGAGTCAAGGCGCCGAAGGGACATTGCACCTCACGCCAGTTGCCGACCCATCGCAGTTTGGAGTTGTCGAATCGGATGACAAAGGCTGGGTGAAGCGCTTTGTTGAAAAGCCAGCTCCCGGAGAAACTTCCAGCAACCTGGTCAATGCCGGCACATATGTGTTAGAGCCGTCTGTCATTAGTCGTATTCCTGAAGGGCAGCGCCTTTCAATTGAACGAGTCGTGTTTCCCGCAATGGTGGCCGATGGAACTCTTGCAGCAATGCCTACAGACGATTACTGGATCGATACTGGTCTTCCCAGCACATACCTACGCGCCAACCTTGACCTCATTGATGGAACTCGTACACGAATCTTGGCTTCTGTAGGGCCACAAGCACATGTGCATTCGTCAGCGTCAATTACACATAGCGTCATTGGTGAAGCAGCCGTAGTGGAAGAAGGATGCGTCATCATTGATTCAGTTGTTCTCCCTGGCGCACATATCGGTGCTCGAGTTCGCCTCGAACGTTCCCTAGTGATGGGCGCTATTGGTGCTGAGGCTTCTCTGGTTGACTGTGTTGTTGGTGCCGATGCTCATGTTGCACCATTTTCTCAGCTAGTTAATGCCAAAGTCCCTGATCCTGAAGCAGTGAAATAATCATGGCATCAAGGACAATCATGGTGTGCGGTGGTGCCGGCTTTGTTGGGTCTCATCTTGTTGATCGTCTTATCGCAGAGGGTCATGAAGTTGAAGTTGTCGACAATTTGTCAAGTGGTTCGTTGACCAATTTGGCTGATGCCCGCAACGCAACAGGTCGATTCAAATTTCAAAATATTGGAATTGAATCTCGGGAGTTCTCAGAACTCGTGTCTTTGCGTAGACCGCAAATCATTATCAACCTCGCAACGTTCTCGCCAGTGCATGCTCATCTCAATGGCGCTTTGTCGAGTTTGCAATTGTCGGTAGCCATTCTTGAAGCCGCCCGTCTTGGTGGTGTTGAAAAGGTCATAACCGCATTGCCAAGCGGCTTGCTCTACGGCGAAGTTGCAGTTCGAGATTTGCCAATCAAAGAAGGACATATCAATGACCCTCGCACCAGTGAAGAAGTGTTAGCTCGCGCAGCTGCTGATATCCACTCGGTGTATCGCGAACGTCATGGTGTCGAATTCACAGTTCTTGCCATGGGAAATGTCTATGGACCTCGCCAACGAGCAGCTGATGGAGTAGTCGCTTCATTCGTTGACGCATTGGCAAATGGTCGTGCCCCGATTGTTCATGGCAATGGAAAGCAAACTCGTGATTTCATCTACATTGACGACACGGTTGATGCAATTGCTCGCGCTACTGACAGGGCTGGTGGCTTAGTGGTGAATGTCGGTACAGGCGTGGCAACTTCAATTTCTGACTTGTGGTCGGTGATGGCAGGTGCTGCCTCGCCAGTTCCGCGCACTAGTGCGGCTCGCCCGAATGATTTGGCTCGTCTGTCGTTATCTCCGGTGCGGGCCCGCATTCAGCTTGGCTGGTCGCCGTTTACGTCGTTAAAAGACGGTCTCGCAACGTTGCGTTAGCGAAAGAGGTCTTCACTCGGAGGCCGAACAATTTCGTCCATCGAGGAATCACGAAACCATGATGGGTCACCGCCGCGAATTACTGCAACGGGCACACCGTTTGATTTGCCCATAACTAATTCGCCGGTGCTTGCCAATTCATCTGCAATGCACACTTCAGTTACTTGCATCATTCTGCCAAGCGCATCTTCAGTTCCGCGTAGGTCAACAACTCCAGCAATCCCTGCAACACCGATTGCTACGTCAGTGAGGCCCTTGCGCCATGGGCGACCAAAGGTGTCACTCACAATAACTCCGACAGTGACACCAAGTTTTGCGCGCACAATGTCTCTGATGCGCCGCGCTGAACGGTCGCTATCAAGTGGAAGAAGTGCCGCATAACCACGTTCAACGTTTGATAAGTCAATACCACTGTTTGCGCACACGAAACCATGTTTGGTTTCTGTGATGATGAGGTCTCCACGTCGGCGAACAATTCGATTTGCTTCTTGTTCCACGAGAACCTTATGTGAGAGCGGATCGTCTGCATCAATGGGCACAAGGCGCCCTTCAGCTTTGGAGACAATCTTTTGCGTAACGATTAATACGTCGTTGTCGCGCAAGGGGCCATTCGGTTCTGCAGAGCAAGCTTCAACAATGATGTCGCCCAGTTGTTGACCGGGAACTATTTCACCGATTCCTTCAACGCTCCATGCCATGAGTCGTGCCATTAGTGGTCTCCTTTATTCGAAGGTGCATCAATTGCAATGCGGGCGAGAGATGATGCAACACCTGGCTTTGACATGATGGTGTCAGTAGTGATGCAGCGCATTCCTTCTCGTTCAACTGCAGTCGCTAGGTGTTCGTCTTGTGAATCGATGATGAGAGTTCCACAGATTGGGGCATAGATGCGAGCGACGCCAACCACGGTTGGTTCGTGGCCTAGTTCAACCAGCATTCTGTCGGCAGGGCCCTTAAGTGCGGCACCAGCCACGATTGGTGAGATTGCAACAACGCTGTCGCGACGAGCAGCAAGGGTCGCATCAACGCCAGCTAGTGCGCGAATAGGCGCAATGGACACGATGGGGTTAGAGGGCGCAATCACAATTGTTTCTGCATCAGTGAGTAGCGAGAGGTCAATGAAAGTTGCGGACTCTGCACCAACAAATTCAACGCGAGTCACCGGCACATTGTGCTGCAGGCGCACAAAATATTCCTGGAAGGGGACAGGACCATCTTCCAGATGAACAATTGTGCGAACAGAATCATTCGACATCGGAACCACGGTGACCGACAACCCGAAGGCGGTGCGAAGTTCTGAAGTGATTTGTTGAAGGGTTGCTCCTTCTCGAACACGAGCGGTGCGATAAAAATGTGTCGCAAGATCTGTATCGCCAAGATTGAACCATCGTGGTGCAGCAGCAGACCCTGCAGGGCGCACAGCTTCAAAACGTTCAAGTGATTCCATGGCACGCCAGGTTTCGTTGTGAAGACCCCACCCGCGACCTTGGTCAATGGATCCTGACAAGGTGTAGATCACTGTGTCGATATCAGGAGAGATGGAGAGGCCATGAAGCTCGGTGTCGTCGCCGGTGTTCACCACTGCCACCACATCAGCTGGGTCGACCACCTGTATGAGTCCTGAGAGAAAACGGGCGGCACCAACACCCCCAGCCAGCACCATAATCATGAGACAAGCGTAGGGCTTTGCATCGCAGAGGGTTCACCTGAACAAAAGGGCTGCAGTGGTACCGTTGTCAAGTCCGATTATCGATCAACGAGGTCCAGTTATGCCCCGCGCATTTATCACCGGTATTACCGGCCAAGACGGCCAGCACTTAGCTGAGTTTCTCCATTCGAAGGGCTACCAAGTCTTTGGCATGATCAAGGGCCAAAACAACCCCCGCGCACTGCAGATCCGCGATGAGTTCCCGTATGTCGAACTTGTACCAGGCGACCTAGCAGACCTCACCAGCCTCGTGAATGCCCTTGAATACGTGCAGCCAGACGAGGTCTATAACCTCGGCGCTATTTCGTTCGTTGCTATTTCTTTTGGGCAAGCAGAACTGACGTCAAACATCACTGGTCTTGGCGTACTACGCATGCTTGAAGCGATTCGCATGGTTGGTGGCACCCAGAACAACAAGATTCGTTTTTATCAGGCCTCGTCATCAGAGATGTTCGGCAAGGTGCGTGAAGTGCCACAAACCGAACTCACGCCATTCCACCCACGCTCTCCTTATGGCTGCGCAAAGGTGTTCGGTCATGACATCACAATCAATTATCGCGAGAGCTACGGCATCTATGCCTGCTCGGGCATCTTGTTTAACCATGAAGGCCCTCGTCGTGGACTTGAGTTCGTTACGCGCAAGATTTCAAACACAGCAGCTCGTATCAAGTTGGGTGTTGAAAAAGAATTGGTCATGGGCAACCTTGATGCAAAACGTGACTGGGGCTACGCAGGTGACTACGTGCGCGCAATGTGGATGATGTTGCAACAGTCCGAACCAGATGACTATGTCGTTGCAACTGGTGAGACGCACTCCATTGAGGAATTCCTTACGTTGGCATTTGAAGAAGTCGGCCTTGACGATTGGCACAATTATGTGCGCCAAGACCCGCGTTTCTTCCGTCCCGCAGAAGTTGACTTGCTGATTGGTGACCCGACCAAGACACGTGACAAGTTGGGTTGGATTCCAGAAGTTGATTTCCCATCACTTGTGAAGATGATGGTGAAGAACGACATGGAAATCGAAACAGCTCGACTTCGTAAGTAAACGGTTATCCCTCTAGAGGGAGATCAGGTACGCCGTCAATCATTGATTCGGCATCAGGTATTGCACCGGCGATCATGCGCGCCCGAAACGCGTAGGAAAACACTGCAAGTGCAACCGTTGAGCCGGCAACAAGCCCAAGTTCAACGCGCAAAAACAAGTCATCTGATGCAAACGCTGTGACCGCAAGAAAGCCAACCATGGCTGACAGCCAGCCAACTGCTACGAACTTATGGCCTTGTAATGCAATGACACCTTGTGACACTGCAAGAGCAAGCATGTACATTCCGCTCGCAAGTGCAAGCAATGTAAGCGTGCGTCGATCGAGTCCACCGTCGTACACCATGGTGAGGACTGGCGGACCTAGAACAAATGAACCCACCGTGCCAAGTACGGCGACTGCAGTAACTACTTTCAGCAGTAGTGAAAATCCTTCACGAAATTCTGCAAGGTCACCTTTAGCCGCAAGGCGGGCAAGGCGTGGCAAAAGAGCAGCTTGCACTGCTTGGAATAAGAACAGCGGAACTCGTGACAACAACACTCCGTTACCAAATGCTGTGACTTTTTCGGCGTCACTTGCGTTGGCTAGAAAGTCGACACCGAGGGGGCCGGCATTTACTAGTGCCGCAGCCATGATGGTGCCAAGTAGCAACCATCCAAGATTCGGCGTGATTTCCGAAAATGTTGCTGGCGGGCCTTCATCAGTTTTTGTCTCGCCGCGAAAAAACACAACTCCTGAAGCAACAAGGGGCGATACCGCAACTGCAAGTGCGTACGCGCCGACGCTTGTTACTCCGAGTTGCCAAAGCAATACACAAGCCGTGATGCGAACGAGGCCGTCAACTGCCATCACCGTGCCGTATGCCGCGAACCGACCAGAACCTGATGCAATGCCTCGAGCTAAGTGCATCGGTGCATAAAAACTGATACTCAAAACGAGGGCAAGTGTGACAACCCAGTGGCCGTCGAACATGCCTGACGTGAGCCACGAAGATGATGCGGCGATTCCGACAATCAGAATTGTTGCTAGTCCTAGCGTTAAGGGAAGCATGCGGCGCACAACTGGAAGTCCGCCCTGTCCTAATGCGCGACGATGAGCAAGCGCTCGGCCAAGTTCCTGTTCCACCGGCATGAAGAACCCTGGAACTAAGGCAAAGGTGGTGAACCACAAGGCAACGATCGGTTTGAAATCTTCTTTGCCGAGCGCAAGTTGGCCAATTTTAAAGAATGCGTACGAGGTAAACCCCGAAACAAATAAACCAATACCTACTGGGATGGTGCCTTCTGGGAGAGGAACGCGCGAGGTCTTCTCTGCTGCTACTCCTTCTGACACGAGGTCAAGGTTAGTTGCAGTAACAGTGGAGCGCCCTATGGCGCTATGAAGCTCTATTGAGCGGTGTTGTTGCGTGCCTTCATTGCGTCGAACAACTCAACGCGGCGCACTTGAAGCTTCTGGAAACCAAGAACTGCGAATCCGACAGCGGTATAACCAATCTCAGTTGCTTGCTTTACGACTGGGTTCTGAAGAACTGCTGATGGATTTAGGCGGGAGAGGTCGATTGAAGTGAGGTCTATTGAGTGCAACGAGGGAAGAGAGATCTTTGAGAAGTCGACTTTTGGAAGATGGTCGATTCCAGGAATGGTGATGTTCGGAAGAGTGATGTGGGGGAACGAAATTTTGTTCATGCGTCAAGAGTACCCACAAGTGCTTACTTTTGCAAGCAATCTGTAAACACTGCCAGCATTGGGAAATCGGGGGAGCTGGGTTCTGCTGCCCATGGGGTTCACACCAGTGCCACTAGCCTCGCTACGGCGTGACAGAGCCTCAGGTTGTTTCTTCCTTACCCCCCGTGGTGGCCGTCATGGTCGTACATGAGAAGGGCGAATGGCTAGCAGAGTCCCTTCAGGGCCTTGCTGGTCAGAATTACAACGCCCTGCAGAGCCTTGTCCTTGTAACAGGGGTTGAAGACGACCCAATCTCGCGCGAGATTCTCGATGTGGTTGCCACCAATTTGCCGACGGCAGTGGTGCGCTTCCTCGGAGGAAATCCCGGCTTTGGCGCGGCATGCAACTCGGTTCTCAATCTGGTTGATGGCAACAGCGGTTTGTTTTGTTTTCTCCACGATGACGTCGCGCTTGCGCCTGATGCAATCAGTCGGCTTGTAGAAGAGTTGTATCGATCAAATGCTGGCGCAGTCGGCCCGAAGCTTGTGTATTGGGACGACCCACGCATGATCCAGAGCGTTGGTATTGCAGTTGATCGATTTGGAAACAGTTTGCCGATTGCCGACGATGGCGAATTAGATCAAGAACAACATGATGCAGTGCAAGACGTATTCATTGTGTCGTCTGCGTGCATCATGGTGCGAGCAGATCTCTTTTCCACGATTAACGGATTCAATCCTGACCTTCCTGGTGCCGGTGCAGATCTGGATTTAAGTTGGAGATTGCACGCAACGGCCGCACGAGTAATGGTGGTGCCAAGCGCTGTCGGTCGTCACCGAGAGAACTCTTCTCAATCGGTCAATAATCCAGACGGTGTAGATCAATTCCTTGAAAACGAAATAGTTCGGGTCAGAACAGTTGCATCTCTTACTTCAGCACAGCAATTACTGACAACAGTTGTGCAAATGGGCGTTCTCACCCTCGCGCGTTTCTTTCTGCTGATGGCAACTGGTCGTGTGCGCCGGGCAATAGATGAATTGCGGGCTTTGTTGCTTTTGCCATTTGGTGTTGTTGAAATTCGTGAACGTCGAGAAGCAATGTCTACTCACCGTGCCGTTTCTGGCTATGAGGTTCGCGCATTACAAATGCAAGGCAATGCGTATCTTGCAAATTTCTTGCGACGTCGTGCTGCGCAAGCGGGTCAAGCGCAATCACTTTCAGCTGGTCAATCACGCGAAGCAACTCCACGTAGTGCATTCGTGTTGTGGGGCATTCTCGCCGCAATCTTTCTTATCGGTTCACGGAAGTTGTTGTTAAACGGTGTGGTTGCGGTGGGTCAGATGGCGCCTATCACTGCGTCCATGGGGGAATTGATTCGTTCGTATGCATCGGGATGGTGGGCGGCTGGTTTTGGCCAGGTGTCTGCTGCTCCTACTGGTGTTGCAATTCTCGCTGCAAGCGCATTGACCACTTTTGGAAAAATGGGACTATCGCACACGCTTCTCGTGGTGATGTTGCCAGTGGCGGGTTGGCTTGGTGTTTGGCGTTTTGCGTCGGTCTTAGGTACACGTGCAGCACGCATTGCAGCTACAGCCGCCTATGCCGCAGTGCCGTTGCCATACGCGGCTATTTCATCTGGACGATGGGGCGCCTTGTTGATGTACGCCACATTGCCCTGGATGGTGCACTTGTCGCGCATGTTGGTGGGTCACGCCGACATCGACGAAGAATTGCCAGAAGAGCTAATGGCTGTGGCGCCTCCTGCGCTGTGGCGTAAATGGTTCGCATGTTTGGTGTTGCTGATTGGGACAGTTATTGCATTCGAACCGTCAGTAGTTGTAATTGTTCCGTTGGTTGCCCTCATTTTTACTGTTGTCAGTGTTGTGCACGGTACGCAAGTGAAGTGGGCTATTCGGTGGGCGGTTATCACGGCTGCAGTGGTTGTGTCGGGCGTAGTTCTTAATCTTCCGTGGGCTGGCACATACATTCGTTCGGGTTGGTGGGAAGCGATCACCGGCGCTCCCGTTGAATCTGGACGCAATGTTGGCCTGATCGGATTAGCAACATTCAACATTGGTGGATTTGTATTGTCGTCAGTCACTGTCACGTTGTATGCAGTTGTCATCGGTGCGGTTTTGTTGGTACACGGTGTCAGGTCTGGTTGGGTATTGCGCGGCGCAAGTCTTGTTGCATTCGGGCTAGCGGTAGCGATGCTTGATGATTCTGCATTGCTTCCAGTGCATCTTCCTGAACCCGCAATTCTGCTCGTGCCTGTTGCTTTTGGAATCGCAATTTGTGCTGGTGCAATGGGTGCTGCTCTGGTTGTTGATTTGCGTCGTGCGCGGTTCGGTTGGAGACAACCTATTAGTGCAATTGTCGCTCTTGCCTTTGCGGTCGGACTTGTCCCTGTCTCGATTAACGCCTTGAATGGCAGTTGGAGTCAGCCGTCGCTTGCGCTGCCGCAGCTGTTGGCGCAACTTCCTGATGAGCAAACGTCAGGGGAATATCGCACCTTGTTTATTGGTGATGCTCGAGTTTTGCCGGGAGCTCCGTTGAACTTTGGTTGGGGTATTTCATATGCGGTCGTGAATGGCGGTGCTCCTACGTTGGAAGAACTGTGGGAAACCCCACCGACACGTGCGCGCGACAATGCAGTCGCTGCTTTGTACGGAATCGTGCGTGGCCAGACAGCCCGTGCAGGCCGATTGCTTGCGCCATTGTCTGTTCGGTTCATTGTTGTTCCCATCATTGATGGAGGACAATCGACGCGTAGCAATCCAATTGCCGCACCACGCGGTCTCATTGATTCGTTGTCGCGGCAACTTGACTTGCGTCGTCTCTATGCATCACCTGATCTTGTGATTTTCGAGAATGCATCGTGGGTGCCCGTTCGGTCAACGTTGACTGCAGCTGGTGCCGCTAGTAGTCAACTTGCAGGGGCTACTTCAATGATTGCGACAGACATTTCTGGTGCCACGCCACTTCCGACTCCGACTCGTCCTGAAGGAGCGATTGAGGCAGATGTGGAGCCGGGAACGGTTCACCTAGCAGTTCCATTCAGTACTCACTGGAAGTTGACATTGGATGGCAACAAGATAGAAGCACGCCCTGCTTTCGGTTTAACCAATGCATATGACGTTGCAAGTGCCGGACGTGTTCGGCTGGGATTCGAGTCAAGTTCCGTTCATTCAATTGTGGTGCTGCTGCAATTTGCAGCGTGGTGTGTTGTTGCGTTCTTTGCATTGGTGCGTCCACGTCGACGCTCTCGTAGGAATTCTTCGACATCGTTAATTGCTGATGCTCCGGTGATGAAATTTGTGAGCGAGGATTCGTTGTGAAGTTGTTACGCCGGGCCGTTGCCTTTGTTCTTCTTGCCGCCGTTAGCGCAGTTGTTGTCCTTGTGGACCGTCATTCAGGAAAAGAATCTGTGGGCGCATCTTCTGCGATCGTTGAATTTGCTGGTTTCCCGCAAGCATCTGACGGAACTCGAATAAGCACATCGTGGTTTTGCCCTGGCGCAGCGGCGGGTGACGGAATCAGCAGTGCTTCCATTGTTGTTGTTAACCCGGGCGACGCGGACCTAACGGCCACACTGAATTTCTTCAGTGATTCGCCATCTGATGCGGAAACAATCACTGTGCTCGCACGTTCTCGTAAAGAAGTCGATGTACTGCGCGGGAGAACAGTCGGAGTTGTTGTTCCGGTCGTTGAGATAATCGGATCGATTGGTTCGGTGGAGCAAGAACTCATTTATGCAGCCGGGGACGTGACGTCTCAATGTGTTTCGCAAACCTCTAGCACTTGGTATTTTGCTGATGGGTTTACGGCAGAAGGTTCAACACAGCGTCTAGTGCTGACAAATCCTTTTCCTGAAACCGCTGTAGTAAACGTCTCCTACACGACGACAAATGGTCGTAGAACTCCTGCGTCGTTGCAGGGAATCATTCTGAATCCACGTTCATCTCGAAGTATTTCGTTGGCCGATGCAGGTGCGCAAAACGAAGCGCGGTTGGCAGTTGAAGTTGTGGCCTCTACGGGCCAAATAATTGCGTCGCGTATTCAGCATTACTTAGGTGCAGGACGACTCGGATATTCCACCACAGTGGGTACGCCGATGGCGTTGCGCGACTGGTGGTTTACATCTGGCCGCACGGGTGCGCTGGTGTCTGAACTATTGATGGTGTTTAACCCATCGGGTTCTCCGGCGCAGGTAAATGTTTCTTTCTTCGGGGAAGGAATCACCAACGGACTTGGGGTTGACCAGACTTCTAAAGCTGCTGCGCCATCTACTGCAATCGATATTCCGGCTGGCGGATTAGTTGCCATCAATACGGATTCACTTGCGGATTTACCAAAGGGAGATCATGCGATGGTCGTCTCTACGGTGAACAATGTTCCAGTAGTGGTAGAGCACGTGCTGAGTCAAAGAGTCGGTGGAAGTTCGTTTACGGCCATCACAAATGGAATTCCTGGTGGCTTGGTGTCGCAGAAATGGCGAGTTCCGAGTGGATTGTTGAACGGTGCACGAAACGCATTGTCAGTAGTGAATACGACTGGCGTGGATGGAACGTTTACGGTTTCTGCAAGCGGCCCTGGTGGCGACGTGGAACTACCACTGCTCGTTGATGTAGTTCTCGGTGCGGCATCAGTGATCAGCATTGACGTACCAGCAGATGTAAAGGATGGGGAAGTAACAATTACTGCGACAGTCCCTGTAGCTGTGCAGCGGCGCACTACTCGGGGTCATGGACTAGTCGGTTTCGGAATAGTGGGAGCACTTCCCATAAGGTCTCGGTAATGGTTCGAATACTTACTGTCGCAGGGGCAATGATTATTGCTCTTGTGGTGTCATGGTTTCTCCGTCGTCGCCGGAACGATGCACCAACACAAGGCGGTTTCGAATTGCCAGTGCAGCTTGATCGCAACGATTTTGTATCGCCAGAGGCACCGTGGTTGGTTGTGGTATTCACTTCTGCCACGTGCAACGCGTGCAATGACGTCGCTACCAAAGCAGAAGTTCTGTCTTCCCACGATGTCGCAGTGGTGAGAGTGGACTACACAACTGATCCTGAGATGCATGCTCGATACAAAATCGAAGCTGTTCCAGCACTGGTCGTTGCAGACGCTGACGGGGTTGTGAAGGCCGGATTTTTAGGCCCGGTTAAGGCACAAGATTTGTGGGCAGCCGTAGCTGAATGCCGTGAACCAGGCAGTTCGCCCGGCTCATGTGAGAATCACAGCAACTAAGCCTGTACTTCGCTTGTTGATGGTGCATCAAGTCCTTGTTGCACCAAGCGACCAACGGTTGGGCCGTCAATAGTTTCTTCTACAAGAAGAGCCTCAGCAACAAGTTCAAGTCCACGGCGATGACGTGTTAACACCTCATGCGCGCGAGTTTCTTGCTCAAGCAAGATGCGAGAAATTTCATCGTCGACAAGTTGTGCCGTTGAATCGCTGTACTCGCGACCGCTAGTCATGAGATCTTCACCCAAGAACACTTGTTGATTTCCAGTCCAGGCCATTGGGCCGATCTTGTCTGACATGCCCCATTCGCGCACCATACGACGCGCGATACCTGTTGCTTGCTCGAGGTCGTTTGCGGCGCCACTGTTGAGATGACCAAAGATGATCTTCTCGGCGACACGCCCACCCATTGCTTTACAGATCAGATCTTCAAAGAATTCTCGGGAGTACGTATGACGTTCTTCTGGCAAAGTCCATGTGACACCGAGTGCCATTCCGCGAGGAAGGATGGTGACTTTATGCAATGGATCAGAGTGTGGAAGCACTACTGCCAACACTGCATGGCCGCCTTCGTGGTACGCAGTGGCGCGCTTTTCTTCAGGGTTTAACACCAAAGATTCGCGGCGTGCACCCATGACAACTCGGTCACGTGCATTTTCAAAGTCAAGGCGCTCAATTGCAAGTGACTCACGACGAACAGCAAACAGGGCTGCTTCGTTCACGAGGTTTGCAAGATCAGCACCGCTCATTCCGGGTGTAGCACGAGCCATTGTCTCGAGGTCGACGTCTGTTCCCATGCGCTTATCGCGAGAGTGCACTTTCAAGATTGCAAGGCGCTCTTCAAATTCAGGAAGCGGGACAATGATCTGTCGGTCGAAACGTCCTGGACGAAGCAATGCGGTATCAAGAACATCGGGGCGGTTTGTTGCCGCAAGAATCACTATGCCTTCAGTGGCTTCAAAGCCGTCCATCTCAGACAGCAACTGGTTCAGAGTTTGTTCGCGTTCATCATGACCGCCACCAAGACCTGCACCACGTTTGCGTCCGATGGAATCAATTTCGTCGATGAAGATAATTGCTTTACCGAGTTTCTTTGCTTGCGCAAAGAGGTCACGCACGCGGCTTGCGCCAACGCCCACGAACATCTCCATAAAGTCTGAACCTGTAACGGAAAGGAATCCGACACCGGCTTCACCGGCAACGGCGCGAGCAAAGAGGGTCTTACCTGTTCCTGGAGGGCCAACTAGCAAGATGCCTTTCGGAACACGTGCTCCGATTTCCTTGAACCGTTCTGGCTTCTTTAAGAAGTCAACAACTTCTTTGATTTCCAGCTTCACGCCGTCGTATCCAGCGATGTCAGAAAAAGTGGTTGATGGCTTGTCGGCTTGGTAGGCCTTGGCCTTGCTCTTGCCCACGGACATGATGCTGCCAGCTTGTCCCATGGCACGACGTTGCATCCATACGAAAAATGCGATGACAAAAGCGAACGGAAGAATGATGGGCAACAAACTGGTGAAGAAGTTGGCTTGAGGTGTCTTAAATGAGTAGTCGACCCCCATCTGCTTCAAGAGTTGTTCGTCAGCATCACTGAGGTTCACGGATCCGGTTGTGGTGAATTTGGTGCCCGATTGAAGGGTGCCTGAAATTATGTTCGAGGAGTTGTTGATAACGACCTGTTTGACGTCGCCATTTTTCACCTGTACGAGGAACTCTGTGTACGTGAGTTTGTCGCCAGTAGGAGTTGCGAACAATTGGCTACCGAATGCGAGAACCACGACAGCTGCCACAATGGCCCAGATAGCCCACTTGGGCATTGGCGGCTTGCCGTCTGCACCTGGCTTGACATTGCGCAGGCCCTTCATGGGGTTGCGACCTTGTGGGTTGCGTGATGGTGGAGGGGGCGGTGGGATATCGCTCATCTGTTCATGCTACGGGTGCCGTGAGCCCCCGTACTAGCGGCATCGCCTATTTCGTGGCCTGCGGTGACTACCGTTTCTGTCATGGCTAGGCAATGCACCCGACAAGGCTGTGTGCATTCCGCCACAGTCACGCTGACGTATCAGTATGCGCGATCCTCGGTCTGGCTTGACGACCTCAGCCCAGAGCGTGACCCGCATTCGTATGACTTATGCGACCAGCACGCGAATCGTCTCACAGCTCCCTCCGGATGGCACTTAGAAGATCGCCGTCAACGCGTTCATGTGTACAGCCCTGGCCGCCTCGCCGGGTAATCATCTTGGACCAGACGGCACCGCGTCAATCACGAGCAAGCCAGGTATTGCTGTTCTGGCTTGTCGCGTTTGTTGTAGCAAATTTTGCATCACTTTTGGTCTTGGTAATCACCGGGAATGGCGACTCTTCGACAAGTGGCATGTCCACACTTGTGGTGGCTCTTAGCGCAACCGCAATGTGGATTGTGTACCTCTTTGCTACAACACAATTCTTGAAAGTCACTTGGAGAAACTTGCGGTCAACCATTGGTGCAACTCTCGTGCGACGTGATGTGGTGGTTGGAATTCCATTAGGAATCGCGTGTCAACTTGTATTGGTGAACGCAGTGAACTTGCCTCTGGCTCGATTGTTTCCAGACGCTTTTTCATTTGATGAGGTGTCAAAGCGAGCAACTGATTTGGTCGATGATGCGAACGGTGGGTGGATTTTCCTGCTTGCGCTTGTCGTAATCGTCGGAGCTCCCATCGTGGAAGAAATCGTGTATCGCGGCGTGGTTCAGCCTGGTTTGGTTTCGTCGTGGGGTCGTTCGGCGGGAATCTTGGTTACAGCGGCCTTGTTCGCAGCAATTCATATGCAGCCAGTCGAGTTCCCAGGGCTATTTGCTTTCGCATTGGTGCTGGGGTGGGCTAGTCACTCAACTGGCACAATAGGTACGTCCATTGTCACCCATATGGCCTTCAACGCAACTGGGCTTGCGCTCGTAGTGCTTCTGTAAAGAATTATGAATACCGATCTCAATACCTCCGACATCCAACAAGAATCAGCCGGGCCTTCCGTTCGTCGTCAGGAATGGACCGCCACGCTTAAGTCAATGAGTACGACTGCAGTTTTGCTTGGTGCAACGTTGATGGTGTTGTCAGTTCTTCATCCGGATTTGATTCTGCGGAACAACACGCCGACAGGTGGTGACATGGGTGCACACGTGTGGGGCCCTGCGTACTTGCGTGATGTGCTGTTGCCTCATTGGCGACTAACTGGTTGGAGCATGGACTGGTATGCAGGGTTGCCTGTGTATCGCTTTTACATGGTGGTGCCCGCACTGGCCATCGTGGCGTTAGACGTTGTCTTGCCGTATGGAATTGCCTTCAAGATCATCGTTGCCTCCGGCCTTGTTGCTTTTCCTGCATGCGTGTACATCATGGGGCGAGTCAGCAAACTGCTGTATCCATTGCCTGAATTGATGGTTATTGGTGCAACCATGTTTCTCTTTGATGAGAGTTTCACCATTTATGGCGGCAACATCGCTTCAACAATGGCAGGCGAGTTCTCGCACTCAATCGCATTAGCTTTCGCCATCCTTGGCTTGGGTTTTTTCGCACGCGGACTTGACGATGGCAAACACCGCGGATGGGCTGCATTGTTCATTGCGTTGTCGGCACTCAGTCACGGCATCGTATTGCTATTCGTGTTTGGTGGAGCAGTGTTGATGATGCTCATGCGACTTGATAGGCAACGCCTGAAATTCGGCATCACGACGTTGAGTTGTGCTGTCTTCCTCTCAGCATTCTGGGTTATTCCATTTCTTGGTGGTCATGCATTTATGACCGACATGAAGTACGGATCCGAGCCGGGCGGCGGATCTTTCAAGACCATGTGGGACATGTATTTTCCTTTAGCAACGAATCTAGACATCATGTTGATGACGCTTGCCATAGTTGGCTTTATCGGTTCTGTGTATCGCCGACGGTTCCTTGGAATTTGGATGGGCGTCTACATCGTCGTGTTGATGATTGGTGTGAAAGTTGCACAAGGCGGGTTGCCTGTGATTGGTCTCCTGTGGAACCCACGTATTTTGCCGTTCATGTATTTACTGCGCTACATGTTGGCTGCAATTGGTGCGTATGAAGCCGGTCTCTTTATTCGTCGCACGATCGCAGTTCAACGAAATCCTCTGCAGATGCCGTCAGCACCAACGACAAACACGTCAACTTCGTTGTTGTGGCTTGTGGCTGTCTTTTGCCTCATGGTGCTCGGCGTGCGTTATCAAAGTTTGCCGTTTGCGACATTGCAATCGAATGCAACGGGAACTTCATATGGTTGGGGTCCCGTGTCGTTCCCTGCTCAGCGTGCCTTCTCAGATGGCTGGTCTCGTTGGAATTTCGAAGGTTATGAAGGCAAGACAACCTTCAGTGAATACAACGGCGTTGTACAAGCAATGAAGAAACTAGGCGAAGACCCGGCTCACGGGTGTGGTCACGCGCTGTGGGAAAACAGCGGCGATCTCAACAAGTACGGAACCACTATGGCATTGATGTTGTTGCCATATTGGACTGATGGATGCATTGGCTCCACGGAAGGACTGTTCTTTGAAGCAGCTGGTTCAACTCCGTATCACTTCATCTCAGCAGCGGCTTTGTCAAAACAGAGCAGTAACCCAGTTCGTGAATTGCGATATGACAACAACGACGCTGTCAAAGGCGTTGCCTACATGCGCATGATGGGTATTCGTTATTACATGGGGTACACACCCGAAGCTATTGCTAAGGCCGATGAGCAACCAGACTTAACTAAAGTCGGAACGTCGGGGCCGTGGCATCTGTACGAGATTGCAGATACAACAATCGTTGAACCGTTGTCGGTACAACCCGTAGTTGTTAATGAGCGTCCGGGGGACAAGCGCGAGCGCTGGCTGGAAATTGGTACGTCGTATTTCCAGCACATGAATGAATGGGCCGCATTGCCTGTCGATCACGGACCTGACGAATGGCAACGTATTGATGTTGCTGCAGATGAAACACGAAGTGTTGGGGTGGAAGGTGAGCCTGGTCGCGAAGTCGACATCGTTAAAGCCGTGGAAGGTTCCGAAATCAAAACAGTTTCTCTTGACCCAGTTGTAGTTTCAGATGTGAAAGTCGAACAAGAATCGGTGTCTTTCACAGTCGATCGTGTTGGTGTTCCAGTTCTTGTAAAGGTCAGTTACTTTCCTAACTGGGAAGTAAAAGGTGCATCAAGTGTGTATCGCGCAGCACCGAACATGATGGTCGTGGTCCCAACAGAGAAGAATGTGACACTGTCATACGAACCGTCTCAACTAGACCGTTCCTCATATGCCGTCACATTGTTTGGAATTGTTATGGCTGTGTTCCTCTTCCGCAGACGGTTTCGTTACGGCGTAGCGATGCCGGCCCGTACCGACAGCGGAATTGAGCCTGAATCCAACGCGGAACCAACCGCCGATAGTCTCACTGATTAATGAAAACAGACCCCTCAGTTCTTGACCGCATCGTCAAGGCGTACGACATTCGCGGTACTACGCCGAATGAAATGAACGACGAAGTGGCGTTTGCGCTCGGAGTTGCATTTGCGGACTTCGTTAAAGCGCCGATGGTCATTGTTGCTCGCGACATGCGGGTGACGGGGGAGTCTCTTGCGGCTTCATTTGCTAGCGGGGTCACTTCACGTGGCATCAATGTGCTTGATCTCGGATTAGCCAGCACAGACCTTGTGTATTTTGCGGCTGGCAAACTTGATGCACCCGGAGCAATGTTTACTGCTTCTCATAATCCGGCTGAATACAACGGAATCAAGTTCTGTTTGTCAGGTGCCCGCCCTGTTGGTATTGATACCGGCCTTGCAATTATTCGTGATGTCGCAAAATCTGTTCTTGTTGGTTCTGGCCCTGGCGCAGCAGCAGTTCGTGGATCAATGTCGGCTCGCAACATGCTGGATGAATTTGCAGATCATGTGGTGTCATTCATTGATGTCAATGCGCTTGTGCCAATGAAAGTTGTTGCTGACACTGCCAATGGCATGGGTGGGCTCATTGTCCCTGTGGTCTTTGAGCGCCTTCCAATGATGCAACTTGAAGTGATGTATCCGGAACTTGATGGCAGTTTCCCGAATCATCCAGCTGATCCCATTCAGCCAGCAAACCAGAGAGACCTTCAAGCTCGCGTAACCAGTGGCGGCTTTGATATCGGTCTTGCATTCGATGGTGACGCAGACAGGGTGTTCGTAGTTGACGAAAAGGGCAGAGGGCTATCGGGTTCAACCACCACCGCAATTCTCGCTGCTGCAGTTTTACGCAATAACCCAGGTGCAACTGTGTTGCACAATCTCATTTGCTCACGCTCTGTTCCTGAAGTGATACGCGAAAGCGGTGGAGTCTCGGTGCGCACCCAGGTGGGTCATAGCAACATCAAACAGGTGATGGCAGAAACTGGCGCCGTGTTTGGTGGAGAGCACTCAGCTCACTATTACTTCCTCGATAACTATCGAGCAGACTCTGGCATTATCGCCACGATGTTTATGTTGCAAGAGTTGTCGCGCGCAAAAATGCCATTGTCGCAGTTGCGTCAACCTTTCGAGCGTTATGAAGCAAGTGGCGAGATAAACAC
>CAMDLK010000014.1 GCA_945901725.1 Bifidobacterium breve | reverse complement strand
GATAGTGCAGCGATTCTGTGTGGAAACCACCGTAGTTATTTCGATATTGCTGCTGTGTCTCTTGCTGTTGCAAAGACTGGCCGTGCCGTTCGTTTCCTGGGAAAGAAAGAAGTGTTTGATGCTCCGGTAATTGGTCCAATTGCGTCTGCGCTTGGCGGTATTCGCGTTGAACGGGGCACAGGTAGCGATGAACCACTGCTTGCAGCTACTGAACTAATCAACGCTGGTGATCTTGTTGCGCTAATGCCGCAGGGCACCATTCCACGTGGACATGCTTTCTTTGATCCGATTTTGAAGGGCAGATGGGGTGCAGCGAAACTTGCTGCCGCCACTCGTGCGCCAGTGATTCCGATTGGAATTTGGGGAACCGAAAAAGTGTGGCCCCGCAATGCGAAACTTCCGAACATTACGAATGTTACTTCGCCACCAGAGGTGATCATTGTGGTCGGTACGCCAGTTCATCTGGGGTACACAGATCCTGATGCAGATACCGCTGCAATCATGTCTGCAATTAGCGCGTTGCTTCCACCAGAGGGGCGGGAGTATTACGAACCGACAGAGGATGAACTGCGTCGTTCGTATCCGTCGAATTATGCAGGCGACCCGAACGCCGAAGATGATCGACGTCCGGGAACCGACTAATTATTTCTGAGCAGCAACTTTTGCACGAACGATGTTCAATGCTGAACCAGCTTTGAACCATTCCACTTGCTCTGGGCTAAAGGTGTGCTTCGCTTCGAACTCAACTGTGGTGCCATCGGCTTTTGTGATCGAGCACTTCACTGGCTGATCAGGCACTGGTGGCAGGTTATGCACATTGATGCGATCAGTTTCTTCGATGAGGTCATATGTCTTCGGATCAGCGAATGTCAAGGGAACAAGACCTTGCTTCTTCAAGTTGGTCTCGTGAATTCGAGCAAATGAACGAGCAAAGATGACAACGCCACCACGGAAGCGAGGTTCCATCGCGGCATGTTCGCGTGATGATCCTTCGCCGTAGTTCTGGTCACCAATTGCACACCATTGCACGCCGGATTCTCCGTAGTGCTTTGCGATGTCTGGGTAACTACGACGTGAACCATCAATTGTGTCAAGACCTTCGCCTACTGCGCCACCAAATGCGTTGACTGCACCAATGAACAAGTTGCCAGAGATGTTCTCAAGGTGGCCGCGGTATGTGAGCCACTTACCGGCTGCGGAAATATGGTCGGTGGTGCACTTGCCTTGTGCCTTCATCAGCACGGGAAGTCCGATGTAGTCCTTGCCGTTCCATGCACCGAATGGCTGAAGCAACTGCAACCGATCGCTTGTAGGGCTAACAGCAACGGTGACGCCGCTTCCGTCTTCTGGTGGAGCAGTGAAAGTGTCTTCACCTTCGTTGTAACCATTTGCAGGAAGAATGTCACCACGTGGTGCATCAAGTTTCACTTGAGTGCCATCTGGAGCAGTGATGGTGTCAACGCTTGGGTCAAAGTCAAGACGACCAGACAATGCAATTGCCATAACGGTGTCTGGGCTTGTCACAAACGAGAGTGTGTTGGCTGAACCATCGGCACGTTTCGGGAAGTTGCGGTTAAACGAGTTCACAATGCTGTTTGGCTTAGCTGTTTTGTCAGCTGCGCGTTCCCATTGGCCGATGCATGGTCCGCACGCATTGGCAAGAACTGTTGCGCCTACAGCTTCAAGATCTGCAAGCAATCCGTCGCGTTCAATTGTCGCGCGAATTTGTTCACTTCCCGGTGAGATGAGAAGTTCCACTTTTGCTTTCAATCCCTTTGCTGCAGCTTGACGAGCAATTGACGCTGCACGTGTGATGTCTTCGTATGACGAGTTTGTGCATGAGCCAATGAGTGTTGCTGAAACCTCAAGTGGCCAGTCGTTTTCGCGGGCAGCTTTGCCAACGCCGTTTGCGCCAATTTTGTGCGCGCGGTCAGGGGAGTGAGGGCCGTTGATCAGCGGTGTTAGTGCATCAAGATTAATTTCAACCACTTGGTCGTATTGCGCACCAGCATCAGGACGAAGGTCTGAAGCAACCTTGTCTGCAGCTGCTGCAATGTCTGCACGGCCTGTAGCTGACAAATAGGCCGACATGTTTGCGTCGTATCCGAATACTGAACACGTGGCGCCAATCTCGGCACCCATGTTGCAGATGGTGGCTTTTCCCGTTGCAGAAATGCTGTCTGCGCCTTCACCGAAGTATTCAACGATTGCGCCAGTTCCGCCTTCAACGGTGAGCAGGCGGGCAACTTCCAAGATCACGTCTTTAGGGCTAGACCAGCCGGACAATGTTCCGGTGAGTTTGATGCCGATGACCTTTGGCCAGCGAACATTGAACGGGAAGCCGGTCATTACGTCAACTGCATCTGCTCCACCAACACCAATGGCAACCATTCCGAGTCCACCAGCATTCGGTGTGTGGCTGTCAGTACCAATCATCATTCCGCCGGGGAATGCGTAATGCTCAAGAACAACTTGGTGAATGATTCCGCTACCTGGACCCCAGAAACCGACTCCGTACTTTGCACTCACTGAACGCAAGAAGTCGTACACCTCGCGGTTCACGTCGTTTGCGTCACGAAGGTCAAGCTTTGCGCCAGTCTTTGCAAGAATCAGGTGGTCGCAATGCACTGTTGATGGCACAAGTGTCTGTGGCAAGCCAGCAGTCATGAATTGCAGTAACGCCATCTGTGCGGTTGCATCTTGCATTGCAACACGGTCTGGGTTGAAGTCTGCGTAACTGCGACCGCGTTCCATCTCTTGTGTCTTTGGATCAACAAGGTGGTTGATCAGAATCTTTTCGGCCAATGTCAGTGGTCGACCAAGGCGTTCACGGCCAAGTGCCGCGTTTGCAGGAAGCGTTGCGTACACCGCGTTCACGAGAGAAATAGGAGTGCCGGCTGAAACAGTCATAGGGGGCCTTTCACGGGGCAAGAAACATGTACTTGCGTTTTGTCTTGATGTATACAACTATAATACAAGTGCGCACAATTCGCTATCACCAAATCGCTGAAGAGCTCAAAGGCCGAGTGATGTCTGGTGCCTATGCCGCAGGTCGGTTGCTGCCAAGTGAATCGGACATGTCGGCAGAGTTTTCCGTTAGCCGCGTCACCATTCGAAAAGCACTTGAAGTGTTGCGAGACATGGGACTTGTAGATGCCCGCCAAGGTTTTGGGTGGTTCGTTGCCGGAGAAACTGTGCGCCAACCACTTGCGCGCCTTGCAACTATCGAAGATCAAATGCGGGCATCAGGAATGACACCGCAACGACAGGTTTTGGAGTTTGCATTCGAAAAGGCACCGACAGATGTTGCACAGGCTTTGGGAACGTCCCAGGTGTTGCGCGTTCGCCGCATCAATCTTGCTGATGGTGAACCATTTGCAATTGTCACGGTGTGGTGCGCTGCTGAACTCGGTCAACATTTGTCTCGTGCAGATGTAGAACGTTCGCCGTTTTATGAACTGCTTGATATTCCGTTCGCTGGTGCAACACAAACGATTGGTGCAGACGCCGCAACGCAAGACGAAGCCACTCTGCTTGAGGTCCCGGTTGGTTCACCCGTGTTGCGTTGTCAACGAACCACACAAAGTGTTGACGGCAAAACGGTGCTGGTATCGCGACACGTGTTTCCTGCTCACCGAACAGAATTTGTTGTTGACCTGCCGTTTGTTGAGCAATCAATTGCACCAAGCGGCTTACGTCTCCTCGATTAGGCGAACTGTTTCGCCCAGCCCTGAGCGTCTTTCACTAGGCCTTCACGAATCGCATCAAGAACACCGGCGCGAAGTCGTTTTTTGCTCGCAGCATGTGCTCCGGCGTTGAGTGCTGTTGTTGACTTTGCAAAAGCAATAGCTGTCGGCATCAGATCCGCTTCATCAACAACAAGGTCAAGGAATCCAGTTTCTACTGCATTGTCCGGAGTGAACACTTCAGCCAACAGAACAGAACGAGTCAGAGCCGCAGGTGTTACGCGTTGACGAAGAATTTCAATTGTGGAATACGGCATTGTCATGCCGATTGCCACTTCGTTCGCTGTGTATCGGTAATTGCCCTTGATGCCGATGCGGTAATCAGAACTAAGAAGAATGAACACACCCATAGCTATTGCATGGCCTCCGCAGGCAATGACCACTGGAGTGGGGAACCCTAGAAGGCGAATTGCTAACTCGAGTCCGCCGTTCAACATGTCTACGGCACCTTGACCGCCTGCGGCAAGAGTCTTCAAATCAAAACCAGCAGAAAGTATTCCGGCGCGCCCTGTGAGGACTACCGGAACACCTGCAGATTCAGCCTGATCGAGAGCAGCATGAATTTCCGCTTGTAAAGCAGATGACATTGCGTTTGCTTTACCGTCATCCATCGTGATGACAGCGACGCCATCGGTCAGCGCGTAGGTGACCAACGTGCCCATGTTGTTACCACTTATCCCAGTGAAGAACCTTGCTGAGTGGTTCACGGATAGCAGGCTTGAAATCTGTTCCGATTGTGTAGGCAATAGGGAAGAGCCCACCTTGTGTGACTTTGTCATATGGAATTCCAAGAAGTTCTGCTGCTTCTTTTTCACCGTCGTTCATGAGGTGAATGGTGGTCCATGCTGAACCCATTGCACGCTCACGCAATGCAAGCATGAAGCTCCATACTGCAGGAAGCAATGAACCCCATGCGCCAGCGCCAGCAAATGCTGGCAAGTTGTCAAGACGGCCATCGATGCAAGGGATCATGAGCATCGGAGCTTTTTCAAAATTCTCGGCGAGATATCCAGCTGAGTCACGCACAAGATCCATCCGTTCACCGCGTGTGTCGCCAGCTTCGAATTTACGGCCTGGCATGTTCGCGTACAGGTCCCAGTTCTTGCGGTAGATGTCAGCAAGCGCCTTCTTCTTTGCAGCGTCTTCAACAATGATCCAATGCCAGCCCTGGCTGTTTGATCCGGTTGGTGCTTGGAGAGCTATCTCGAGGCACTCTTCAACAATGGCGCGTTCGACTGGCTTGTCGAAGTCGAGGCGCTTGCGCACACTGCGGGTTGTTTTGAGGACGTCATCGGCTGAAAGGTTTAAATGCATAGGTTGCAGTCTGCCATGCGCTGAATAACAAATGACCAGCCGAGGCATGGCAAACTTGTCCCATGAGCGACAGAGTCACAATCTCCATATCCGACGGCATTGCCGATGTCCGGTTCAACCGTGCTGATAAGCGCAATGCCCTTGACGGCGAGCAGTTTCAGGCAATTGTTGATGCGGGTGAGTCCTTAAAGACAAACAAGAAGATTCGTGTTGTCGTGTTGTCAGGCGAAGGGGCTTCGTTCTGTGCGGGTCTTGACCTTGCCTCAATGGGCGCTATGGCAGGCGGCGGCGACCGCAGTACACAAGAGAAGCAACCATCAGCATCTGACATGGAAGAGGGCCGAATCACGCACCTTGGTCAGCAGTCTGCATGGGTATGGCAAGAAGTGCCAGTTCCGGTAATTGCAGCAGTGCACGGACACGCTCTTGGTGGCGGTTGCCAAATTGCGCTTGGTGCAGATATTCGTTTCGCTCATCCCGATACAAAGTTCAGCGTGCGCGAAACCTATTGGGGCCTAGTACCTGACATGGCAGGCACAGTGTTGCTTCAGGGTCTTGTTCGTCCAGACATCATGAAAGACATTGTTATGTCGGCTCGAATCTTCGATGGCCGTGAGGCACATGAGATTGGCGTTGTTACTCGCTTGTCTGACACCCCCCGTGAAGACGCCTTTGCCTATGCAGCAGAGATCTGTAAGCGCAGTCCAGACGCAGTGCGCGGAGCTAAGGAATTGCTCAATCGCATGACCTTGGATTTCGCTGCTGCCCAGTTCGCAGCCGAGCGTCGCATCATTGGCAGCCTTGTAGGTGGCCATAATCAGCGTGAATCAGTGATGAGCGACTTCGAAAAGCGCGCTCCAGCCTTCGTTGACGCCAAGTAAGCCAATAATCCCTTGGTGAGGGACCGTCTGCCTCGGTAGTCTTGACCCTGCTCGGGCCAGCGTTGTCCCGGGAGAACACATTTTGATTCTCCGCCGTGCTTGCACGGTTCCTGTAAGGACTAAACGCTTATGAACCCAGATTTCCCGCTTGCCCACGGCTTGTATGACCCACGTTTCGAACACGACGCGTGTGGAGTGTCATTTGTGGCAAACATCAAGGGCGTGCGTAGTCGCGAAATCGTGACGCTTGGTATCACTGCTTTGTGCAACATGGAACACCGTGGCGCAACAGGTGCTGAAGCTGAAACAGGTGACGGTGCAGGAATCTTGATTCAAGTCCCTGATGCGTTCTTGCGTGCAGTCGTTGATTTTTCACTTCCAGTAGCTGGCGCCTATGCAGCCGGTTTGGTTTTCTTACCTTCTGATCCAGCACGTGCCGCAACTGCTGTTGCCACAGTTGAGAAAATCATGACTGAAGAAGGACTGCGCCCACTTGGTTGGCGTGAAGTTCCGATTAATCCTGATTGCCTCGGAGCTTCCGCGCGCGCAATGATGCCAATCATTCGCCAGTTCTTTGTTGATGATCCGGCTGGCGCACAAGGTATTGACCTTGATCGCAAGATCTTCGTTCCTCGCAAGCGCATTGAATCCACACTTGTTGGCGACATGCGTACGTACTTTTCATCACTGTCATCGCGCACGTTGGTGTACAAGGGCATGTTCACGACTCCTCAACTTGGAGATTTCTTTCCTGACTTGTGGGATGAGCGCATGGAATCGTGCCTCGCGATGGTGCACAGTCGTTTCTCTACGAACACGTTCCCATCGTGGCCGCTTGCGCACCCATATCGGTACATCGCCCACAACGGCGAAATCAACACAGTGCAAGGCAACCGCAACTGGATGGCAACGCGAGAAGCACTGCTTGATAGCGACATGATTCCTGGTCTCGAGCGTGCATTTCCAATTTGCTCGCCAAACATGAGCGACTCTGCAAGTTTCGACGAAGTGCTTGAACTGTTGCATCTGTCCGGCCGCTCATTGCCACATGCATTGCTGATGATGATTCCAGAGGCTTGGGAAAACAACACCAGCATGGACCCAGCACGACGTGCCTTTTATCGCTTCCATTCCTCGTTGATGGAACCTTGGGATGGTCCAGCAGACGTGGCGTTCACAGATGGCACATTGATTGGTGCAGTCCTTGACCGCAACGGTTTGCGCCCGGGTCGTTATTGGGTTACGAACGACGACCTTGTTGTTCTTGCATCTGAAGCTGGCGTTCTTGATATAGAACCGTCGCGAGTTATTCGCAAGGGCCGTTTGCAACCAGGAAAGATGTTCCTTGTTGACACGTCACTGGGTCGCATTGTTGACGACGAAGAGATCAAGGCGGATTTGGCTGCAGAGCACCCGTACGAGCAGTGGTTGACAGAAGGCCTCACCGAACTGTCGTCGTTGCCGGCTCGTGAGCATGTGGTTCATAGCAATGACAGCGTGATGCGCCGTCAACAAATGTTCGGATACACAGAAGAAGAACTCAAGGTCATTCTTGCTCCTACAGCACGTACCGGAACAGAACCTCTTGGTTCCATGGGAACAGATACTCCGATAGCTGTTTTGTCAGATCGCTCCCGCTTGTTGTTTGATTACTTCCAACAGTTATTCGCACAGGTGACTAATCCGCCGCTTGATGCAATTCGCGAAGAAGTGGTGACTGCTATCGGCACCAGCGTTGGGCCTGAAGCAAACCTGTTGGTCCCTGGGCCTGAGAGCTGCCGTCAACTTGTTCTGCCTTTCCCCATTATTGACAACGATGATTTGGCAAAGATCATTCACATCAATGATGACAACACGCACGCACATCTTGCCGCGGTAGTGATTAGTGGTTTGTACCGCGTTGCCGATGGTGGGGCTGGCTTGCGGTCGGCTCTTGATGATGTTCGCGCAGAAGTAACTGAGGCAATTATTAATGGTGCTCGCATCATTGTGTTGTCAGACCGCAACTCAGATGAGGTGTTTGCACCAATTCCGTCGTTGCTGCTCACGAGCGCAGTGCATCACCACCTCATTCGTGAGAAGCGTCGTACGCAAGTGGGCTTGGTAGTTGAATGTGGCGACGCACGAGAAGTGCACCACATGGCATTGCTGGTTGGCTTTGGTGCTGGTGCAATTAACCCGTACCTTGCATTTGAGACCGTAGAGAACATCATCTCGAACGACATGTACTTGCTCGGGTCAATGGATCCGTTGAAGGCGATAAAGAATTACATCAAGGCATCTGGAAAGGGTGTCTTGAAGGTGATGTCAAAGATGGGCGTATCAACAGTTGCCTCGTACACCGGTGCTCAGATTTTTGAAGCAATTGGTTTGTCTACTGAATTGGTAAACGAATTCTTTACGGGAACTGTGTCGCGTTTGGGTGGTATTGGTCTTGATGAAATTGCGGCCGAGGTGGCAACACGTCACGCGTTAGCGCATCCGACTCGTCCTGACCTTCGTTCGCATCGTCGCATTGAACTGGGTGGCGAATACCAGTGGCGGCGCGAAGGTGAGTACCACCTCTTTAACCCAGAGACTGTGTACCGCTTGCAGCACTCAACTCGTGCAGGTCGTTACGACGTATTCAAGCAATACTCACGTGACGTTGATGACCAGTCTGAGCGTCTTGCAACATTGCGCGGATTATTCCACCTGCGCACAGGTGACCGTCCGTCAATCTCTATCGATGAAGTAGAACCAGTGTCAGAAATTGTGAAGCGTTTCTCAACTGGTGCGATGAGTTACGGCTCTATCTCTGCTGAGGCACACGAGAACCTTGCAATTGCAATGAACCGTTTGGGTGCAAAGAGCAACACTGGTGAAGGTGGAGAAGACCCAGAGCGGTTCGTAGTAATGGCGAATGGTGATTCAAAGCGTTCCTCTATTAAGCAAGTGGCCTCTGGTCGCTTCGGTGTTACGAGCGAATACTTGGTGAATGCTGATGACTTGCAGATCAAAATGGCACAGGGCGCAAAGCCCGGTGAAGGTGGACAGTTGCCTGGCTACAAGGTGAACCCGGCGGTCGCAAAGACACGTCACTCAACTCCTGGAGTTGGACTGATTAGTCCGCCTCCTCACCATGACATTTATTCCATTGAAGACTTGAAGCAACTCATTCATGACTTGAAGAACGCGAACCCATTGGCGCGCGTTCATGTGAAGTTGGTTGCTGAAGTCGGAATCGGAACAGTTGCTGCTGGTGTCAGTAAAGCAAAAGCAGACGTTGTGCTGATTTCAGGTCATGACGGAGGAACTGGTGCATCACCATTGACTTCGTTGAAGCACGCAGGCGCCCCATGGGAACTTGGACTTGCAGAAGCTCAACAGACACTGATGTTGAACGGTCTGCGTGACCGAATTGTGGTGCAGGCAGATGGCCAAATGAAAACTGGCCGTGACGTCATTATTGCAACGTTGCTCGGCGCAGAAGAGTTCGGTTTCGCTACAGCTCCACTGGTGGTGAGCGGTTGCATCATGATGCGTGCGTGCCACTTGGATACCTGCCCAGTCGGAATCGCAACGCAGAACCCCGAATTGCGCAAGCGGTTTAATGGCCAGCCCGAATTTGTCATTAACTTCTTTGAATACATTGCAGAAGAAGTTCGTGAGTATTTGGCTGAACTTGGTTTCCGGACACTGAAAGAAGCAGTGGGCCACGTAGAACTCATTGATGCTGAGAAGGCTGTGAACCATTGGAAAGCTCAGGGTCTTGACATTTCTCCGATGCTCATGGTTCCACAGAATCCGTATTCGTCAACTCCGTACATGTCTGTTGCACAAGATCACGGTTTGGCAGATGCTCTTGATAACCAGTTGATTGCCCTGTCGAAGGCAGCTTTGGCTGATGCAACACCGGTGTCCATCTCATTGCCGATTCGTAATGTGAACCGCACTGTCGGGACAATGCTCGGCTATGAAATCACAAAGAAGTGGGGAGGCGAGGGCTTGCCAGATGGCACCATCACTGTCAACTTCACTGGCTCTGCAGGTCAAAGTTTCGGAGCATTCGTACCATCAGGCGTCGACATGCGTCTCGAAGGTGACAGCAATGACTATTTGGGTAAGGGTCTCTCTGGCGGTCGCATCGTGTTGCACCCACATCGTGATTCCCCATTCTTAGCTGAAGACAACGTGATTGCTGGCAACGTCATTGGCTACGGCGCAACTGGCGGCGAAATCTTTATTCGAGGCATGGTGGGCGAGCGTTTCTGTGTTCGTAACTCAGGCGCAACTGCAGTTGTTGAAGGTGTTGGCGACCATGGTTGTGAGTACATGACAGGCGGCAACGTTGTTGTTCTTGGCGCAACTGGTCGCAACTTCGCGGCCGGAATGTCCGGCGGTATCGCGTATGTCTATGACCCGAAGAATGAGTTCTCTGGCAAAGTGAACTATGAGATGGTGGAACTTGAGACCGTCGAAGGCATTGATGCCGAATGGTTGCGTACAACAATTGCGCGCCACTTCGAATTTACTGGTTCAGCAGTTGCACAGCGAGTCTTGAACGACTTTGCCACTGAAGTCACTCATTTCCGCAAGGTAATGCCACGTGACTACAAATTGGTTCTCTCTGTTATGGCGTCTGCAAAAGCTGATGGTCTGACAGAACAAGAAACGTCGGATCGAGTGATGGAGGCTGCCCGTGGGTGAGACAACAGGATTTCTAAAGTGGGGTCGCAGTGGGCCAACACGTCGACCAGTCGAACTTCGTTTGAAGGACTGGAAAGAGGTGTACGAACCTTTTGATAGCGAGATTCTCAAGAGCCAAGCTGGTCGTTGTATGGACTGCGGTATTCCGTTTTGTAATAACGGATGCCCGCTCGGCAATCTGATTCCTGACTGGAACGACTTGGTGTATCGCGAACATTGGCAGGACGCCATCGAACGCCTTCATGCCACAAACAACTTTCCTGAATTCACTGGTCGCCTCTGTCCTGCGCCATGCGAATCAGCATGTGTGCTTGGAATCAACCAAGATCCCGTAAACATCAAACAAGTTGAAGTATCGATTATTGATCGTGCGTGGGCTGAAGGATGGGTTACTCCACAGATTCCTTCGTTGCAGACAGGAAAGCGCATTGCTGTTATCGGTAGTGGTCCTGCAGGTCTTGCTACTGCTCAACAGTTGACTCGTGCCGGACACTCTGTTGTTGTTCTTGAACGTGCTGACCGTATTGGCGGCCTTTTGCGTTACGGAATTCCCGAGTTCAAGATGGAAAAGAGTCACCTTGATCGTCGTCTCGAGCAGATGCGCGAAGAAGGAACTGAGTTCCGTACAAATGCAGATGTTGGTGGCTCTGTTGACATGGAGATCCTGCGTGCATCACACGACGCGATTGTTCTTGCATGTGGCGCAACTTCATGGCGTGACCTTCCGATTCCTGGACGTGAACTTCAGGGTGTGCATCAGGCAATGGAATATCTCCCTATCGCAAACAAAGTACAAGAAGGCGATACGTCGACGTACGACATCAATGCAAAGGGAAAGAACGTTGTCATCATTGGTGGCGGCGACACCGGTGCTGACTGTTTAGGAACTGCACTTCGCCAAGGTGCAAAGCAAGTGATTCAACTTGAGATTATGGCTCGACCTCCAGAGACTCGCTCTGCAGGTAACCCGTGGCCGCAGTACAACATGGTGTATCGCACTTCATCTGCACATGAAGAAGGTGGCGAGCGTATTTTCAGTGTCAACACTGAGCGCTTTGTAGATGATGGAAATGGAAACGTCCGTGCATTGTTGATCCATGAAGTGGAAATGGTTGATGGTCGATTCGTCAAGAAAGAAGGAACCGATTCCGAGATTCCGGCAGACCTAGTATTTCTTGCGATGGGATTTGTTGGTCCTGAAAAAGGCTCGTGGCTTGATCAGTTAGGCGTCAACCTGGATGAACGCGGCAATATTGCCCGCGATAACGAATACCAGACGAACGTTCCGGGCATCTTTGTGGCCGGTGACATGGGTCGTGGTCAAAGCCTCATTGTGTGGGCTATTGCTGAAGGTCGTGCGTGCGCAGCGGGCGTGGATTCATACCTCATGGGTGAAACATCGTTGCCATCACCGATACTTCCCACAGCTCGTCCCTTGATGTGACAACGGTGGCGCCGAAGCGTCACCCTTTAGACCTTCTCAGGCTCTACTGTTGTTATCTGTGTTAAGAAACCGCCTCAATCCGAGATCAAAGTCCACGTCGTTGGCGTTGGCGTTTGTCATGGTTTCGGGTTTCGGGTTCGCATCATGTGGCGGTGACACGCTGGGGGTCGCCACCACGGTCGTCAACGTAACGCCAACCAACTTCGCAACTATTCCACCGGTTGCCAGCACGCTGCCTGGTCCGACCAGCACATTGCCATCTAATGCTGTAGGTACCGAAACGGTGTACACAATTGTTGCAGGTGACTCTCCATTAGCTGTTGCAAATAAGTTCGGCATTTCGCTGACAACTTTGTTGGCATACAACGCAATGGTTAGCCCAGCGCAGTTTCCATACCCAGGGCAAACATTACGTATTCCGCCACAAGCAGTTGTTGATCCGAATGCAACTGCAGTGACGAATCCTGCTGCGCCTGGTGCTTCGAATGCCCCAGCAGCACCTGTTGGGCCAGGATGCGGAACTCGACCTGCCGGTACATACACCATTGCGAAGGGTGACAACTTCTGGCAGCTCAGAAAAGACTTCTGCGTGTCACTCGCTGCGTTATTGAGCGCAAATAATTGGCCGGACATGAGCCAAGTTACTTTCATACCAGGACAAGTAATCAATATTCCTGCCGCTGGCAGTTAATGCGCAGTATTGCGTTTGCGACGAGCGTGACGCTCTAACGCATGAACAATTAGTTCATCAATGAGGTCTGGATACTCCAGGCCAGATGCAGCCCATAATTTCGGGTACATCGAAATTGGTGTGAAGCCCGGAATTGTGTTTATTTCATTACATAGGAATCCGCGACCATTTTCTTCAAAGAAGAAATCAACGCGTGCCATGCCTTCACAATGAAGCGCTTCGTATGCAGAAATCGCCAAGGCTCGAATCGTGTCAGATTGTTCTGAGGTGAGTCGTGCAGGAATGTTCAGAGTTGCAGCATCTGTGACGTACTTGTCTTCGTAGTCGTAGAAGTCATTACCCGGAGTAATTTCACCAGCAACTGATGCGCGAGGAGAGCGATTGCCAATAACTGCGACTTCAATCTCTCGCCCGACTATTGCCTCCTCGCAGATAATCCATTGGTCGTAGGAAGCAGCGAGTTCGACGGCGGAGCGAAGTTCATGCAGGTCATGAGCTTTTGAAACACCAACAGAGGATCCCATATTGGCTGGCTTCACAAACATGGGAAAACCAAGAGAAAGAACAACGTCGTTGAGTGAGTCCGACGTGACTTTGTCTTCGCGCAATGTGGCGTGGCGTGCTTGCGGAATTCCGGCCTGAGCGAAAATTGATTTTGACACGCCCTTGTCCATTGCAACTGCGCTGGCCAAAACAGCGCTACCAACGTATGGCAGATCAAGAATTTCGAGAAGACCTTGGATGGTTCCGTCTTCACCGAGTGGACCATGCAGAAGTGGCATCACAACAATGGGGCCTGATTCAGCCAACAGTGAAAGAACTGTTGACGTCGTCTCTGTTCCTGCAGCAACCAGATGTGTTGGTACTGATGATGGGTCAACGCCGCCGGTGGGTAATTCAGCCATGTCAGGCAGATGCCATTTTCCATCACGGGCAATACCGATGGGCACAGTGCGGTAGGTGCTGTGGTTCGCCGCGCGTAAGACATGAGCAGCGGTCACACAACTCACGTCATGTTCAGCTGATTGGCCACCAAAAATAACCACAAGGGTGGTGCGCCGGTCGGTGGTGTCCATCGGTAAGACGGTACTCGCCACTAGGGTCGTTCCATGCTCATCACCGCCTCTGAAGTGGCATCGGTTGCCCATGGAACGCTTGTAGGGCTTGATTGTGAGGCATCAGGCATCGCATTTGATTCTCGTTCTCTGCACAGCGGACAAGCATTCGTGGCTCTGGTAGGCGATGCAGATGGTCATGATTTTCTACAGGCAGCTGCCACGGCTGGCGCGCCATTTGCCATTGTGCAAAGAGGAAAGTCGATCGATGCTTTGACCTGCGTTGAAGTTGACGACTGTGACGCTGCTTTAACTGTGCTTGGTCGACATTGTCGTGATCGACTTTCTGGTTCACTTGCGGGTCGCGTGATCGGAATTACAGGTTCGGTAGGAAAGACCAGCACGAAAGATTTGGTTCTGGGTGTTTTGCGATCGAAGTACGCGAATTCGCATGGGCCTGAAAAGTCATTAAACAATGACATCGGCGTTCCGGTCACGATTATCAACGCACCAGATGCATGTGACGCATTGGTTCTTGAGATGGGAATGCGTGGTCTCGGGGAAATTGCCAGGTTGTGCGTAGTCGGTCATCCGCAGATTGGCGTGATTACGGAGGTCGGTGATGCACACAGCGAGAGAGTTGGTGGGATTGAGGGAGTGGTTCGCGCCAAAGCCGAATTAGTTCAATCTCTCCCTTCGTCGGGGGTTGCAATTGTTAATTCAGACTCTGTGAATGCGATGAAGACCCTGCATGGTATTTCTGCTCAAGTCATGACCTTTGGGTCCTCTGATACGGCTTCAGTCAGATGGGAGATTGTCTCGTCTGATGAACGCGGGTGTTGCACCGTGCGTTTCACTGCAGGAGACCAGAGCGCAGTTGGGGTTGTGCCGCTTCCGGGAATTCACATGGCATCAAATGCTGCTTCGGCTGTCGCTGTTGGCATTACATGTGGAATCGGAATTGAACAGTGTGTTGAAGCTTTATCGAATACACAAAGCGCGAGCCAACGCATGCAATGGGTCGCTGGTCGTAATGGAATACGCATCCTTGATGATTCCTATAACGCAAACCCGGTATCAGTAGCAGCAGCCCTGCGAACAGCAGCAGAAACGCCTGCTCAGAAAAGATACGCAGTGTTGGGCGTTATGGCTGAGGTTCTTCATTCAGATGTGGCTCATCAAGAGATAGCAACGTTGAGTCAACAGCTAGGAATCGAACTGCTTGCTCTTGAGACTGATCTGTACGGCACAAGTGCATTGTCGCTGTCCGACATTGCAAACATCTTGAATGGTCATGATTCAAACACTGTTGTGCTTGTGAAGGGCTCGCGCGTTGCGGCAACCGAACGAGTTGTTCAGGAATTGACTGCCTGAGTCTCGGCGCGTTGGTCGATCTTTTCGATATTGCAAGACCACGCAAGGAACAGAGCCCACACTGCGCCAAACAACAAAACTGGGCGTGAACCGACTCGGTCCATGATTGGTCCGAATATCAAGTTTCCGATTGGGATTGTCCCGCCAAAGGCCATGAACCACAACGACAACACTCGGGCACGAATTTCCAACTCAAGGCGACTTTGTAGAACAGTCATGAGTGCGGTTGTGGTTGAGAAGTAGGCCGCTCCTAGGAAGAACCCAGTGATGAAAGCAAGAGGAACAGAACGAACAGAGGCAAAGGCAGTCATGAAGATTGCAAAACACACAAACCCTCCGCGTGCTGCCTTTCTCTTATCCACACCTGCCAACACTGTGCCTATTGCAAGTGCTCCGAACATTGCTCCAAGACCCCATGTGGCGTAGAGCCATTTGTACACAGGCGTACGCGGCTGGATATCAAATGTGAGGTCAGCAACGGCGGGGAATAGTCCGACAAAGGGGAGACTGAAGAGCGAAAACGAAAACATAGTTACAAGTAATCTGCGCAGAACAGGGCGGGAGCGCGCGGTGCGTATGCCTAGCGTTAATGACTTCCAACCCGATTCAGAGGAACGTTTAGCAACCGGTAGTGCAATTCGAACCACTGCCGACATAACAATCAGGTATGTGCAGGAGTTGATGAAAAATACTTGTGAGGTAGTGACACCCCAGTGCATCAATAGGGCAGCAAGGATGGGGCCTACGACTCTCGAGCCATTGATTGAGGTAGACGACAGGCTGATGGACCCACCAAGGTCTTCTGGGCGCACAAGACTTGGAAGAACAGCGGAAAATGCCGGAGCGTTAAATGAATTGCCGATGCCGACAGTTAGCTGAGCGCAAAAAAGCAACGCAATTGAACTGTCGAGAGATGTCAGGATTCCCAACAGCACAGAACCTGCCATTTGGATGCATTGTGCGAAAATTAGCCAGTTGCGGCGGTCAAACTTGTCAGCCATTACCCCCGCAGGGATTGACAAAAGAAGCAAAGGCCCCAGTTGGGCAAAAGTGAACAGGGCCACCGTTGAGGCACTGCCAGTACGCGAATAAATGTAGGCAGGCAAGATGACTTGCTGCATCCAGACCCCGATGCTGGAAAGAAAACTACTGATCCACATCACGCGGAAATCTCTGTAACTCAGCGCCGCACTGATAGTGCCAGGTTTATGGACTTTGCGTTGTGGCTGCGGAGAAGAGTTCATAGGGGACGGTTCGACGCTACTTCTTGGGACGAGCAAGTGGCGTGTTGGTCCACGCTTAGGGGTGAGTTTGTGACAATAATGACAGAGTGCAAATAGATTCACCCACCACAGTTGCGTCCACTCCGGCAAGTGCTGATAGCTGTCGTACTAGGTACGGCACATTTGCTGAGTGTCCGTTATGTACCGGCGATCTCACGCCCGAGCATGCGCACTTTAAGTGCCGCACGTGTGGTTGGCGTGATAGTTGCTGCGACTAGCGCGACGGCGTGAATTTAACGGGCAGTGATGCTGGCCCAAAAATGCCAATACCCGATGGTTTGTACACAACAGGGCCATCAAGTTCTAAGTTCAACATTCGTTGTGACAGAACTGTGAATGCCTCTTGCAATTCAGCGCGAGCAAGTGACGCACCGAGGCAATAGTGAATGCCCGCACCAAGCGACAAGTGTGGTTGCCCAACTGGTTCACGTGTGATGTCAAAGACTTCGGGTGTAGGGAATACGGAAGCGTCGTAGTTTCCTGTGCTCATTGAGGTGCTCATGAAGGTTCCCTTAGGGAAAAGCACTCCGTTGTATTCAATGTCTTCCGATGCAAACCGAATGGTTCCACCAACGGCACCAGAGAAACGCAGCACTTCTTCTACTGCGCGTTGTGCAAGCGATGGGTCCTTGCCAAGAAGTGTCCACTGTTCTGGATACTCAGCAAACAGCGCAAGTGCGAGACCAAGTTGATTGCGAGTGGTGTCAGTGCCGCCAACGATGACAGCGTCCACCATCATTGTTAGTTCTTCAGTATTCAGTTTGTCGCCAGCTTCTTCAGCGGCGATGAGATCAGTGATGAGGTCATCTGCTGGCACACTTCTGCGCTTTTCGATGAGTCCCTCGGTGTATTTCTCGAGTTCTTGCTGTGCATTGAGAAAAACCGACATGTTCTGTGCAAGGTTGTCGCTGAAGATCAACAAGATCTCGCTAGCAAGTCGACTAAAAAGTTTCCAATCTTCTTTTGGTGCACCGAGCAGCTCGCAAATGATGGGAATGGGGTAGGGCTCGCAAATGTCACCAACTACTTCGGCTTTGCCAGACGCGGCAAATGGGTCAAGGAGTGAATTCACTGTCTCGCGCATGAATGGGCGAAGACGGTCGGCACTGCGAGGTGAGAACGCAGGTGCTACTAGTCGACGTAAGCGAACATGAACTTCGCCTTCAGCATTCAAGATTGAAACTTGGCGACGACCGAGAAAAGCTTCATCGGTGATTCCCTGAAGTTGAGCAACCATGCCAGTAGCTGAGTGCCACCGCTTGTCGCGCAGAATTCCCATTACTGATTCATAGGTAAGCACCGAGTACCCAATGTCCGTGCGAGCAAGCCAGCTTTCTTTTGCTATCCCTCGCAACAGTGCGTGGCGATCTGATCGTTGCTGGTCAACAATGAGTGGAACTTTAGGGATTTGTAGGTCAGTTGCAAGCGATGCCATCGCTACAACCTATTCGTTGACAGCGTCTTGCGGCGTAACGAAAGGAAGCGACAGGGCTGTTGCTACTGCTTCGTAGGTCACGTGCCCATGGTGAGTGCTGAGTCCGTGTGCGAGGGCCGAGTTCTTTTCAATGGCCCCTCGCGCACCGTGTCTGGCCACTTCCAATTGATACGGCAGGGTCACGTTCGTCAGGGCATATGTGCTGGTGTGGGATACGGCACCTGGCATGTTGCCGACGGCGTAGTGGACTACACCGTGTTGCACATAGACGGGGTCAGTATGGGTGGTCTCGTGGGTGGTTTCGATGCATCCGCCCTGGTCAACTGCCACGTCAACAATGACTGCGCCTCGTTTCATTGACCGAACCATGTCTTCACTGACCACAACAGGTGCTCGACCACCAGCAACCAGTACGGCTCCGATAACGAGGTCAGCTTCAAGGACACTGCGTTCGATAGAACCGCGATTGGAAGCGAGAGTAGAAATTCTGCCTCGGTGAATCTGGTCGACATATCGCAAGCGATCAATGTTCTTGTCAATCAGAATTACTTCGGCCTCCATGCCCGCTGCAATCCACGCAGCATTCCAGCCAACATTCCCTGCGCCGAGCACAACTACTTTGGCTGGGCGAACTCCTGGTGCTCCGCCCATCAGAACGCCGCGACCACCATTGTGTGATTCCAAAAAGTGCGCACCCATTTGTGGCGCTAATCGACCTGCTACTTCGCTCATTGGCGCAAGAAGTGGCAGAGAAGCGTCTGGCATTTGCACTGTCTCGTACGCAAATGCTGTCGTGCCAGCGGCGACGAGAGCATTTGCAACGTTTGGATATGCCGCTAGGTGCAAGTAAGTAAACAACGTGAGGTCGCGTCGAAGGAATCCGAACTCTTCTTCTTTTGGTTCTTTGACCTTCACCACCATTGGCTGCGCCCATGCGTCAGCAGCAGTGGGAACAATTGTTGCGCCAGCTGCAACAAAATCTTCATCTGAAATTGAGGCACCATCGCCGGCGCCGGTTTCTACACAAACGGCAATGCCATATCGCTGGCACTCCCTGACGCCATCTGGAGTCATCGCCACGCGACCCTCAGCTGTCTTTACTTCTCGAGGTACTCCAATAGTTGCAATCATTGCCATGCCCTAGGTATATCCCACTAAACAGGTGGAGTGTGGACGGCACGGTCCGATATGTGGAATCCTTAGAGCATGAAGAGTTTCAAGAACTTTATAAATGGTGAATATGTAGACGCGAGTGACGGTCAAACAACCGCAATCATTGATCCGTCTACCGGACAGCAGTATGGTGAGGCAGCCCTCAGTGGAGCAGCCGATGTTGATCGCGCAATGAAGGCGGCTGCACAGGCATTCAAGTCGTGGGGTCAAACAACTCCATCAGAACGGTCGTTAGCCCTGTATCGAATCGCAGATGCAATCGAAGCGCGTGCGGAAGAGATTGTTGCGGCCGAAGTTCAGAACACAGGTAAGCCGGTTGCACTCACTATGAGCGAAGAAATTCCTCCCATGGTTGATCAGATTCGCTTCTTTGCTGGTGCTGCGCGAATGTTAGAAGGAAAAGCAACAGCTGAGTACATGGCAAACATGACATCGATGATTCGTCGTGAACCGGTTGGCGTGTGTGCCCAGGTTGCTCCGTGGAATTATCCGATGATGATGGCAGTTTGGAAATTCGCTCCTGCAATTGCTGCTGGTAACGCAGTCGTGCTGAAGCCGTCAGACACAACTCCTGCATCAACCACACTTCTTGCAGAGATAGCAGCAGAGTTCTTACCAGCCGGCGTACTGAACGTTATTTGTGGTGACCGTGACACGGGTCGGGCAATGGTCACTCATGACATTCCTTCCATGGTGTCTGTGACTGGGTCTGTTCGGGCAGGAATTGAAGTGGCCGAAGCTGCTGCGAAAAGTCTGAAGCGAGTGCATCTTGAACTGGGGGGCAAGGCGCCTGTTATTGTGTTTGATGATGCAGATATTGAGGCTGCGGCAGCCGGTATTGCGGCGGCTGGGTACTTCAACGCTGGACAAGACTGCACTGCTGCAACACGAGTGGTGTGTGGACCGAAAATCTATGCAGAGTTCGTAGCCGCACTTGCAGAACAAGCATCTGCTACTCGTACGGGTGGCCCGAAAGATCTTGAAGCCGCTTTTGGTCCCTTGAACAATCAGAGTCAACTGGCTCGTGTAGCGGGCTTTGTTGATCGCACACCAAAGCATGCGCGTGTTGTAACAGGTGGAGAACGTCAAGGAAACGACGGGTACTTCTTCACGCCAACCGTTATTGCAGACCTTAAGCAGGACGACGAGATGATTCAGAATGAAATCTTTGGACCAGTTATTACAGTCCAGCGGTTCTCAGATGAAGACGAAGCGTTGCGTTGGGCAAATGGAGTCGAATATGGACTCGCATCGTCGGTGTGGACTCGCGATTTTGGTCGTGCAATGCGTATGGCAAAGCATCTTGATTTCGGTTGTGTGTGGATCAATACTCATATTCCAGTTGTTGCAGAAATGCCTCACGGTGGTTACAAGAAGTCCGGTTACGGAAAAGACTTGTCGGCTTACGCACTTGACGACTACACGCGCATCAAGCACGTAATGGCAAACCTGGAGAGCTAAATAGCGTCACCGATTTTGGTATTGACGCCAAGCTTCGGTGAACACTGTGGTCAGCGTTGACCGAATGAACTCAAGTTCTTGTTCGCCACATATCAGTGTTGGTGACAGCACTATCACTGGGTCTGCGCGGTCGTCTGCGCGGCAAATCAGTCCGGCGTCATAGATCATGGGTGATACGACTTTGCGCAAAAGCCATTCGCTCTCTTCGTCGGTGAAGGTCTCGCCGGTTTCTGAGTCGCGCACCAATTCCGCAACACGGAAATAACCACAGCCGCGCACGTCGCCCACAATTGGTAACTCGCCAAGAGACGCCATCACATCGTCAAACAATGCTTCGTGTCGCAAAACGTTGCCGCAGAGATCTTCACGCTCGATGATGTCGATATTGGCGAGCGCTACAGCACAGCTGACGGGGTGGCCACCGAATGTATGTCCGTCCAAGAAGACTCTGTCACCTTCTTCTAAGAACGGCGCAGCAATGCTGTCGCTCACTAAAACTCCACCAAGAGGGGAGTACCCACTCGTGGCTCCCTTGGCAAAGGTGATCATGTCTGGCTGATAACCGAACCTGTCAGAGCCAAACATGTGGCCGAGTCGTCCGAATGCACAAATGACTTCATCTGACACGAGCAGAATTCCATATTTATTGCACGTCTCGCGTACGCGTTTCCAGTAGCCGTCTGGTGGTACCAATGCGCCACCAGTGTTCTGCACGGGTTCCATAATCACCATTGCGATGGTGCCGGGGCCTTCTTCAAGTATTCGACGTTCTAGGTCATCAGCACAATCAAGCGTGCACGAGTCAAGTTGAGAACATGAGTTGCATCGGTAATGGTTTGTATTGCGAATTTTGAGAGCATTCGGAAGAAGCGGTTCGAATGGTTCACGTATTGCCTGAATGCCAGTGATCGACAGCGCGCCAAATGACGTGCCGTGGTACGAGTAATCACGACTGATTACTTTGCGACGCTGTGGTTGACCGATGGCTGCGAAGTATTGAATAGCCAGTTTCCATGCCGCTTCAACTGCTTCACCACCACTGGTAGTGAAAAAGACACGATTGAGATTGCCCGGCGCAAGATCAGCAAGTTTGCCCGCCAGGCGTGCAGCAGGTTCCGTTGCGTAGTTCCAGATGGGGAAATATGCGAGTTTCTCGGTCTGTGCTCGAGCCGCTTCAGCAAGTTCTTTGCGACCATGTCCGACGTTGACGGTGAAGAGACCGCTGAGCCCGTCAAGGTATTTGCGACCTTGTGCGTCGTAGACGTAGGCCCCTTCGCCTCTGTCAATAATTGGCAGACCATCTCGTTGAACTCCGGCAAGGCGAGTGAAGTGACCCCAGAGGTGGCGCTGAGCCAGGTGTTCGATCTCTTCGAAGTCGGAGGGTTCCATATATAGAGACTAGGTTGCGCTTTCGTATCATGAACATTGAATTTCGTGCGAGTGATTCCGCCCAGGGCGGTTCAAGGTGCCTATGATTTGAACGACAGTAAAGGTGGTGGTCCAGTGGCAGATGAGCGTGGGTCAGTTGAACTCGTCAATGTGACGAAGAAATACGGTGACATGGTGGCAGTTGACTCCATGAACCTTTCAGTTCATCCAGGCGAATTTTTGTCATTGTTGGGGCCAAGTGGTTGCGGCAAGACCACAACGTTGCGCATGCTTGCTGGCTTTGAACAGCCAAACTCTGGTCATATCCGCATTAACGGATTAGAAGTGCAGCACATTCCGCCGTATAAGCGTGAAGTAAACACTGTGTTCCAGCACTACGCATTATTTCCACACATGACTGTTGCTGAAAACGTGGCGTACGGCCTCAAGCAGTCAGGTACACCTAAAAGTGAAGTTGCTGCTCGCGTTGCAGAAGCTCTTGACATGGTGCAGATGTCGAAACTTGCCGAACGTCATCCGCGCCAAATGTCTGGTGGTCAGCAACAGCGTGTCGCCGTTGCTCGCGCACTAGTGAATCGCCCTAGTGTTCTGCTTCTCGACGAACCGCTTGGTGCTCTTGACCGCAAACTTCGTGAAGAGATGCAGATTGAGTTAAAGCTGCTTCAGAGTCGTCTCGGCATCACATTTGTGTTCGTGACTCACGACCAAGAGGAAGCCATGTCTATGTCAGACCGAATCGCAATCATGCTCGACGGCCACATTGAACAACTCGGTGACCCCGAAACTGTCTACGAGCACCCGTCGTCAGCTTTCGTTGCAGGGTTCATTGGCAGAAACAACTTCTGGACCGGCGTTGCCACTGAAGATGGCGCTATTGCCGATGATGGCACAGTGTTTATTGCGTCGCGCCCCGAGGAAGATGTTCCGAATGGTGAAGACACACTGTCAGCAGTTCGCCCAGAGTGTATGGTGCTCACGTCTGAACGCCCGCAACAGGCCCACAACGTGGTTCAGGCCACGGTGTCTGGAATTTCCCATTTTGGTGATGTGCTGCAGTACGTAGTTACCGCCGGGGAGCGCGATCTCATTGTCATGTCGCCCCGTACCAGCACCAACCGCCCGGCGTTGGGTGACTCTGTCTGGTGCTCGTGGGCGCCTGAAGAGGTGTATCTGTTCTCGGCCCGCCAGGCCGGGGTGGTAATGGCAGAGCCAAACAACGACTAGACCGCTAGAGAACGCCTGTCTACGGACTAGGTTGTCCCTTGTAACGAATCTCTAACAACTAAACAACAAGGAGAAATCACATGACACAGGAACTACGAATTCTTGCCCCAGATAGTTTTCGCGAGAAGTTAAATCGTCGCGCATTTATCAAAGCGGGAACCGCAACTGCTGGTATGGCAGTCGTGTTGATGGCATGTGGCGGATCAGATTCTGATTCGCCTGATACCACTGCTGCAGCAGCAGGTGATGGAGCGACACAAGCAACAGGCGACTGGAGCCGCGTCATCAACAAGTCATCAGGAACTCTTGCCATGTACACATGGGGTGACTACGACGACCCAGAATTGGTTGGAGCGCTTGCCGAATCAAGCCTTGGCGTAAAGATGAAGGTTGACTACTTCGGTAGCAACGAAGACCTCATCACTAAGTTGTCAGCAGGTGGCGGCTCAAGCAGCGGATTCGACATTGTTGTTCCGACCGGCCCGTACATCGTGCAAATGGTGGAAAAGGGACTCATTCAGAAGTTCGATAAGACACTAATTCCGAACATGGTGAACGTTGATCCTGCATTCCTCGGACAAGCATGGGACAAGGACAACGAGTATTCAGTGTGCAAGAACTGGGGCACCACTGGTTTCTTCTACGACACCACCAAGATTTCAAAAGAGCTCAACACGTGGCAAGACTTCCTCGATGCCTGCATGGGTGAAGCAAGCGGTCAGTGCTCAGTAATCGATGCTGCTCCGAACTACGCAGGTCCGTATTTTTGGGCAAACGGAATCGACTGGAACACAGAAGATAAGGCGTCACTTGATGCTGCAGAAAAGTTCCTTGTAGAAGAACTTGCTCAGCACGTTAAGGCGTTTGACAGCTACCCAAGTACAAAGCTTGCTGAAGGTGCGTACACCTTGGCAATGGCATGGAATGGTGACGCACGTCAGGCGTACTTCCGCATTAAAGATGCAGGCGGCACGCCAGAAAATTGGCGCTGGGTTCTCGGAACTCCTGACACTGAGCTCTTCATGGATACCTTCTGCATCGCAGCCGGATCTCCGAACACAGAAGCTGCACACGCGTGGATCAACTGGATTCTGATTCCTGAGAACTCAATCAAGGATCTTGAGTACCACGGATACCACACCGGCATGAAAGAAATGGAACAGCTCATCACTGAATTGGCTCCAGATCTTGTAAAGGGCGACATGATTTTCTTCAAGCCAGAAGAAGTAAAGACCATGCATACACAAGTCTTGAACTCTTCAATCGACCGCTTGGTCGACATCTTGAACAAAGCTAAAGCCAAGGCTGGAGCCTGATAGGGGTGACCGCACCGGTCGCAACTACCTATCGCAAACGGCTGCGAGCCCCTAAGTTCGCACTCGCCTTACCGTCGATCATCTGGTACCTGCTGTTTTTTGCTGTACCCATAGCCTTCATTGTCGTTTATAGCTTTGCTGCAAAAGACGGGTCAAAACTGATTCCTGTTGATTACAGCAATCTGTCTGGCGCCAATTATTCAAATGTTTTTGATGAGACCTTCTTCAAGGTGTTCAAGTCAACATTGCGAATATCAACCATTGCGACTATTGGATGCTTAGTAATTGGCCTACCCGTTGCGTATTTCGCTGCGTTTAAGGTGCCGGAGAAATGGAAAGCAATCATTCTGGCATTAGTGGTGGTTCCTAGTTTCACTAGCTTCCTGATTCGCACTGTGGCTTGGCGCATCCCGCTTGCGCCAAACGGTTTCTTTTCGAAGTGGCTCGTTGACATGGGCTGGATTGGTACGCAAGGAATTCAAATTCTTGAGACACCATTAGCAGTGCAAGTTGCAATCATTTACAACTATCTCGGTTTCATGATTCTGCCGTTGTTTGTAGCACTTGATCGCATTGATGTTCGAATGCGAGAAGCAAGTAAAGACTTAGGCGCGGGGCGTGTGGCGACTTTCTTCGGCGTTACGTTGCCTCTTGCCGGGCCCGGAATCATTGCTGGCGTTTTGTTGACATTCATTCCTATGTGTGGCGACTATGTCACGGCCACGGTTCTTGGTGGGGCAAAAGGAAACATGATCGGCTCAATGATTGCGTCGCAATTCAGTGGTGCTCTGAACTGGCCACTCGGATCTGCAATGGCAATTCTTATGATCGGTGCTGTCCTGTTGTCCATGGTTGTTGGGGCAGCGATTGTGTGGCTCATTACTTGGGTCTTGAAACATCCGACTCCAGTTTCTACGCGTATCAAACATTCGCTTCATGAACGTTCTGTTGCGCGCACACGCGAAGGTAAGGGCGCGTTTTTCAACTTTGATGTGCTGCCCATTGCGTTGACAGTTTGGACTGTTCTTGTTCTTGTGTTCTTGTTTATACCCATCTTGTTGGTTGTCTTTCACTCATTCAATGGTGGAAGTTCTTTCACTATTTGGTCCGGTACACCAGGCGTGAAGTGGTGGGATGAACTGTTCGACGGTTCAGTGGCTTGGGCAGTACTTATTCGCTTTGCAGCATTGTTCGTTGTGTCAGTCGTTGTTCGAAATGTTCTGATGCGCACCACCAAGATCTCGCGCCGGTTGCTGAATTGGTCAGGGCCAGCTGCGTTCGTTCTGGCTTTTGTAGTCAACGGTCTTTCAACGAACTGGTATGAAACCGTGTTCGGCTTTGCCAGCATTGGTGACGCAATCCGAAACTCGTTTATTGCAGCATTCGGGGCCACAATTTTGGCAGTGATACTTGGTGGCTTTGCAGGAATAGCACTTGCTCGCCGGCCTGGTGTTTGGACCAAAGTGTTTATGGCCACAGTGTTCCTCATTCTCGTAACACCTGAAATCATGGACGCAATTGCGCTTGCCACTTGGTTCCCACGAGTCGCCGATTTCCCCATCATCGGGTACCCATTTAAGAACGGCTGGGGTCCATTCAACGGAGGCATGAACAAGCTGTGGGTCGGTCAGTCTCTGTATGCCAGCGCTGTTGTCACCCTTATTGTTCGTGCGCGACTTGCCGGACTTGATGAATCACTAGAAGAAGCTGCAGCTGACCTTGGAGCGACTCCTGCTCGTGCATTCAGACAAATTACCTTGCCGCTCATTTCATCAGCTCTCATTGCTGGTGGCCTCCTGTCATTCACGTTGTGTCTTGATAACGCTGTTATCTCAACACTGATCAGTGAGGCCGGTTCCACAACATTCCCCGTGGCTCTGCTGGGCGCAACCCGTAGCACCATTAAGCCGTTCTGGGGAGTAGGGGCAGTAATTCTGTTCTGTGTCACTCTTGGCGCGCTGTGGTTCGTCACCGTTGTTCTTCGCAGGTCTGGCAGTTCTTCAAGTGAAATCGCTGCCACCATTGCCGGCAGTTGACGTAGCGTTAAACGTGTATGGAACCTCCGAGTAGTCGCGCGATAGCAGTACAGCCGCACAATTCTCCTGAGTGGGTGCGAGAAGCAGTAATTGCTGGTGGTGGTCACATTGTCGAACCCGCCGATGCGTCAGCAATTGTCTGGACCGCGGCTCGTGATGCATCTGGCTTGCGCGAAATTCTTGACGCACACGGCCATCTCGAGTGGGTGCAAGTTCCTTTTGCAGGAATTGAGAACTTTGTTCCGATACTCGACGACGATCGCATCTGGACATGTGGCAAGGGCGTGTATGCAGAGCCTGTGGCTGAACACGCACTGGCGTTAGCGCTTGCCGGTATGCGTCACGTAGCAACGTATTCTCGGGCGGCTCAATGGACTGGTCCAGCCGGACGCAATTTGTTGGGTGCTGCAGTCACCATTGTCGGCGGCGGCGGAATAACCGAGTCTCTTGTTCGATTGCTAACGCCATTCAAATGCAACATCACGGTTGTTCGTAGAACAGTGGAAAACATTGACGGCGTTGACACCGTTGTGGGTCAAGAAAATCTTGTGGATGCATTGGTTGGTGCAGATGTTGTTTTCCTGGCTCTTTCTCTGACGCCAGAAACCGTTGGACTAATTGGCAAGCCAGAACTTGAAGTGATGGAGCCGCATGCGTGGATCGTCAATGTTGCTCGGGGCGGGCACATCGTCACAGACGACTTGGTGTGGGCGTTGCAAAACAACGTGATTGGGGGAGCAGGTCTCGATGTAACAGCCCCTGAACCTTTGCCAGAAGATCATCCGTTGTGGTCGCTGGCTAATTGCATCATCACGCCACATGTAGGAAATACTCCAGAGATGGCTGTGCCTTTGTTGTCGGCTCGCATTACGGAAAATGTAAAACGTTTCATTAACGATGAGGACCTCATTGGTCTCGTTGACGTGCGAAATGGGTACTGAGAAAACTCACTATCAAGTTCTCGGTGTGTCCGTAGGAGCAAGTACCGATGAAATTCGGCGTGCATATCGAGAAAGAATGCGTGCAGTTCATCCCGACATCAATGTGAATTCAGCTAATGAATCACAGCGAATGACTGAACTAAATATTGCTTGGAAAACTTTGTCTAGTCCTCAATTGCGTCGAGCCTATGACGCTTCAACTTTCGTCTCGAACTCTTCTTTCGTGAGTAGTGGCTTGCGTAATTCTGAGCCTGTCATTTCGTACGCCCCTGCACGATTTCCATGGCGAGGAATGATTATCGCCTGTGTTGTTGGTGCAGTTTTGGTGTTGATTGGCCACGCAATGACTTCTCCGTCAGCGCCTCGTCCTATTGATCAACTGTTGACCTCTGGCTCCTGTGTCAACATCGACTCATCTCTATCGGCAGTGGAAATTTCTTGTACTGAACCTCACGACGCTGTTGTGGAGCAATTGATAGCTCTTGATCGGTCTTGCCCGCTTGGAATGGGTCAGTTCAAAGATCGTCAGGGCATGGGTGTTGTATGTGTTTTTCCCGCACGCCCTCTGCCAGGCGTGCAGTTGCCAGGAGTCCCTGGGTAACTGCATATCTGCACACGAGTTCCCGTGAAAGATGGTCCAGATACTGGCCAATTGGAACTATCGTTGTGTTAGTGCGAAAATTATGTGAAAGACCTGGATGCGCAGGTCTTGCTGAAGTGTCTTACGGCATTGACAAAGCGCAACTTCTTGTGTGGATAGACAACCGAGCTGTTCCAGACCGTGAATTAGCCGGCCGTCTCTGTCGCCGTCACGCCAATGCACTGAGCGTTCCGCAGGGTTGGACCATTGATGATCGAAGAGACGCTGTGCCGAAATTGTTTCGAGTCAATGATGATCCGCAACCACCGCCAGTTGTTCGTGAGAAACGTGTGACTACCAAAAAGGTAGAACGAGAACGTCCTTCGCTATTCGAGGGGAATCCGGATCCCGATGAGACTCAAGCAATTCCATGGTCCCCAAGAATTGCAAAAACAGTTCAATCAGATGATGACCAGCCTTCATTTGGTCGATTGTTAGGTAAAGCATTTGGTCAGCAGCCGAAAGATGAAGAGTAAATCACATGCAGTATTCATCTGATGTCAAAGTTGATGTACAGCCAACTCTTGTGTATCCCTATGTTGCAGATCTTGTTCAGTATGTCAAGTGGATGCCGATGGTGCACGACGTCAAAGCCGAAGGCGACGGAGTGTGGAATGTTGAATTACGCGCAAAGGTCGGAGTATTTGCTCGGTCCAAACGTTTGCGTATGAAACGCATCGTGAACACCTCACAACACATCGTTTTTGAACGTGATGAGATTGACGGAAGGCAGCATTCGCCGTGGACCATGGCCGTCACGCTGCAAGCAGCGGACGCGGGTTGCGTCGTGACTGTTGATCTTTCCTATGGCGGAACCCTGTGGACTGCTGGCATCCTCGACAGAGTTCTCGCTGCTCAAGTTGAAGCAGGAAAAGCCGGGTTGGCTCGGGTCGTTCACGGGGCGTAAGCGAGGTTCGCTGGGCACGAAGACACGGTGTCGGGCATGACAGAGTAGAGACATGGTCGGCTCTACACACGAGGAACTTGAGCAAGGGTTGGCGCGCGTCTTGAACGTAGCCAGCATTACAAATCTTCAACGCTTGTCCGGCGGAGCGTCGCGTGAAACATGGCGTTTTGCGGCTGATGGTGATGAATTCGTCTTGCAGCGGGTGCGGCCAGGCACTATTGGCGGATTCCAAGTCGAGCCACGTGTTTTGTCAGCTGCGTACTACGCAGGCGTTCCAGTTGCTGAGTTGGTTGTGGACGGCGCCGATAGAACAGAACTAAAGGCTCCATTCATGATTGTGCGCGCGGTGGAAGGTGAAACCATTGCTCGCAAGATCCTGAGAGATGACAAATTCGATACAGCCCGTAAAGTCCTCACCTCACAATTGGGTCAAGCTGCGGCACATTTGCATCAGATAGATGTCTCCTCGATTCCCGGGTTGGTGGCCGATGACCAGATGATGAGATACCAAACGGTTCTGCGTGACCTCGGTGAACCTCACCCGGTCTTTGAAGCTGCGTTTCGCTGGCTAGAGATAAACAAACCAGAGACCACATCGTCATGTTTGGTTCATGGCGATTATCGCCTCGGCAACATCATGGTGAATGACAATGGACTCTCCGCAATTCTTGACTGGGAACTTGCCCACATTGGAGACCCAATGGAAGACCTTGGGTGGCTATGCGTACGAGCATGGCGATTCGGAGGAGCCTTTCCTGCAGCGGGCCTCGGCACATATGACCAGTTATTTGATGCGTATGCATCTGTAACTGGTGTGCGGCCAGACCCTGATGTCGTGCGATGGTGGGAAATTCTCGGCACGTTGAAGTGGGGAATTATCTGCATCTCACAAGCTGCGACACATCTGATGAGAATTGCACGAAGTCATGAGTTGGCTGCCATCGGTCGGCGAGTCTGTGAAAATGAGTATGACCTGATTGAACTCCTTACTGAAAGAACGCAATGACCGCCCCGCATGACCGGCCGACAGCCGCAGAACTTCTTGAAGCACTCCATGAATGGATGGAGCGGGACTTGCTGCCAGGCGTCGATGGCCGCTTGCAATTTCATACACGAGTAGCAATCAACATGATCGACATTGTTCGCCGTGAACTTGAACTTGGTCCAGATCAAGAAGTCCGACATCAAGAAGTCTTGGCGTCGTTTGGAATGAACGACGATGCCGAATTGGCTGCTGCGATTCGCGAGGGTGCATTTGATGCAAATCTTGTCGATGTACTCAATCGGTTGCGCCCCGTTGTCGAGGACAAAGTGCGGGTGGCGAACCCGCGTTATTTACTTTGACCGCGAGATGCGTTCAAAGTAACTGGCTGGCCTGCTGCTAACTGTCCGCACGCAGCGGCAATTTCTGTACCGCGGTTCTGTCGCGTGGTGGCGTTAACGCCAAGGTCGCGTAGTAGTCGTTGAAAAGCTGCAACTCGGCCTGGCGAACTTCCAACCGTTGGCCAACCTGGTGTTGGGTTCAACGGAATAAGGTTGACGTGAGCTGCTGGGGTGAGTTGTAAGCATAATTCAGCAAGTTCGCGAGCGTCACGGTCCGTGTCGTTCACTGCATCAATGAGAGCCCATTCAAATGTGATGCGGCGACCCTTTGTGAACAGGTATTCACGACATGTTTCCATCAGCATCTTGAGTGGGTAGCGCTCATTAATCGGAACAAGTTCGGTACGCAGTTGGTCGCGTGCTGCATGCAGTGACACTGCAAGATTCACTGGCAAAGGGCGTTGAGTTAGGGCTTTGATGCCTGGCACAATGCCAACGGTTGAGATGGTGAGATGACGAGCAGAAATACCGATGTCGCCATGGATTCGTTCAACAGCAGCCCACACATTTGGTTCGTTGGCTAGGGGTTCGCCCATTCCCATGAAGACAATGTTGTCGATGCGGCGATTCTTGGTTGCTGCTTCGCGAGCGCTTCGTACAACTTGCTCGACAATTTCACCAGGGGATAGTTGACGATTAAAACCTGCTTGGCCTGTTGCGCAAAACCCGCACGCCATTGCGCAGCCAGCTTGAGTACTAACGCACACTGTTGCGCGCTCGTCGTAATACATAAGAACAGTTTCGATGGGGTGGTTGCCCTCAAGAAGGTGCCACAAAAACTTCACGGTGTCGCCATTTTCTGAAGTCTCACGACGAATCTCGATGAGTCCTTCTGGCAACTGTGCATCTAGTTTGGCGCGCAACGCTGCAGGCAGAGTTTGAATATCAGACGGTTTCTTAAAGTGTGTGTACATACCAGACCACAGTTGGTCGAGGCGATACGACGCTTCACCTTCAAGAATTGCTGCGATTTCTTCGCGAGTTGGATCGTAGAGAGTTGTCATGAGTTACTTTGCTGCAACATCGCCGATGAAGGCGAGTTCGCGGTGATGGGGGGTGAATCCGAGCGAAGTGTATACAGACATTGCCGCTGCGTTATCGGCGTCGACATACAACATTGCAAGAGGCACTTTTTGCTTGGCCAAATACGCGAGGCCAGCAATTGTCATGCGTCGGCCAAGTCCCTTACTGGCATGTGCAGGGTCGACAGCGAGAACATAAATTTCACCCATCTGTGGGTCAGTATCGCGGTGCACTTTGGTCCAGCAGAAAGCAGCAAGAGTGGATTCATCCCAGTGCATCAGAAAGCCCTCTGGGTTGTACCAGTTCTCGGCTTGGCGAGCAGCAATGACATCGCGCGTCCATCCGCCTTGCTCTGGGTGTGTGCTGAAAGCAGCGTTGTTAACCGCAAGCCATGCGTCTTCATCAACACCCGTTCGAAATGGCGTCGTCACGAAATCGGCGGCGAGGGCGAGTTGTTCATCGCTCAGAGGAAGAGACCTGCGCATCTGTACCAAGTGTCGACCAGATGCAAGCCCTGCGTTGTGCGCGAGTTGTCTGTGAATGTTGTTTGGCTCAAAAACCCACCAATGCACATGTCCGCCTCCTTCGCTTGCAACGATGTCGAGCGCCGCCGTGATCAGGTCTGGCGCAATCTCCATCGAGTCGTATCGGTGATGGGGGTGCACAATGAGGTCGAGGGACCATGACTCGTTTCCTCGAGACACCTGGCAGTACCCCACAATGTGGTCGTGATCTGCGTCGCGAACGATGACTCCGGCGAATCCTTTACGTCCGCCTTCACGCAAATCGAGCCAAAGATGGTCGTTCAGTGGGCGAACTCCATCTGCCCGCCACGTGTCGTCTATCAGTGCTGAGACCTCGTCAATGCTTGACGGGTCCATCTGTCTCTTGATTTCGAGTGAACGCACGGCTGTCAGGGTACCTTTTGGCCATGGGAAAGCCGAGAACGCCAGCTGGTCGCGCAAAAGAAATAGCCACTCGACTAGAGGAGTTGTATCCGTCTGCCGAGTGCGAACTGACCCACTCAAACGCCTATGAACTGCTGGCAGCCACCATCTTGTCGGCGCAATGTACCGATGTGCGAGTGAATATGGTGACTCCGGCGCTGTTTGCGAAGTACCCAACTCCAGAAGCATTGGCAGAGGCGAATCCAACGGAACTTGAGGCCATTATTCGCTCGACAGGTTTTTACCAGAGCAAAGCAAAGAATCTCATTGGCATGGGTCGCAATGTTGTTGATCGATTTGGTGGCGTCATCCCGCATGAGATGGAAGACCTAGTAACGCTTCCCGGTGTTGGTCGCAAAACTGCAAATGTATTGCGCAGCGTTGTCTTTGATTTGCCGGGGCTCGCTGTTGATACGCATGTCGGCCGGTTGTCTCGGCGTCTTGGGCTCACCACAGAAGAAGATCCAGTGAAGGTGGAAAAGGTCCTCAATGGATTCATTGATCCGCCAGAGTGGGGCAGGTTCGGACTACGTCTCATCTTGCACGGGCGTCGTGTGTGTGACGCAAAGAAGCCGAAATGTGGCATCTGTGAGTTCGAAGATATCTGCCCTTCCAGTCTGATGCCATCAAAGTCAAAGACGAAGTGACGGCAGTCAAGTAGCGTCAGTGCGATGACAGCCACCATTTGTGCCGAACTAGGCGCAGCAGCAGACGCAGTAAATCGCTACCGAACGAGAGTCGCGGGACTGATTGAGAACATTGGTGCAAACCATGAAGATCTTGTCAGTGCAATGTATGAAGCAGAGCGAGCTTTGTTGTCAGCTGAGCGGTTACTGATTCGTGCAGAGAAAATTGCCCGCTAGTTCGTGGCTTCGTTGACTAAGTTGCCGTTGTGACCACATTCAATCCCCGAGAACAAATTCAGGCGATGAGTGGATATCACTCTGCTCAAGTTGATGTTCCCGTTCGCTTGAATACAAACGAGTCTCCGTTTCCACCGCCTGATGCCTGGCTTGACGCGGTTGCTGACATTGCAAGGTCAATTCAATGGAATCGTTACCCCGATAGAGCAGTAACTGAACTACGCGAAACTATTGCGCGTCGACACAACGTGTCCCCAGCAAATGTTTTTGTGGCCAATGGTTCTAATGAAGTCATTCAAACAATTCTGTTGGCATATGGCGGTGCCGGTCGTTGTGTCGCAACTTTTGAACCCACGTATCAGATGTATTCCCAGATTGCACGCGTCACTGGGGCCGAGGTTGTGCAAGGTGAGCGCAAAGCTGACCTCACACTTGACGCACTAGAAATTGAGCGCGTGTTGACGCGTCATAAGCCGTCTGTGTCGTTCTTGTGTAATCCGAATAATCCGACAGGAATTATTGAGCCACGAGAGAACCTAGAGACAATGCTTGCGCACACGACAGGAGTGGTCGTTGTTGATGAGGCCTATGCAGAATTCTCCGAATGGTCAGCCATCGACTTGGTGTCTGAAGACAAGCCACTAGCAGTCACTCGAACGTTCTCAAAAACTTTGTCCATGGCAGGATTGCGAGTGGGCTACGTGGTAGCGCCAAAGCAAATGATCGCTGATCTTGAGATTGCAGTGCTTCCGTATCATCTGGATTCGTTCAAGCAAGCAGCAACTATCGCTGCGCTTGGTTTTGTGTCCGAAATGGAACAGCGCGTTGATCTCATCAAGTCAGAACGCGCTCGCGTCTTCGCTGCAATCAGCGACATGGACTGCGATGTTTGGCCGAGTGGGTCTAATTTCATTCTGTTTCGGCCCCGTTCAACTGTGGCGTCCGCTGTGTGGCAACGAATGGTTGACTCAGGGGTTCTGGTGCGCGATTTCAGTACGACACCGAGGTTGACTGGCTGTTTGCGGGTCACAGTGGGTACACCAGATGAGAACTCGGCCTTCTTGGGTGCACTGTCGACCGCTTTGTCGACTAATTAGGCAGAAATCACGTAATTGACAGTCCGAGACGGGCGTTGAGCGGCGAGAATAGAGACATGGCACGTACAGCACAGGTCACCCGCAACACAAAAGAGACATCTATCGATGTGTCCATCAATCTTGACGGTTCGGGGACTGCGTCTATCTCGACCGGTATTCCGTTTTATGACCACATGCTTGAGCAGTTGGCACGTCACGGCGGGTTTGACCTTACCATCGCAGCCAAAGGTGATTTGCACATCGATACACACCACACCGTGGAAGATGTTGCAATCTGTGTTGGCGAAGCAATTCGTGAAGCGCTCGGCGATAAAGCCGGAGTACGACGTTTTGCAAGCGGCTTGTACCCACTTGACGAAGCGCTCATAGAGGTTGCGTTAGAT
>CAMDLK010000013.1 GCA_945901725.1 Bifidobacterium breve | reverse complement strand
AAAAATGAAAAAAACAATTATCGCTATTGCTGCAGCATCTGTTCTTTTGCTTTCAGCGTGCGGATCAGATGGGTCAACTGCTGACACCACTGTCGCCGCAGCTGACACAACCGAAATGGCTACCGAAGTAGGCAACATCGTTGCAGTTGCTCAGGGCAACGCAGACTTCTCCACACTTGTCGCTGCAATAACAGCAGCCGGTCTTGGTGATGCACTTTCCGGAGAAGGACCATTCACAGTCTTCGCCCCAACCAACGCAGCGTTTGAGGCTCTTCCAGAAGGACTTCTCGAGAAGCTTCTGCTTCCAGAGAACAAAGAAGTCCTCACAAAGATTCTCACCTACCACGTTGTGCCATCAAAAGTAATGGCCGCTGACGTTGCAGCTGGAGATGTCACCACACTTGAAGGTTCTGCCTTTGCCATCACAACAGAGGGCGGCGTCAAAGTGAACGCATCAAATGTGACTGCAACCGACGTTGCAGCATCTAACGGAGTCATCCACGTCATTGATGCAGTTCTCGTACCTGCATCAGTTGATGTTTCATCACTCTAGATAAAAACTAACGAATAGAGTCGGTAAGGGAAATCTCTTACCGACTCTATTTTTTTATCTACGCACCAGGAAATCTGTGTACCTATGACATCTAACATCACAGAACTAATCGGCGTCTACGACGCAGACTCGACATTGTTGGGTGAAGTCTCTTACTGGGTCGGTGCGCGTCTCGGCATCACTCATTGTTCTCTGTGCGAACTGACTCACGGCCTCTTTACTAAGAAGTCTGAATGGAATCAGTGTGCAGAGTCCCTCTCAATTCCCTTCCGACTCTTTCACCGAGACGACGCACCCGAAGATGTCCTCTCTGCGCTTGCCAGCCAATTCCCTGCTGTCTTGCAACGCACTACCGAAGGTCTAAAAATCATCTTGACCAAAGAAGAACTTGAACGTTTCGATGGCCACACCTCAGACTTTGCTCAGTGGATAACTGAATATCTCAATTAAAAGTCAATTCCTAACCCCATCAGGGAAGGATATTTCCTTTCCCAACTCTTATCGCACACATCGCTGTACAAAGCCCCAGAAAAGGATTTACGATGATAATCAGCGAAGCACAACGATTCGACATGCAGGTCGGACTGCGATCACACCTAGGAGACGACGTGGCCAACATACTTATGGAACACCTGCCACCCTCAGGCTGGTCGGACGTCGCCCGCAAACAAGACATCGTCGAAATACGCAAGGATCTCACCCGCATCAACGGCACCTTGAAAGTCATCATCGGTGGCGTACTCACAGTGTCAGCCGCCATCATCGTGTTACTGATTCAGTTGAATCAGAATATTTCTTCTCTGTAATTCCTAAATTCGGACTAGTCGGCACACATCGCTGTACAAAGCCCCAGAAAAGGATTTACGATGATAATCAGCGAAGCACAGCGATTCGACATGCAGGTCGGACTGCGATCACACCTAGGAGACGACGTGGCCAACATACTCATGGAACATCTGCCACCCTCAGGCTGGTCAGACGTCGCCCGCAAACAAGATTTTGAGCCGATCAACTATCGAATCGGCAATATCGAAAAAGAACTCACCCGTATCAACGGCACCTTGAAAGTAATCATCGGCGGCGTACTCACTGTGTCAGCCGCCATCATCGTGCTACTGATTCAACTGAACCAGAACATCTCTTCGCTCTGATCTACTGCTAGGCCGTTGCGCGGCGTTTACGACGGCGGGCCTGGGTCGGAAGAAGAAAACCAAATCCGACAGCTAGCGAAATCGGAATTGCGATCAACACTCGAGTGAGGGTCGAAGTCTTATTGATCTTCCCGACCAAGATTCCAAGCGTGAACGTTGTTGATTTACCGTTCGGCAACTTTGCAGTCACTACAACTCGGTGTGAGCCGGACTTGATTCCGAATGGCAATTTGTATGTGCCATTCATTGTTCCGTCAGCTTCAACAACAGCAGAACCCAGTTGTGTCGGTGTGGAAAACAACCACACCTCTACTATTGATTTAGGTTCAAAACCACCAACGCTGACCTTGATCACGTCACCTGCAGCCAAATGAACTGTTCCATCTGTGTCAAGCGGCAGTGTTTTTCCACTGCTATCTGTCCCGGACAATGTGGCACTGACTGAACCTGCGTTCACAACCATCTGGTTGTTTTCACGCGACACTTTTGCATCAGTCTCGACACCATCTACTTGCACTGCCGTTTGTCCGGCTTTGACCTTGCCAGCAGAAGGTGGTCCGACAGTTGTTGTCGTCACACGGGGCGGAAGTGTTGTTGTAACTACTGTCTTTGATTTCGCCACTGCAATCGTTGTTGATGTTGTAGTTGGAACTGGTAATCCATTAGCGCCAATCACGGGAAGCGTTGTGGTTGTCGGTGCAACCGTCACCACAGACGCCTGACCTTGAGCCACAGTAGTTACTGGGGCTTGAATCACAATCGACAATGCTGGTGCAGCTGTAGTTGTAGTTGTAGTGGTGGTAGTAACCACCACAGCTGAAAACGTCACTGTTGTGGCGGTTGATGAATCAGCTGAGTAGACGCCACTTGCGGCTTTTGTTGCAGTCACCGTGCATGTGCCGGGTGATGTTGCCCTCAACTTCGTGCCACTAATGATTGAGCAACCAGCAGTACCCGTTGTTGTGACTGAATAGGTAACAGCACCACTACCAGAACCACCAGATATGTCAAGTGTGATGTCAGTTCCATAGGTACCGCTAGTTGAAGAAAGAACTACTGGAGTTTGCGTAGATAGAGAGTTCGTCGTGACTGAAGCCTGTGAACTTTCAGAAGAGGTGAGATAGCTGGTTCCATCACCAATGGCTGTCACTGTGATCTTGTAGGCCATGTTGTCTGCAATCGACCCATACGTAGAAGAAGTAATGGTTGTTGACGTACCCGATACCCCAGTCTTGGTACCGAGCAATGAGGAGCCAGCAGAGTTGTAGATCTTGACTGTGAATGAAGCAGCGTTGACATTTGCGGCCCACGACACACTGACTGACTTCAGAGTTGATGATGTTGCAGTAGCCGTAACCGAAGATGGCGTAGAAAGCGTGACAGGCGGTGCTGATACTGAAACCGCGGTGGCGCGGTTAGTCGTTGTACCATCCCCTATCTCGCCAGAGCTGTTCCTGCCCCAACACTGAATGCTCGTATCCGTGAGAAGGACGCAAGTGTGTGTATACCCAGCAGAGACTTGAGTAGCTCCGACAACATTAGATACTGCAGTGGGCTCAAACTTGCTCACATTTCCTCCGTTGCCGAGTTGGTAGTTAGCGCCCCAACCCCAACACAACAGAGTGGCATCACTCTTGATAGCGCATGATGTGTGGTTGGCAGACGATATTCCAGTCACCCCAGTTAGCTCCGAAATAACTACCGGAGAACTCTTGTCAATTTGGGTTTTGTCTCCGACCTGACCATGATCGTTGTATCCCCAGCACTTCACTGTTTGGTCTGCGGTTTTGGTGCAAATGTGTTGACCATGGGCATCCGAGAGCATCGTCACGCCGGAGATCCCAGTGGGACTGGTCTTGGTGCTCGCATTGGTCGCATTGCCGTCACCACGGAAACCGCCTGTGCCTCCTCCCCAACAGGTCAGTGTTTGATTGGCGAGCAGAACACAGTTTTGCCAGGCTCCAGCTCGAATTTCAGTTGCCGTAGTGATTCCACTCACAGAAATTGGCGTGCTTGAGCTTGTCGTTGTGCCGTTTCCAAGCATCTGGTTGACATTCCATCCCCAGCAACGGATTGTTCCATCTGAAATGACGGCACAGACGTGTCCATATCCGGTGGAGATCTGCGTTACACCAGAAAGCCCTGTCACCTGGACTGGCGTCCTCGCGTTTGCAGTAGCTCCGTTGCCCAACTGACCAAAGCCTCCGTTGCCCCAACACCAGACGGTGGTATCGGTTTTAAGTGCACACGCAAAATCGTTTTGGTTATCAACAGAAATGACATCCGTGAGACCTGACACCTGCACTGGCCGGTTTCGATTTGTGGTTGTGCCATCGCCTAACTGACCACTTGAGTTGAGACCCCAACACCACACCGTCTGGTCAGACTTCAACGCGCATGTAAAATAGGTTCCGACAGTCACTTGAGTAAAGCCTGTCATCGGTGCTGCATCAGCACGCTGCGGGGTCTGCAAAGCAACAGGAAGCGCAATCACCATTAGCCCAACTATGAGGGCGGCCAGATTGCAGCGTAGAAAAGTCTTGATTCGTGAAGCAGGAAACAATGTCATATTGTGCATTGTATGCTTAATTAGTGCATGGTATGCACAGTATGGGCTCAACGCAGGGTTAATTGGTTAATCCGTCTGCTCTAGACCCTTCTCCTAACCATTACGATTGTCACATGGCCCCAGTATCGAAGAAGAAGAAACCGCCTGTTCCGGCCCCGAAGAAACCCCGGCTGAGTCAGGCAGAGGCTACGGCACGCATGCTGAATGCCACTATTCAGCTTCTTCTTAAATTTGCCCCATCGGACGTGACGGTTGTGCGAATTTGTGAAAAGGCAGGGGTTCATACTGATTATGTGGTCCGCTATTTCGGATCCCGAGAAGAGTTGCTATCCCAATCGATCGAAGCTGCATTTATGGGAGTTTTCGTTCAGACGAATAGTGACGAGACCACACGCCTCAATTTGGTTCTTGAAGGCAAAATCGATGTTATGAAATTGGCCAAGGCGCGAATGCAGACAATTACTTACTTGTTGGGTTGTGGCGTTAGCCCCGAGAGGTTTCAGGCAAATCAGAAGTTGGTTCTTGAATCGGTCTTGTCGCAATCAACGAACACCACTGTGGGAGACCGCACCAGCAAGAATCTTGTCCTCATCGGAACACTGATTGTTCAAGCGATGAATGTCCTTGATGAGGTAAACGACATTTCTGAACAACAGAAAGCGGACATTCTTTCCTATATCGGTTACCTGAGCCGGTCAGGTGAAACAGTTCAGGCAGCTTTGGGCTGGGATAAACCCGCACCAAAGAAAAGGGCTAGGAAGTAGCTAGTCAAAACCTACAAATGATGCCATTGCATCATTTGGTGCGCGACGTGAACGCACGTCGTTTGCTACGAATTCTTCATCGGGAAAGCCCATTGCAACACAAGTCATGATGACTTGATCTTCAGGAATGTTGGCGTGTTCGCGAACAACCTGTGACTGCATAATTCCTTGACCGTTGATTACGGAACCAAGACCTTTAGACCATGCTGCAAGAACAAGACCATAGGTAGCTGCACCACAGTCGAAGTGTGCAATGGTGTCGTGTTCAAGTGCCTTATCAAGTGTGATCACGATTGATACTGGCGCGTCGAACTGGCGGAAGCCACGCATCACCCAATCTTGGCGGCGAGCTTTGTCATCGCGTTCAATTCCCATAGCTTCGAAAAGCTGAATGGCAATTTCAACTTGGCGATCACGGTGAGGGCCTTCATAGCCGTGGTTCATTTTGATTTCACGATCAACTTTTGATCCTGACATCATGCGCTCAGTGTTGCCTTTGCGAATGTGCTCAAGCGGCTCACCAGTTACGACGTGGTAATGCCATGGCTGAGTGTTCATTGATGACGGTGCGCGCTTTGCGAGTTCAATGACTTCTTCAAGAAGTTCACGAGGAACCGGTTGCTTCTTGTAGCCACGGATACTGCGGCGCTCATGCACCACTGTTTCGAAATCTATTGGGGAGTTCTGATTATCAGCCATGAGTATTCCTTTTCTCTTTCAAAACGCTAGGTCGTCTGTGGGGTTGACTCATTATCGAGTCATAATCCACTGCATTATTTAGGCTGAATCAGCCGTGGCCGGGAATGTTCTTCCATGGTCCACCGTCAGAGCGTGGCTCTTTCGGAAGACCGAGAACTTGTTCGCCCACAATGCCGCGTTGTACCTGGCTGGTACCTGCGTAAATGGTTCCGGCACGAGCATTCATGAACACACCAGCCCAGTTTGCGCTGTCGTTTGGTGATCCAGGAGAGTCAGTAGTGAAAGCGGTGTGAGGTGTCTGTCCGAATGGAACCAGGGCATCTGCACCAAGAATGTCAACTGCTAGTTCTGTAACTTCCTTGTGGTATTCGCTCCACCACAATTTGCCAATTGACGCTTCCGGGCCTGGCTGACTTCCATTCATAAAAGCAGTCAAGGTTCGGTAACCGAGAAAACGCATAATTTCTACTTTGATATGCGCTTGCGCTAAGCGTTGGCGAATATGCGGATTAGTTGTCACACCTTTTTCCCGCGCAAGAGTATTAAGTTTGTCAAGCTCGCCACGGAATGAGATGCCGGAAACAACGGCACCAGCACCACGCTCGTTGCCGAGAAGTGTCATTGCGACCATCCAGCCACCGTTGATTTCACCAACAACGTTTTCCTTCGGACAACGTGCATCTGTAAAGAACACTTCGTTGAATTCAGAATCACCTGACATCATCTTGATGGGACGTACTTCCACACCTTTTTGACGCATGTCCACAAGAAGGAACGTAATACCGCGATGCTTCACATCATCTGGTGATGTACGAGCAAGAACGAAAATATGGTTTGCAAGGTGACCAGCTGATGTCCAGATTTTCTGACCATTGATGACCCACTCATCGCCGTCAAGAACTGCGCGGCATCCCAAGTTTCCAAGGTCAGAACCGGACGAGGGCTCGCTGTATCCCTGACACCAACGATCTTCACCAGATAAAACACGAGCCAAGAAATGTTTCTTTTGATCTTCGGTACCAACAGCAAGGATGGTGTTGCCCAACATGCCAATTCCGAAACCATCGTTTGGACCACCGCTTGGAACCCCTGCTCTGGCGAATTCTTCAGCAAGTACTAACGATTCAACATGTGACAAGCCTTGGCCACCGTATTCTTTTGGCCATGTGATGGCAAGAAGGTCATTCTTCGACAATTTCTCGCGCCAGTCTTCGGTCCATGCAGCTGCATCTTTATGATTCAGAGCACCGATGCCCTTCCAGTCTTTTGGAAGGTTGGCGTCGAGGAAGGCGCGCACCTTTGTGCGGTACGTGTCGGCTTGGGGTGGGTAAACAAAATCCATGTTCCTACCTTAGTAATCGCTGTCCGCAGGCTCAGTACCCGAGCCGTCAAAAAGGGCTATTTGGACATCTCAAGGCCGGCAAAATCGCCAGCAGCCCGCCATGTTTCAAGCAATCGAACAAAGGCAACGGGGCCCTTGCCGTAACTGCCGTTCTGGGCGGCTCGTTCGGCAGGCTTACCTTCATTGTTGTAGTAACCAGGTGTACACGCCTCGAGGAACTTCAAGTTCATTGTGGAATTTGATTTGATGTCTTCCACCCAGTCATGTTCAGCCTGAGCGCTTGCTTCAATACGTGTGATTCCAGCTTCGGTTGCATGCTTCACGACGTGTGCAATATGGATCGCTTGTTCGTTCAGCATGTGCGGGAAGTTCACAGAGAACCCGGACTGTGCAGTGGAGACAAGGAAGCAATTCGGGAATCCGCGAGAGAAGAAACCATGGAAGGTCTCAACGCCTTCGGCCCACTTACTGGTGAGTGTGAGATTGTCCGAGCCGGTGGTTTCGTAACCAGAACGACGCGCGTAATCAGTACCGACTTCAAAACCAGTTGCATATACAAGGCAATCAAGTTCGTATTCAACTCCGTTAGCTACAACGCCCCTCGGTGTGATTTTCTCAACACCGAGGCCACCTGTGTCAACAAGTGTCACATTTGGTCTGTTGAAGGTTGGCAAGTAGTCGTCATGGAAACACGGACGCTTGCAGAATTGGCGATACCACGGCTTCAGTGCTTCCGCAGTTTTCGGATCGGTGACAATTGCATCAACACGATTACGTACTTGATTCATTTTTTCAAAGTCTGCATTTTCAACAATGGTGCCGATCTGTTCAAGACTTGTCCCTAGACCGCCTTCTTTACGCGCACGTAACATGAGGTTGCCAACAATTTCTGTCCAACCGTCATTTACTAAGTCTTCAGTATCAAACACTCCAGAAGTGAGATTCGTAAAGTTTTCATTGCGGCGACGCTGCCAACCTGGCTCTAATGAATTAACCCAGTCTGGATCTGTCGGTGTGTCATTACGTACGTCAATGGACGATGGTGTGCGTTGGAACACAAACAATTGTTTTGCACCAGCACCAAGGTGTGGCACAGCTTGCACCGCTGTTGCGCCGGTACCAATGATGCCAACAACTTTGTCTTTCAACCCAGTGAGATTTCCCTTGCTGGTACCACCGGTGTATTCATAATCCCAACGACTGGTGTGGAATGAATGACCTTCGAATGTGCCAACACCTTCGATGCCTGGCAATTTCGGCCGATGCAACGGACCGTTAGCCATGCTGATGAATCGCGCACGAATTTCATCACCGCGGTTAGTGCGAATAGTCCAGCGGCGCGATGATTCATCCCAACGCACATCAGTAACTTCTGTTTGCAACATTGCACGTGAATACAAGTTGAAGTGTTCAGCAATGCGATGACAATGCGCCAAAATTTCTGGAGCTGGTGTGTACTTTGATGCAGGAATGAAACCGGTCTCTTCAAGTAACGGCAAGTAGATGTATGACTCAACGTCGCACGCAGCGCCGGGATACCTATTCCAGTACCAGGTGCCACCAAAGTCGCCACCCTTTTCAATCACTGTGAAATCGTGAACGCCTGCTTCATGCAGTCGTGCTGCAACCAACATGCCGCCGAAGCCGCCACCAACAATGGCAACTTGAACTTCTTTGATAATCGGAGCACGCTCTTCGAACTTGATGTACGGGTCCTCGAGATAGTGAGCAAACTCGCCCGCTATTTCTGTGTACTGCTCGTTAGCTTCAGCCCGCACTCGCTTATCGCGTTCGTCGCGATAGCGCTGGCGTAGTTCATCAGGGTCAAACCCCAGGTCGTCAGTTGATGTCTGGCTCATGACCTAAGACTATGTCTCGGCTATCGGCCAAACGGAGCCGAAGGCTATTTGTCTGCAGTGACGCGAGCGTGCGGGAATACCCGTAAGAAGTTGCCCGAGTTGAACTTGTCGACAGATGCCTGAGGCACGTCTTTCATGCACGACTCGAAGCGGGCAATGGGGTCACGGCCGCCTTCTGTATGTGGGTAATCGCTTGAGAACAAATAAAGATCGTCGTTTGACTGGTCAATCAGACGTGCGACATCTTCGAATACGAACGGTGTGAAACCGAACTGCTGACGAACCTGCTCGGATGGTGTGCGCTTGAAGCCGCGAAGACGATCATCAACACGTGAATACGCCTTATGAACATGGTCAAGTCGAACAAGCATTTCAGGAACCCAACCAGCACCAAGTTCAACCGATGCAAACTTCAGGTCTGGGAAGTCTTCAAGAACACCATCAAGAATCATCATTGAAATAAATGTTTCAATTCCCTGATGCAACACAGCAGCATCACGAGCACGAACATTTTCTCCGCCACCCATCCAGTCTTTGGTAACACCGCGACCGGTGTTACTCCACTCTGGCTTCAGTTGCAACGGGTTTCCACCAACATGGAACACAACAGGAACTTGTGCTTCTTGCAACAACGACCAAATTGGATTGAAGTCAACGTGAGTTGGCGAACGCTCTCCTGCCAAACGATGTGGAACCCACATGGCCTCTAGACCATTGTCGATGCTCCACTGCACCTCTTCTAATGCAAGTGCTGGATTCTCGAGTGGAATTGCGGCAACACCCATGAGGCGGTCATCGATTGAACAGAAGTCAGCCATGTGACGGTTGTGCGCACGAGCGCCGCCGTAACGAACCTTGTCAGGAATTTTGCTGCTTGGTGAAAACGGCATGTGCAAACTGTGAGTTGGGAATACCAACTGCTTCTTGAAGCCCAACATGTCGTTAGCGATAACACGATCATGCTTGTCGAATGCACCAAGGGCTTGAATTTCTTTGACCTCTTGGATCATGCGATCACCAAGAGCAATAAGTGACTCTTTGTGTTCGTCTGAATGTTGTGAACCGTTGCCGACAATGATTGCCACTTCCTCGTCAGTCACGAGTGAACGGCCGTAATCAACTTCGGGTAGAAGGTCGCGCACATCTGGGTCAGCAAACTTCTTGAGGAAGTCTGGAAGCTCCATGATGTGTGTATCTGCGTCGTAAAGAACGCGATCGCCTGCGTATGTCATATGGGTCCCCTATCCCTCGAACTTGGGGAAACGGTACCACCCATACAGGCGGTAACACAGAGGTGAACAGTTGGGTCAGGGCTATGCCCAATTGGGGGCTACTCAATACGATGAGGTGGTGCACATAACTACCCCTCAGATCGATTCATATCGACGTAATGGCTGGCTTTTGTGCCGCCCGTTTGTGGGTGGAGAAATTCGTGACATCCAGCAGTGGGTGGATGAAATTCAGCAATGGCCCGAAAATGGCAACTGGTTGCACTATCGCGAAATGACGGACGGCGGACCGAAACTGTGCCGCACAGAAAATTTCGTCCCATTCCATACTCCTCTGCGCGAGATTTTGACTACTGGTGCAATCGTAGAAATTGTCTCTGCCCTCATGGGTGAACAAGCAGTTCTCTACAAAGAAAAAATCAACTACAAGTTGGTCGGCGGAGCAGGGTTCCTCCCTCATCAAGATGCGCCGGCGTACCCATTTATTGAAACGTCAATTTCATGCATGATTGCAGTTGACCAAAGCACTGTTGCAAATGGCTGTTTAGAAGTTGTCGACGGACAACACCATGAACTGCTTCCCATGAACGACCGCGGATGCATCGTGAACGACTGGGTGGAAACACATGAATGGCATCCGGTTGAGATGGAAGCTGGTGACGTTTTGTTCTTTCACTCACACACTCCACACCGCAGTGGCACCAATAATTCGCAACGTGACCGCCGTGCCATCTACCCCACCTTTAACGCCGCGAGCCAAGGCGATCTTCGATCTGATTACTACGAAGAGAAACTTCGTATTTTCCGTGACACGGAACACGGAGCCGACAATGTCCGCATCTCACTCATCAATGATTTTGAAGGAAGACCCTTATGAACAAATTTACATCACTGATAGAAATTGAATCTCTCTTTGAAAAATGGGGACAACAGTTTTACAGCGAAAACATTTCTCAAACAGCTCACGCAGTTCAATGCGCACAGTTGGCTGAAGAAGCAGACGCATCAAGCGCGCTTGTACTTGCCGCATTGCTTCACGATGTCGGCCACCTTGTTGATCTTGAAGACTCTGCGGGCAAAGAGGAACACGAAATAGACACGGCGCACGAGGCGACCGCCGCCCGCTTGCTGGCTTCGCTTTTTCCACCCGCTGTTACTGCTCCTATTGCACTCCATGTTGATGGCAAGCGTTGGCTCTGTGCTCGTGAAGATGGTTACTTTGAAACATTGAGCCCGGCATCTGTTGCCAGTCTTGCGTTGCAAGGTGGCCCTATGTCAGAACAAGAAGCTGATCGGTTTATGGCGATGCCACAATTCGAAGAAGCGATTGCACTTCGCCGCTGGGATGACATTGGCAAAGACATAAATAAGGACCAATTCCCACTCGATGAATTTCGTCGCCTGCTCAATTTCCATTTCGAAAAACTATAGAAACGAATCACCATGAGAATTCTTGTAACAAATGATGACGGCATCGACTCTGTCGGCCTGCATGTCTTGGCCCGCGCAATGCGCCCATACGGTGAAGTAGTAGTTGCTGCCCCAGACCAGGAGTATTCAGGTGCGGGTGCAGCCATTGGTGCACTGCACATCATTCAGCCTGAAGTACAAAAACGCACGATTGAAGGCATCGATACTTCATGGGCAATCACTGGCCCACCTGCATTGTGTGTTTTCTTCGCTCGCCTCGGTGTGTACGGCGGTCCGTTTGATCTTGTCGTGTCAGGCATTAACCCCGGCGCAAACGTTGGCCGTGCCGTGTACCACTCGGGAACAGTAGGTGCAGCAGTGACTGCACGTAATGGCGGAGTTAGTGGAATTGCAATCAGTCAGGCAGTAACCGGTTTCGGTGCTGAAGGCCAAGGTTGGGACGAAGCGTTGATAGGTCAGCAATGGGATTCAGCAGCAACAGTTGCACAGCGCGTAGTTGAAGGTTGGATTGCAGACCGACCAAAAGAGGCAGTCGTTATCAACGTGAATGTTCCGAACTGTGCAGTGGCAGACATGAAGGGTTGGCGACGTACTGAAATTGGGCACATTGTTCCCGTTGCAATGGCGACAGCAGATCTTGAAGCCAAAGAAGGCCACGAAGGTGCTTTCTATGTACGAATGAATTACGGCGCGCAAGCGCAAATGCCAGGCGACACTGATGGTGGTGCTGTAGAAAATGGTGAAGTTGCAATTACATACATCGGACGTTTCAACGATGTTCCCGAGCAAGGTTCAGATGCAATGGACAGTGCCCTCACAGACCTTGTTGGTGTTGCGAATACTCTGCACTCATAAGGACCACCATTTCTCACCACTACGGTGAAGGAATGGCTGATTGGCAAGATCTCACTCGTCGCGCATCATTTGCGTCGCACCAACTACTGGGCTGGATCTTCTGGGATCCACGTGCAAAAGAAAACCTCGCTGCACTTGGTGTACCTGAAGGCCTAGGTCACTACATAGTGAACCGTGGTGCACCCTTAGCGCCAGCTGGAGCAGAAGCATTGTTCGCAGCGTTCTACACAATCAAGCGTGAGTTTGTTCACTTCGCACTAAACAATGCAACAACGTACATAACTGATTGGCACGAAGTCACAGTTGCACGCGATTCAGCAGTGCGCGTTGGCCTTGAAGAAATGACTCCGCAGATCATTGCGCCATTTGGTGCGCTGGCAGATGACCTATGGAAAACAGTTGATGCAATTCCTGCAAGTGGGCGCGTGTTGTTTGCCGCACATAAATCATGGCCACGACCAACTGACCCATTGATGTCTGCCTGGAACGCCCTCAATTGCATTCGTGAATGGCGTGGTGACACACATTTCGGAATTTTGTTGAACGACAACATCGGCGTGGTGGAAGCCGGGCTTCTGCATGATGCATGGATGGGGTACCCCAAAGAATGGATTCCACGTAGTCGTGGGGCCGATGATGCCGAAATTCTGGCTGCACTCGACAACCTGTCGTCACGTGGCTTCGTCACAGATGGCGTTGTCAACGATGCAGGTGTTGAATACCGAATAGAACTTGAACGCCGAACTGATGTGTTGTGTGAAATTCCGTGGCGTCACTTCGGCGAAAAGAACACAGTTGAGCTGTTATCTATTCTTGAACCTGTTGGTGAACGCTATGTGCAACACATCAATGAGATCGCAGGCGAGAACTGGATGCCAGCAGCTAGGCCCCGTCGCCGCTAAACCGAATGCGGTAATCCGATTCGTACGGAAACACCCGGCGAATACATAACGTGCGCATCACCTGTAGGTGCAGGTAGGCCAGCAGCTATTACCAGCGTGTCGTTTACATGCTCAAGCGTTGCAGAATGCAGAATCCATGTCTCATGATCAACTGGTGCATATCGCAGACCTTTGCCGAACCCCTTTGAGTACAAACCCCATCGTGCAGACAAGAACACTGACAACTCATCAGGCTGTTCAATACGTTCGCCGATTGAAACACGAATAGATGTAGACGCAACATGTGGCCAACGACGCTTCACAGTTGTGGTGAGTGAATCAGAAGTCACCACATTCGAGGCACTACCCCAGCAGTAGGGCAAGAAATATGAAGCGCGCGCTGCAAGTGCTGGAAGCAACCGATTCACATCAAGCGAGAAGAACCAGACTCCCGGAATTCCGTCCTTCTTTACATACGTACGCACATTCACTTCGGGAAATGAACCGAGGTATGGAATCGCAGGAGTGCCCGGAAAAGAGATATTGCGCATTGAGAAAGGAATAAGGCCCACCCACGCGGAGCCATCGAAGGTGTCGACTTCAAGCCCTTCAGGCAGTAACGCCTGCACCACTGAAGCGTCGTAACGCCAATGAATGTAGGCAAGCTCTTGCCACTGTTGCTTCATAATTGGTCGGCGCACCGGCGCTGGGCAGAAATCTTGCACGCCTCTACCTTACGAATCATTTTCAGATTCGGGAATGGGGCATCAGTCACCTAGGTTTATACCTCTATGGCTCATTACGTCACCACTGTTCCTTCGTCCAAGACTCCTGAAGAAGCTTTTGCCTACATGTCAGACATTCGCAATTTTGCGCTGTGGGATAAAGGGATCAAGAAAATCGTCCAGGTTGTCGGAGATGGCGCTGGTGTGGGGTCTGGTTATGACATCACCGTAAAAGGGTTCGGCGGCAAGGACTCAGTCTTTCGCTACATCACGCTTGAGTGTGATTCCCCCACCAATGTGTTGGTGAAGGGTAAGAACTGGATGTTCACCTCAGTCGATCGCGTAACAATTACTCCTACTGCAACCGGATGCGATGTCACGTACGACGCAGTGCTTACTGCGAATCTGGTTGTGTGGCCAATGAACATTTGGCTTGGCACGGTCTTTGACAAAGTGGGCGCAGTCGCAACGCGCGGCCTTAAGAAAGTTCTTGCCTAAGGGCAACCCAAATCATTCAGGTTGGCGCACTCTCTGCACAACCAAGCGGTACCTTCTGAAGTGCTCCACGCAGTGGCAAGAGGAGAACCACACGACATGCAGTCGTGCGTTTCCTTACTTACTGGTTTCACTTCGAAATGCGGAGCCTGATCTGACATACGTAGCGAGATTAGCCGCACATTCTTATTCTTGGTCTCTAATGGCTGATGCAATCGTGGCTACACTTTTCAGATGACATTGCGATTTGCTTCAAAAAATGGCCGCGCCCAATTGGTAGTCGGCCCCGACAACAACCTTGTCGACCTAGCAGAAGTCAGTCGTGGGAAATTCGATTCAGACCCCATCAAGGCATTTCCACGTTGGGCAGAGTTGCGTGCGTTTGCTGCAACAGTGACCGAGGGCGGATCACCTGCCAACCCAGATGAACTTGATGCACCATCGCCATGGCCGTTGCAAGTGTTCGCCATCGGTTTGAACTATCGCTCGCATGCTGAAGAAAGTGGAATGGGTCTTCCTGTTGTTCCGTTGACCTTTACAAAGTTCACGTCGTGCATCGCTGGCCCCAATGCTGACATTCCGATCGACGCGCCGATGGTCGACTGGGAAGTTGAACTTGTCGTTGTCATCAGCAGCGGTGGACGCAACATTGCCAAGGCTGATGCATGGAACCACATTGCCGGAATCAGTGTCGGACAAGACATCTCAGACCGTGCATTGCAGTTCGCAGCTCAGCCACCTCACTTTGATCTTGGCAAGAGCAAGAAAAACTTCGGACCCTTTGGCCCATGGCTCGTTGATGCAGCTGATGTACCCAATCGTGACGCGATGCATATGACCTGCACACTGAACGGTGAAGAAGTTCAGAACACTCTGACAGACGACCTTGTGTTCAATGTTGGCGACATCGTTGAATACGTTTCAGGAATTGTTGAACTACTTCCTGGCGATGTGATCTTCACTGGTACACCGGGTGGTGTTGGCGTTTCTCGCAAACCAGCCGTGTTCTTGAAGCCAGGTGATGTTCTCGTTTCCACAATTGATGGAATCGGCACCACAACTAACCGTTGTATCTAGGCGATCGCTGAACTATTCAGATAGGTACGGTGCAATCGCTTGATTGCACCAGTTCCACAAATTGGTCCGAGCCTCTGCAGTGTCACTACGTCGTGTCATCGACAATTTATGAATACTGCGAACTTCACGATCTGACCAGAAGGAACCACTAGGACCTGGGATCGGTTGCACTGCCGCCAGCCACGCGATCGTGTCAGCACCCTGTTCTGGAGAGCGCAAAATTGGTTTAGTGATCCGTTGGAATGCTGGAATTGATTCCTGCACGCCAGGAGTATCTGCCCAACCGGGATGCATTGAATCAAAATGAACAGAGCGTTCTTTCGTGGCCCAGATTTCGTTGAGTGCCACTTGCGCACGCTTTGCAATTGCATACTGCTTAGAACCGTTGTAGATATCAGTACGCATCTCTAAAGTGCGTTTCCCATCAATGTTCGGTAATTCTGCTGAATACATACCACCAGAAGAAACAGTGACAACTCGGCCTTGTATTGCAATCAGGTTCGGAAGCAGAACTGTTGTCAATAGATGTGGGCCAAGAACATGGGATGAAACAGTTTGTTCAATACCTTGAGGCGAGACTTCGCGCGAGTTGAGAAGTGCACCAGCATTGTGAACAACCGCAAACACCTGTGGGAAGCGAGTTGCAATCTCTCTGGCTGCTTTGCCGACTGAGGGCAAGTCCCCCATCTCTGCAACAACACACACTGGCTCTGGCCCTGTGCAGATATTGCCTACGGAAGAAATGATGTCTTCGCATTTTTCTTTGTTTCGAGCAATAAGAACTAACTGGGCGCCTGTGGGTGCAAGAATTTTCACGAATTCTTTTCCAAGTCCGGATGTTGGTCCCGTGATGACCACCACTTTGCCAGTGAGGTCATAGCTAGATACCTGGTCCCAATGGTTAATGCGAGAACGCACAAGAAAACCTATGCGAGAAAATCCTGGAACAATTGCGGTGTCCAGTAGAGAACTAAAAAACTTACTCATTATCTACATCCCTTGTAAAAGCATTACTGCCGCGAGGAAACCGCACATAGTCCACGCAATTGTGCGGGGCCAGTTTGTTTGTACGAGTTCTTTGCCTACTTGCGCATCAGGCGCCTCGACCATGCGAGCATGACGCGGTACCGATAGAAAAATTGTGCATAAAAGCGCAACAGCCAAACATGCGCCGTTTGCCCATGTCAGCCACCACCAAACTCCGGACGGAGTATTGGCCCACAAAATCAGCGTCGACAATCCTTCAACAGCCATTGGCGGACCAACAACGATTCCTGTCCACTTCTGATGTTTTTCGGCAACTTGCTTCGCACTTTCGACCGGCACCACTGCAAGCAATGGATAATGCACTAACTGCACAAACCAAATGACTCCCACCATGATGCAAGCAGATACGAGATGCGCTGTGAGTACGAAATCGTCCATGTCAGAATCCGTATTCTGAAATCAATACAGGCCGTTGCTCATCAATCGATTTATGTGCAGCCGCACCAATTACAACTGACCACAAACCGTCGACAACCGTGACTTCTGGTTGCGTATTGTTCAGCACTGCATCGACAAAGCGTTTGCATTCAATAAAGCTGGCACCGAAGTGAAAACCCATGTGCGCAATATCAGGGTCGGTCGGCACTTCAATTTCTCGCACTGATCGAGACGAACGTTCACCAAAAAATATTTTCCCATTGCCAGGGATAAATGCTTCAAGTTTTCCTTTATCCCCCACCACCGTGATCTCTTGTTCATGCTGGCCACCTTCAGCAAACATCGAGAGATCAAGCATGGTGCGAACGCCATTGGCGTATTCAACAATCACATACGCGTTATCAAGAATGTCACTGCGCTTTCCGTCGTACACCTCATCGAGATGATTCACATCTTGGCCACCGCTTGCAAGCACGCGCACTGGTTGTGAACCAACAGCCACATTCATTAGGTCAAAGAAATGGCAACACTTCTCCACCAATGTGCCGCCCGTATTCGCTGAGAAGCGATTCCAATTGTCAACCTTGACAAGAAATGGAAACCGATGTTCACGGATTGACATCATCTTCATGTTGCCAATAATTCCAGAACGCAATTCATGAAGAAGTCCAGCAATCGGTGCCATGTACCGATACTCAAGACCCACCCATGTAATGGCTGAACGTTGAGATTGAGCCTTGACTACAGAAATGCAATCTTCAACAGTGGTGCACATTGGTTTCTCTACAAGCACCGGAATGTTGGTCTCAAAGATGTCATCTAATAACGACTTGTGCGTGAAGTTGGGCGCAGCTACAAGTACGGCATCGACAAGGCCACTACTAAGAAGGTCTCTGTGATCCGTGAATTCAGCTACCCCAGATGCCTGGTCGCCCAAGGTATGACGGGCCCACCGATGTTGTTCTTCATGGGGGTCGCTAATGGCAGTTACAGCAACATTCTCAATGCCCATGAGATTGCGCAAATGTTCGCAGCCCATCATTCCAGTACCAATGACGCCAATGCGCAGTTCTGACATATAAGTAAGGCTACGCCCGTCTACTTTGCGTCCACCCTAAAGGGAACTAGTGTTTTCACTTGTTGTTCCGGGGGGGACATCAAATAGGGGGAATTATCATGGCAATCGTTGATCTCATTTCATCCGGACTCGGATTACTTGCATCTGAAAAGGACATCACGCCTACGTGGGTCGAAGGGGTAATGCGCGGAAGCGGAAACCTTGAAGATGGCGTCACAGTGACTGCGGTCTCAACAGAGCGCATCGGCGAAGGTGTCGGAATTCTCAGCATCTTGCAGCGAGTGACTCCTACATATTCAGGTGCCACGAAAGCACCAAAGTCAATCGTTGTGAAATACCCAACTGATGACCCAGTACAACGCGGAACTGCAGATGCTTTGGTGTTCTATATTCGCGAGCTCACTTTTTACCGCGACTGTGCGCCGAGTGCGCCATTCAAAACCGCAAAGTGCTACGGCCAAGCAATTGAGAGTAAAAACACCAACTTCACGATTGCAATGGAGGACATCAGCCACTACCGCCCTCTCAACCAATTAGACGGTGTCAGCCTTGCTGATTCAAAAATCATGTTAGAAAAACTTGCTGACTTCCATGCAATGTGGTGGAACAGCCCGAAGTTGCCAGCAATGCAAGATGTTTTCCCCTCACTTCTGAATCCAACATACGAAATGGTGCTTCCAATGTTGTGGGCACAAGGTTGGCCAATGGTCGAACAGTATGCCGGTCATTTACTTCCTGACAGTGTTAGTGGCATCGGGGACATTTGGGGAAGCAAAGTTCCATGGATGCTAGGCAACATGATGGCGCCATTGACATTGGCTCATGGTGATTACCGCGCAGACAACATGATGTTTGACGGCGATGAGCCAGTTGTTATCGACTTCCAGATTGTTGGCACTGGATCTGGCATGTACGACGTTGGGTATTTCATTAGCCAGTCAATTGCAACTGAAGTGCGACGCGGTCATGACCAAGAACTTGTTGACATTTACCTTGATCGTTTGGAATTTCATGGAATCACAATTGATCGCGCGGAGATGTGGCGCCAATACTTAGTGGCTCTTTGTTTCTGTGTGACCTACGGAGTCACCTCTTTCGCAAGTTACCCAGAGCAAAATGAACGTGGGAAACAACTTGTTACAGACATGTTGCTTCGTTCATTAGATTGTGTCGCAGATAACGATGCATTGAAAGTAATTGCGTGACAGATCACACTCATGATCATGGGCGCGGAGTCTTGTCGCAGTTGGCGCCCGAAGGTCGCGAACTGAAGGCTCTTATTCCCGGTGTCTATGAAGGATTTGCTCAATTACATACCGCTGCATTTGCAGAAGGTGTACTTGACAAAAAGACGAAGGAACTACTGGCGCTCGCAATTGCAATTGCAGTTCGTTGCGATGGTTGTATTGCCAGCCATGCACGTGGGGCCGCAGTGAATAAGGCAACTGAGGCTGAAGTTGCTGAGACCATTGGTGTTGCTATTGCAATGAGTGGCGGGCCAGGCACTGTCTACGGCCCCCGAGCATTGGCAGCCTTTCGCGACTTCGCACCCAAGGCTGAATAGCTCGCCTCTCCAGTGGTACCCACCCCTCAGGGTGGTTCTAGATTGCTGTTATGTCGAATCTTGAAGTAACAGTTGATCCATCAGAAGTCGGACTAGACCCCACACGTCTCGCTCGCATTCGTTCCCACTTCGGCAAATATGTCGATAGTGGCAAGTTGCCCGGGTATCACATCACTGTTTCGCGTGCTGGAAAGTTGGCGTACAGCGATCTGTATGGTCACGCTGATGTTGAAAACAAAAAGCCAATTGAAAACGACACCATCTATCGTGCCTATTCAATGACCAAGCCCATCTGTGCAGTTGCTGCACTTATGTTGTGGGAAGAGGGCTTGTTTGAAATGCATGATCAAGTGAAGTGGTTCATTCCATCATTCGGTGATCAAAAAGTATTCCGCTCTGGCACTCTCACTGCACCGCGTTACGAACCAGTAACTGAGCCAATGGAAATGTGGCATCTGTTCTCACACACTGCCGGCATGACATACGGCTTCGTGTATTCAAACCCCGTTGACCAGATGTACCGCAACGCAGGTTTCGAATGGGGCACGCCCCCTGGCGCATCACTGGCTGACATTTGCGACATCCTCGCTGGCCTTCCACTGATGTTCCAGCCCGGAACTGAATGGGCATATTCAATGTCAATCGATGTTTTGGGTCGCGTTGTAGAAATTCTCTCTGGTATGACGCTTGGTGAGTTCATGAAGAAGCGCATCTTTGATCCACTTGGCATGACCGACACTGCATTCCATTGTTCAACAGACAAAGCAGACCGCCTTGCTGCTTTATATGTACCGAACCCTGCAGACAAGAAAATCTTGCGTAATGATGCCGGTGCTGCTGGTGCATTGAACGAGCCGAAGGCGCACATGGGTGGCGGCGGGCTTGTTTCCACAACAAGTGACTACTTGAAGTTTGCAGAAATGTTGCGCGGTGGTGGCGAATACAACGGAACGCGCATTTTGTCGAATCGCACCGTTGCATTCATGGCTTCAAACCATTTGCCAAACAACGCTGATCTCACCGAGTGTGGTCGCCCGCTATTTGCAGAGACTGCATTTGATGGCGTTGGGTTCGGACTCGGCGTGAGCGTCACACTTGACCCGGTGAAGGCAAAAGTGCCAGGAAGCGCGGGAGATTATGGCTGGGGTGGTGCTGCAAGCACCAACTTCACCGTTGATCCGAAAGAAGACCTTGTATACATGATCATGACGCAGCTCTTGCCTTCAAGCACATGGCCGTTGCGTCCACAACTCAAGCAGTTGGTGCACCAGGCTCTAATTGACTAGCGCGAGCTAACTGCTTTCTCAGAACAAGAAGCATTACGACTCCACAACCAATAATTGCAAGTCCTTGCAGAAGATTGCCAGGAATCCAATACGCAATTGTCATAATCACGCCGACAATGATTCCAAGAGCACCAGTAAGCAAGTTTTCTGGTGACCTCTCACGCGAACCAAGGGCAAACAATGCCGCGCCAATACCTATAGGTATCAGACCACCAAACCCCATACTGAAGACATTTGCCAATGTGATTGAGCCGATGACAATGAGCAATGACCCTGATGCACGCGGTAGCAATGCAAACCCAATTTTTCTCATACCTATGTAGAGCAAACCCGCACCACCAACAAGCAACATGAGGCCAACTACAAGACGGTTGTCATCACCGTTTAAGTCCATCAATGAACTTGACGACATGATCACAATAGGAACCGACACTGATGTCATAACTGCACCAGAGAACTGCGAATGTGATGCGCGCAGTGTGCCCCATATTCCAGCACCAATAGAAAGTATGCAGGCATACCACTCTGACCTCATGCTTGTCATATCAAGCAAAATTCCTGAGGCAACCGCGACGGCAAGTACTGACGCAATCTCCAGAACTTCACCCACACGCTGTTTTTCACTTGTATCACTAGAGAACTTGCGTGAGAAGAAAGCAAGTGCTGCAGCAACTACGTACAGGAGAACAGCAATTCCAGCCTGTGGGACATTGACTACTAGTCCGGCCACCATGAACCCAACACCAATCGTGATGAGAATTGCCGCAAGGTACGACACCAACTCACGAGCCGTGACAACAAGTATCGGTGCTTTTGCTATTTCATCAGCCTGTTCCGAAGTCAGATGCCCATCCGAAACAAATTGCTTAAGTACTTCGTCTTGTGATTTGCGTTGTTCCATGCAATCAGTGTTGCACTAATTACCGTTGCGTTGATACCCAATTCACAACATCAACAACCGCAGCGTCTAGAAGTGGTGCAATAAACGAGGCAAAGGTAACCGTCATATGGTTATCGTCCCGGTACACCAGAATATTTCCGACCACCGTTGGGCAACCAGCATCGGTGCAAAACCATGGGCGGGTCCATAAGACATGCACATCTTCGGCATCAAAGTCCTGCAGCATCTGATGCATGTCATCGCGATAGGCAGAACTAATAGTGGGATTGCATAATTGCACATTTGTATAGTGACGGCTCAAGCACGTCGGCACATCTTGTCCTGGATACGGCGTATCTTCCATCAAGATAGGCGTTATGCCTTTGGCAGTTAACGAGTCAATCGTCGACTGCAAACCAGTGCGCCATTCTTTTTGCCACATAGGCACACGAGTTGATGCGGAGAGCAACCGATCAAAATGCGCGATGAAAACAGTCTGAACACCGTCAATCACCATTTGCTTCAGCACATTCTCACGCCACGGCGCGCATTCCTGGTAGTTCTTTCCCAGGACTTTGCTGTAAGTCGGAATGTCTGCTGGTGGACAACCACGCTTTGTATAGATAATTAGTTTCCAATTGCGTTTGATTGCCATCTTCTCAAATGCGGGAAACCATTGAGCAGCATGTGAGTCTCCGTACAAACCAATCACTGTTGACGATGTCACATCGCCATACACACAGTTCTTAGGTCGTATAGCTGAAAAACTCGCATGACAGTTGTTGCTGTAGATCGTTGGCATATCTGAAATTGCTTGTTGCAGTGTTGGCGTAATGTTCGATGGCAACCCAGTGGCGGTCATTGCTTGAACAATGGCTTCAACTGGCGGTCCCTCATTTGGTAGTTCGGGCAATGTGGGAATAGTTGTTGTTGAAACATTGGAATCAACAGTTGTTGATGATTCTGTAACCAATGTTGGCGCTGTTGCCGACCAACCGCCATCACGTGATGGCTGATTATTCTGCGCAAGTACTGCACTGCCACCGACTACAGCAACTAAAGAAACGGCTAACACCAATGCCCTAAGTCCTGCAATGTTGTGATTTCGACGTATGGGGTTTTCTACGAATCGATATGAGAACTCGGAGAGAGCAAGCGAAATCATGAGACATATAAGTCCCTCAAACACTGAGAGTTTCTTGCCAAGGGCAGCCGCAGCGATGATAAGTACTGGCCAATGCCACAAATACGCAGAGTATGAACGCGAACCTAGCCATTGCATTGGCGAGATACGCAATATTGCATCAGGCGACCATGCAGTTGCATTTCCGCCACGTAATAAGAATGCAGTCGCCAAAACCGGGGCAAGTGCCCACGGACCAGGGAAAGTAGTGGTTTCTGAGAACAACACCACTGTTGCAATAATTCCAGCGAGCCCGCACCAAGCGAGCGCAGCATTGATTCGAACTGCTGCAGCTGAAATGCCTAGTGGCACAACTGCAACTAGTGCACCAATTGCTAACTCAAATGCGCGGGTATGTGGTGAGAAAAATGCCCATGGTTGCGAAGAGTTCATAAGTGCCATGCACGCAACGAAAGAAGCGACTGAGGCAACACCAGCTGTAATGCCAACCCGAAGACGTACGTTGCGCATAGTGCGAGTACCGACACCGATACACACCACCATCACAAGGGCAGGCCACACCACATAGAACTGCTCTTCAACAGCCAAACTCCAGTAGTGCTGCAGCGGTGATGGCGGCAGTGCTGATTGCAAGTAGTCAGCACCGCGATGTGCAAACACAAAGTTCGAGGAGAACAAGGCAACAGCCAGAACATCATCAGCCAACGAACGAAGCCGTAGTGGTTCTAGCCAAATCCATGATGCAATCAGTGTTGCAACCGCGACCAACGCTGAGACAGGCAAAATACGCCGAGCGCGCCTAGCGTAGAAAGCCCCCAAGGACACTTTGCCCGTATTGGTCTTTTCAGCCACTAATAAAGAGGTGATCAGAAAACCAGACACGACAAAGAAGACGTCTACTCCTACATAGCCACCAGCCAAGCCAGGTACACCGGCATGAAAAAGTAAGACCGCAAGCACTGCAATGGCGCGGAGCCCCTCAATATCTGTACGCCGTTTCACCGATATGAGTATTGCCGCTTAGGGATGAAGGATGCGGGCACCGACAAATATGGCCAAAATGGCTACCCCTCGGCGGGTGGTCTAAGGTCGTAGAAACATTTCCAACGACACCCCTAGGAGTCACCATGGCACGTACCACCCGCCTGCTTGCATCGCTTGCAGCACTTTCATTCGTCGTCGCAGCATGCGGCGGCAGCGATTCATCATCAGACACAACTGTTGCAGGTTCTACAACAGCACAGGAACTGACATTCACACCAATTGCTGAAGGCAAGTTGACTGTCTGTTCAGATGCTCCATACGAGCCATTCGAATTCCAAAGCGAAGATGGCACATGGACCGGATTCGACATGGACATCATGCGCGCAGTTGCAGAACGCTACGGACTTGATCTTGAAGTCACTGTTCAGCCGTTCGACGGAATTTGGTTGGCTCCAAAAGCTGGCACATGTGACGTAGTTGCATCATCACTGACAATTACCGAAGAGCGCGCCGCTAACGCTGCATTCTCAGATGGATACTTTGATTCATTCCAGTCACTTCTTGTGCGCACAGACGACAAAGAAACCTTGAACTCACTTGCATCACTTAGTGGCAAGATCGTTGCAGTACAAACCGGCACAACCGGCGAAGAGTACGCAAAGGCCAATGCACCTGATGCAAAGATCCAGTCATTCGACGATGCGGCAGCAATGTTCTTGGCTCTTGAGTCAAAGCAAGTTGATGCAGTTCTTCAGGACTTCCCAATCAATGCGTACCGCGCAACTAAAATGGGTACCTCTGCAGTTTCAATCAAGTTCGATACCGAATCTGAAAAATACGGTTTCGCAGCATCACAAGACAACACTGATCTTGTAACGGCAATCAATGAGAGCCTTGCTGAATTCCGCACAAACGGCGTCTACGACGGCATCTTCTCGAAATACTTCGGATAAGTCTTCGACTGATAACAATCCGTTAATCCATAACAACCTCTGAGAGCCATGGCCATCAGCAAGCGCAAGAAGGCGCAATACAGGCGTATAGCCGTGTATGTACTTTCTGTAGTCGCCCTGCTGGCCATGGTTCTTGTTGTTGATTGGGGTCGACTACAAGGTGCAATGTTCAAGTGGGACATTGTGGTTGAACAGTTCCCAGACATTCTTCTGAGCGCTGGAAAAAACACCCTCATCTTCACCATTTTGGGCTTCGCGGGTGGGCTCTCTTTTGGTCTGTTATTCGCGCTCATGCGCCTCAGCACCGTTCGTCCGTATCGCTGGTTTGCAGCAACGTACATCGAGATCTTCCGCGGTATTCCGCTCCTCGTCACTCTTTTAATTCTTGGGTTTGGTATTCCCATCGCAACTGGTTGGCGTTGGCCAAACCCATACCTTCAAGGCGCTGTTCCGCTAGCCCTTGTCGCAAGTGCGTACATGGCTGAAACAATTCGTGCAGGAATTGAAGCTGTACCAAAAGGTCAGATGGAGGCTGCGCGTTCATTGGGCATGTCATATTCCCGCGCCATGATCACCATCATCATTCCTCAGGCATTGCGCATCATCGTGCCACCACTTACTAATGAATTTGTCCTTCTCATTAAGGACACATCGCTTATCTCAGTTCTTGGCGTTACTGCCGGAACTCGTGACCTTGCCCGTTTTGGCCGTGACGGCGTGAATAGCACCGCAAATGCAACCCCACTTATCGTTGCTGGTCTTGTGTACCTAGCAATGACCGTTCCTCTTACTCAACTTGTTGCGTGGATGGAACGACGCGAAAAGGCTGCAAGCCGATGAACTCAGACGTCGTTGTCAACATCACCAACCTCAACAAATCATTCGGTGACAACCATGTGTTGCGTGGCATTGATTTGCAAGTGCAGCGTGGCGAAGTGGTCTGCATTATCGGCCCCTCTGGTTCAGGGAAAAGCACACTGTTGCGCTGCGTCAACATGCTGGAAACGCCTACTGCAGGAACAGTTGTGGTTCTCGGTCGCGACCTGACAGACATTGATTGTGACATCGATGAAGCGCGTGCACATATTGGAATGGTGTTTCAACAATTCAATTTGTTCCCCCACATGACCGCGCTGGAGAACGTGTGTGTCGCACAACGTAAAGTATTGAAGCGAAGTGCAGATGAAGCGGCCAAGATTGCTCATGGTTTACTAGCCCGTGTCGGGCTCGTTGAAAAAGACAATGCCTATCCCGCACAACTTTCTGGCGGACAACAGCAGCGCGTCGCAATTGCTCGTGCGCTTGCTATGAACCCAGACGTCATCTTGTTCGACGAAGCAACAAGCGCACTCGACCCCGAATTGGTGGGCGAAGTGTTACAAGTGATGCAATCATTGGCCCAAGAAGGAATGACCATGTTGGTCGTTACCCACGAAATGGGCTTTGCAAAAGGTGTAGCGGACCGAGTTGTGTTCATGGATGGCGGTGTCATCGTGGAACAAGGTCCACCATCCCAGGTGATTTCAGCTCCTGTGGAGGAACGTACACGTGCGTTCCTTTCCAGCGTCCTCAACCACTAACCACCCCGCACGTAGAGTTTGCGCAATGAGCGACCAGCGTGACCGTATCAATGCCATGTTGAACTTGGCTCAGCACCCCAATACTCCGCAGGCTGAAGCTGAATCTGCTCTTGCAATGGCATCAAAGCTGATGCAGAAACATGGTCTCACACAATCCGACATCGCGTCGTCTCGCACAGACGAAGACACCACTGTTGTGGTGGAACGCGTTCGGGTCGGAGGGCTGTACCGCGTTCGTCGTCAAAATATTTTGTACACCATTGCGCTTCTACATTCATGCGCTGGTTATCGCACAGAAGACGAAGATGACGAATGTGTTCTGGTTCTCTATGGCCGCGCAGCCGACATCTTTGCTACTCGTACTTTGTTTGCCGCAGCTGACGCCATGGGGGCACGTCTCTTGCCGCGGGGCGACAGGTCATGGCGTGTTGCATGGTGGAAAGGGTTCCAGTTAGGTATTCAAGAATCCCTCTCTGTTGCCCGTAAAGATTTCGTATCTGAAACTCCTGGTTCCGGGCTTGTGCTTGCAGATCGCATGAAACGTGCGGAAAACGAATTGCGCGTCAATGGTCCACGACTTCGTGGTGGCTATACATATAGCGACACATCATCTGGCGCATACATCAATGGCAAGAACGCTGGTAGTGGGTTCGGCGGTTCAGGTCGTTCCTTTACTGCTGGGGTACGTGGCGAGTTGTCGTGAGCGCACTCACCACTTTTGTTCAGGTGGCCCTCACGCGTGCCAACGAATATTCGAAGTGTTCTCCAGAACAAGCATTGACATATGCGTGCGAAGAAATTGTTGATAATGAACTTGGTTCGCGTAATTTCAGTTCGCAACACATTGAACAGTGGCTGCAGCATGTTTGTAGCAGAGAAGATATAGATTTGCCGCAGATAGTCGTTGGTCGAGCAACTCGAACATCATTAGCTTCCGCAGATATTGAGTCGAATACAATTTGTTTTCGCGGAAAAATCACCACTGCTGCCACGGCTTTGCATGAAGTAGCCCACGTCATTGTCGGAGCTGACTCCCACGGCATTCTTTTTCGTGACGAACTCGTTCGTCTCGCGCGTGCACATATCTCTGTTGACTACGCAGCGTTCCTTCACGGGGTATACGAAGGTGTCGGATTAGAGATGTCGCCGTGGCCTGCCAGTGCAGCTCAACGCTAGGGGTCGTCTTCGTACCGATTAGATTGCTTTCATGAGCGACGCTGACAATCTGTATTCAATTCTTTCTACTACCCGGTCCATTCGGCGTATCAGCGACAAGCCTGTTGATGACGCCACTCTCGAACGCGTATTACAAGCTGCAATCTGGGCACCAAGTGGTGGCAACAGACAGCCTTGGCGCATCATCGCAGTACGTGATCGCGTGTTGAAACAGAAACTCGGAGAGATTTACGCCGCTGAATGGGCCAAATATGTTGACATGAATATGAAACGTGTTGAGGGAATGCCAGAGAACATTGTGGAAGCAACACGTACCGGCCTTGCAGTCGGAACACGACTTGCTGAGTCACTCGCTGATGTTCCCGTTGTCGTCATGTTCATTCATGATCCGCGTGAAGTATTCGTGACTGATGGAAACCTTGGACGTACACCAGTTGTGGGCGGAGCATCCTTGTACCCCGCGGTACAGAATTTGTTGCTTGCTGCTCGCGCTGAAGGATTAGGCGGAGTTCTGACAACTCTTATTTCGGCGAGTGAAGTCAAAGTTCGTGAATTGCTAGAGATACCAGAGCCATGGGGTGTGTACGCCATGGTTCCGCTCGGTTACCCCATGGGTAAACATGGTCCGTTACGCCGTTCGCCACTCAGTCAGATGGTCAAATACGACCGCTGGTCTGATTAAGACTCAGTACGCCATTCAACATTGGCGGGCCAGCGGCCAACTCCGCCGCCCTCAACAAGAAATCCGGTCAGGGTTCTGTTTGCATGTTCCATGCGCCAGGTCAACATTGCTCGAGCATTTTCTGAAATCACTTCTGCGTCAGTAGTTAACGTGCGCCAGGTGTTGTCGGCTTCCAAGTCGAAACATAAGTAGTCGCCATCACCGAATTGAACATACGCATGAGTCTCACTGCGTCGCACAGCAAGATTGAGTTGTTCCAGTCGCCGACGCCATGGCCACACGTACCTGTCAGCCGGAATAAGTGCGAATCTCCAGTCGTATTCCCAATGGGCCGCATTACGCCACCACGGTGGCTCTGTGCCATTGATGAAATGCGTCAACGGCAGACCATCACATTGGGATGGAATTGAAATTTCCATCACTTCACACAGTGTGGGCATGATGTCAATGTTTTCGGTGAATTTGTCAACCACAGTGCCGTGAACACTTGTATGACGTGGGTCAGCAACAATTCCAATGATGTGTTGACTTGTTTCCCAATAACCAACTTTCTCACGCAACCCATGATCGCCCAACATCTCTGCATGATCAGCAGTGACGACAATGACTGTGTTGTCCCACTCACCAGATTCCACTAATGAATCAAAGAGGCGCCCTAGTTGGTAATCAACTTCGCTAATCATTCCGAAATATTGAGAACGCATATGTGCCATCTCAACAGGGTCAGTCGGTGCCTTCGTAGCATCAAGCATCAACATCACTTCATGGAACGGGTGTACTTCTTCAGCGCGCTGAATTGGTTGACCGACAGAATCTGGGGCGTACATCGTTGAGTATTCGCCAGCTGCCGAGTACGGAGGATGAGGCCGTATGAAACTTGCATGCGCGAACCACGCAGAATCTTGCGCATCAATCCAATCAATCAAGTTGTTGGTCAAGAAATTACTAACGCTGACTTCAACTGGTCGTTCATTTTCAGTTGAGAGCAATTGCAAAATTCCCGGCGAGGTGTCGTATCCCTTTTCGGCGAGAAATTGTCTCCATGGCATCATCCCTCTCGTCAGGTCGAGCGCACAATCGAAACCCGGCAAAACCCCTTCGTAGTATTGAAGACGAGGGTCATCAGCGCCAGTTGTGACACGGGGGTCAATCGACTGATCGGTGTATCCGAAAAGAGTTGGGTTGTACCCGGCACGTCGTGCAGCAAGCGCAATGTTGTCGAAGTCTTTATCAAGAGGTGTTCCGTTTGCAAGCACTCGGTGATTCATTTGGTACATACCCGTATACAACGACGCACGGCCAGGCGAACACGGTGATGCTTGGCTGTAGTGCCGAGACAACCGAACGCCACGCTCGCACAGACGATCAAGGTTGGGTGTTTTTACAACTGGGTGACCAGCTATCGATAAACAATCACCGCGAAACTGATCAAGCGTGATCAAGAGAACATTCATTGCCATAGCAACCTACTTATTCCCTGGACGAACACCGGTTGAGAGGAACGTGCGGATTTCACGAATTGCAATGGGGTCTTGAGCAACAAACATGTGTCCGCCTTCATATAACGACATTGTTGCATCAGAAATGCGTTCGACAATGGCCTCTGAGTTAACGGGCGGTGCAATTCCATCAAACTTTCCTGCCGTCACGAATGTTGGACAAGGAATCAGATGTAACCGATCAGCCACGTCATGACCTACGCGAGCAGCAAGTTGCAATCGTTCACCACGAATTACATCGGCAGACTTTGTAATGGCGGCTTGTTCATTTCTCAAGTTCATCATCTGCGCATCAGACGGGTGAGATGCTAACCATTCAGGAGTAAAGCGTGTGTCACTTAATGTCACCATTTTTGAAGCACGCTCATCGGCAGACAACGCTCCCAATTCATGCAGCGGATACGACGAACCACCGGCTCCACCTGTGGATGTGCACAACAAGGCCAACCGTTCAACACGATCAGGAAATGTCACTGCAAATTCTTGCGCAACCATTCCACCAAAACTGATTCCAGCCACGGAACATGTCTTCCACCCCACATGATCAAGAAGCGTTGCAGCATCTGATGCGTACTGCGCCATGGTGTACGGGCCTTCAGGTATGGAAGTAAGACCAAGTCCACGTTGGTCGTGTGCAAGCACTTCGCACTCCTTAGACAGCGAACGGATGAGAAGTTCAGTGGACTGCAATGTTGCACCTGATCCATTGAAAAACATCACTCGAGGACCAGCACCGGTGACCTGATAGTTGATCGAGATGTCATGCGAAGCAAACATTGGCATGACTCAAGTCTCGCATTCGCGGGGGTATCCACCATTCTCGGGCCATTTCACACCAACATGAACACTCGTGCATACGTTTGTAGATGGAGTGAGACGTTCACTCGCCGAACATCCAGAATCTCTCACGTGGCGCCGCGTCACTATGCCCGGCCTTGATGTTGCCTGGGTAGGCATGAATGTTCCTGTTATTGATACAGGTGGCCGCCCATGGGTATGGGAAGTGGTGACACCTACTCAGTACAACGCTTCGGCGCGTTTGCAAGACGACTTGATGGTGTTGCCAGTAGCTCACGACACCGTGGTTGCTGAAGTGAACCATCGTGACCATTCCGGGCCAATTATGCGAATGCAGGTCCCTGTCACTCACGCGCCCGATGCCATCAGCCTTCCCAGCGAACCGGCTGGGCCTTGGTCTGTTCACCTGGAAACGGGCTGGACGATTCAGGCACTTGGCTCAGCCGCCCAGTGCTGGATTGACCGCGAATCGCCAGGGACTGCCCGTCTAGAGACCCCAGAACCGCCGCTTCCTGCCCACCAGCGCTACCAGTTGCACCCCGCTATTGACATTGAATCTTCTGCCTTTGACCGGTTGCTTACACTCGATCCTGATGACGCAGCCACAGTTACCTCCCTCTTGTCGCTCGTTCACGATGCGCTTACGCCGTACCGCTAGTTCTCTTCGTAGTAATTCGAGTCGTCGATGATTACGACATACGCCCTATCACTTGCCACGCGTGATTGCAGTAATTCCCATCGCATGGCACTGATTGATGTTGTAGATGATTGGCTTGTTGCGCACTACCCCATCGATTCATACGGCCCTGGTACAACAGTACGAACCCGGCACTCATCTGATGATCCAGTGTTTCGTCTCACCATTACTGAAAGTGCTCCCGGCAGTACACACGTAGAAACTCTGACGATCAGTGTTGTGTTGTTGGAAGATGTGCTGACATTCGACGTACGTATTGTGTCAACTCCAAGCACAGCCAAAGTTGTGCCATACACCCCACCTATGTTGCCACCGCGTGTCGTGCAATTGGTTCGTACTGCATTACGCACAGTGCCATCTGAAGATGCAAACAGATACATCACAGACGCCGCGACTTTGGTTGACACAGAATTAGGCGGACAAGAAGTTGCAGCATTTATTCTCGCGCCCGGTCGTCGCCTTCCGGCGATTGTGGAAATCATTGACTTCGAACGACGTACACCACCGCTCGTTGCAATTGGTGCGGGACCTCTTGTCGGATTAGCTCATGTTTTTCAAATAACAAACGCCGCTGCACTAAAAGGATTCACTGAATTAGCTGACTACTCACTAATTGGTCCTGGTTGCATCATTGTGCAGTGGGCTGGAAATACTGAACCAGACATCACACGACGTCGCGAATTGCCCGCAGCATACGAAATACGTGAGCAGCACCGAATCATTCGACTAGTTATTGATACAGCGGCACGTTCAGTTGCGCCACCACGTGTACCACCCCCACCACGACGAGACTTCGAAATTGCTGATCTTCTCGTTCGTGAAATTCCTGATGAAGAAGCTGAGAATGAGGAGCAGGCGCTTCACATCGAACAACTTGAAGCATCGGTTGATGAGCTAGAAGCCGCGCTTGCTGATGCAGACCGCTTGCTATCGGAACAACGCACACAGTTGGAACGCAAAGGTGGCCAACTTGATGAATTGATTCTTCGTAATGTTTCGCTTGAAACACAGGCGGGAAACACAGCTCAGGTTCGTGCTGTGCCGTCAATGACCGAAGCGTTACGTCTTGCACGCTTGCATTGCCCATTCCTTGTCTTTCACGACAGGGCCATCGAATCGGGTGAAGGTCTTGAAGGACCAGAGCCAGTAAGCGTATTGCAAGACTTGGTGCGCCTCAATGAAGTAGCCCGCGCATGGATGTCAGGTGAAATCACCGGCACCAGTATCAAATTGGCATGTCGCCAGATGGGTCTTGACTTCGTCCCAGCAATTTCAGTGACTGCGCGTCAGAAATACGAAGAGGACTACCTCATTGACTGGCGCGGCCGTACTGTTCGGGCAGAAGCGCATCTTCGTCGTGGGCGCAAGACTCATTTAGTTCGCATCCACCTATATTTTGATGATGAAACTCAGCAGGTTGTCGTTGCCTATATCGGTAGGCATTTGCGAGATAAGGGCAGTGCTTCCTAGCTAAAACGCATATCCTGTAATCGCATGACACGCCGCCTATTTCTCCGTGTAATTGGCGGCATCATTGCAATGATTTTTCTTGTTGTAGCGATTTCTATCACTCAGTACGTTCGGGCTCATCCCCGCGACCCGTTGCAGCAAAATATTGCATCGTGGGCTCGTGAGAACAAATTGGGGCCTGTTGTTGACCAATTGGAAGCTTGGCTTCACAACGACCCACCTGCTGTTGCTCCCGCAGACTCGCTCGCTCTTGCAATCACGCCGGTTACTGACGTACCGACACAAACCTCAACGACATTGACTCCTTCGTCGGCCCAATCGTCCACAACTACATCAGTTCCTGACATCATCACACCGCTACAAATACGTCCCACAGTGGCTACTTCGTCTTGTCCCATTGATAGCAGTGTCGCCACGGTTGTTACCTCAACAACTACGTCGACGACAACCACAACAACGTCAACTGTTCCTGGCGCAGTAGCGACAACAACCACGACGACAACGACAACCATCCCCACGAAACCTGCAGATCTTTCGTCCCAACTGATTCCGGCGTTAGCGGGTGAAGGTGAATGGCAAGCTGTTATGCGAGTGCGCACAAAACCAATTGTGTACGCAACTTCAATACGACCTCTGTGGTGCTTTGGTTCTGTAGTTGCCACAATGGCCACCTTTGATCCAACTCGAGTTCGTACCGCAATGTTTAATGGCACAGAGATGCCAGGTGGCAAAGGTTGGAAGAACGGTTCAAAGATTCGCGGCTCTGCATTGCGTTCTTTGATTGCAAGTTTTAATGGCGGCTTCCGATTTGAGCATCAACCAGGTGGTTATGTCACCGAAGGTAAGACTGTGCGCAAGATGCGCAAGGGGTATGCCACGCTTGCAATCTCGAAGGATGGCGTCAGCACCATTGGTATCTGGGGAGACACCATTACCGATGACGGTTCGTGGGCGTCATTGCGTCAAAACTTACCGCCCCTGGTACATAACGGAAAATCTGTTTATGCCAATTACCCCAAAGTTGATTGGGGTAACGATTTCGGTAACAAGGTCTACAACTTTCGTTCGGCTGTTTGTCTTCGTACAGATGGGCTCATGATGTTTGTCGCGGTTGGCAAAGTAAACATTGGCATGTTGGCAGACACGCTTGTTGTACTTGGCTGCAAGACCGGCATGGAACTAGACATCAATGGTGAGTGGCCGTACTTTGCGGTGTACAGCGACTTCGGAAAGCCGATTCGTTGGGGAAAAATCATTGACAATCGAATGGGTGATCCGAATCGTCACCTCAATGGTTCCACGAAGGATTTCTTTGCTCTCTTTGACCCAGAGACGTTGTCGGCTGGCGCTGTCAAGTAACCATTCTGTAATTGAATACAGTGTGAAGTAATCACAAAGGACAACTCACATGACTGACGACGACAACTCCGAACTAGAAATTGATAAAGGTGCTGGTCTTGGCACTGTTGCAGCCATCGTTGGCGCTCTCGTCATCATTACTCTTATCGCGGCAAACACCACGCGCATCAATATCAACTTCGTGGTGTACAAAGCTCACAACGTTCCCTTGTGGTGGTACACAGTCATCATCATTGCTCTCACAATCCTCACCGATCGTGTGGTGCGATTCGTTACGCGTCGCCTGCGGATGCGCAAAAGGAAAAACGAGCGTTAGCCGACTAGGTGGTACGAGCCAAGCAGTCGCGGTTCTCCACCATCGTCAGTCGCAACCACACCGTCATCTACCAATTTGCGTAGATGAGACCACACACTGCGACGTGCTGGCCGGTGCAGTTTCTTGTCAATAGCCGCATAAAGCACTTTCACAATTCCTGGAATGGTGTTATTGCCATTAGCAATTTGCACAACTATCTGACGTTCACGTTCTAAGCGATGTTCATGATACGCAATAAGAAACGGCTGTGGGTCTGTCACTGGTCCACCATGTGTTGGCCACAAAATTCGGTCATCGCGCACAATGACCTTGCGCATTGAATCCATGTACTGACGCATGTCTCCGTCAGGCGGCGACACGATTGTGGTTGACCAGCCCATCACATGGTCGCCAGTGAACAAGGCACCTTCTGCATCCATCGAGACGCACAGGTGATTTGATGTGTGGCCAGGAGTAGCAACAGCAGTCAATGCGAACTCTTTTGTGGACAGAAATTTCTCGCCATCAATCACTGCTGCATCAGGAGAAAAAGCGAGGTCAGTTGTTTCCTTCTCTTCATCAGACTCAACAGCATCCGCAGGGTCATCTTCAGATGCATCATGATCATCTTCTTCAACGAAACCTGCATACACACGATGCGGTCCTACGGCGTATCGAGTAGCGCCTGTCTCGCCGTACAGCCATTCGGTCAATGGTGAATGGTCTGAATGACAATGCGTCACCACAATTCCAACAACGTTTCTACCGTCTAGTGCTACGCGCAATGCATCACGATGACTATCAAGTTTCGGGCCCGGGTCAATCACAACAACATCGTTGGTACCCAAAATGTACGTACCTGTTCCGTGGTAACTGAACTTCGATGGATTCTTAGCAATCACTCTCTGAATCAGCGGCGACACCTGAGTGATCTCTGCATACGGTGCATCATCAATGCGAGGAACAAACGGAATAGCCATATTCAGTCAAACCCAATTGCTCGGACTGAACCAACTGGTTTCCCATGTCCGTACACAGTTTCTACGATGCTGTTATCAACACCTGTTACATCAACACCTAGTTTTTGCAATGCTGCAAGAAGCACTGTTGGAGTTCCCCGTCCGTACCCATCAGAAACCTTCAAGGCAACTGCACGACCATCTGGCAGTGCAGCTGCATACACCGCATCTGCACCATCTTTGGC